>JBLHND010000082.1:0-15761 GCA_047622605.1 Motiliproteus sp. | reverse complement strand
TATTTTTTCCATGACCGAATCGCAGGCATCGATACACAGGGCACAGGTAATACAGCCCTCTTGCTGCCCCTGACGGATATCGATCCCCGTAGGGCAGACGGCAACACACTGGTTGCAGTCGATACACTCGCCGCTGCTGCGTTCAGCCTCGACCTGGTTCTTTTTAAGCCGTCCACGGGGTTCACCGCGGTGCAAATCATAGGTCGGGAGCACCGTACTGTTGTCGATCATTACCCCCTGAATTCGCGCATAGGGGCATAACCACAGGCAGGTTTGCTCTCGCATAAAACCGGCCAGTATATAGGTACCCACGACAAACATGCTGATGCTGAGCGTCGCCGCAAAACCGAGCTCGAAACGCCATAACCCGCCCAACAAAGAGAAGATATCAATAAACCAGGCGACAAAACTGATACCGGTCAACAAGGCAATAACCAGCCACAGGGCGTGCTTGATCACCTTCGTTTTAATCTTACTGAAACCCCAGGGAGCCGCGTCGAGTTTGCGCCGTTTCTGAGGATTGCCTTCCAGCTTCTCTTCGATCCAGGTATAGAGATCGGTCCAGACCGTCTGAAAGCAGAAGAAGCCACACCAGACCCGGCCCGCAACAGCGGTCACCACGGCCAACAGGATCGCAAAAAACAGCAGCAACAGTGCCAGCATCCAGAAATCCTGCGGCAGGATAGTGACCCCAAAGATATGAAATTGGCGGTTGGGAATATCGAAAAGCACCGCCTGCTGGTCGCCCCATCGAACAAAGGGACCCAGAAAAAACAGTAGCCAAAAGCTGTTAGCCCACCACTTCAGGGTGCGCCACTTCCCCGGCATCCGCTTGGCATGAATCGTCTCTTCACCGGTGTTGACATGCCAATGACCCGCGTCGGCGTAGAGATCATCCACAAGGGTAATAGGAATCTGGTTATTCTGATCGTTCACCTGCAAACCTCCTGTCAATAAAGAACCCAGAGCCTGTCTATATGACGTCATCTGGACTTTAATAAACATCAGAACTGTCTAATAAAGCATCGTATGCCCGCCATTGTAACAACACAGCGCGTTGATAACAGTGCGTGACAACGACTTTAAGAAACAAAAAAAGGGCCTAAGCCCTTTTTTATTATGGAACCTCAGCGCTTAATTTTCGCTCTGGGTTTCCTTTATCAGCGTTACAGCCTCAGTGCACAGCCAGACCCGGCTATCAAAGCAGCCAGCAGGAAAGGATTGAGCACTACAGCCCAGCGCATCCATAATACGCACCCTGTCCTGGAGCACTGAGCACTGAGCACTGTACTCAGTATTTTAGACTACTGACCACCGCCTAACTTATAGACGTAGACAGACAACTTCTTGATATCGTTATCCTTAAGACGCTTGCCGAACGCAGGCATCTGCGCGACACGGGTAAGAGGATCAAGAGGGTAGTTCACACCATGAGTAATGGTTTGCACCGCAGAGGCCAGCTTATCGTCTTCATTAAAACGCCAGATCGCATCCGTCAGATTGGCAGAGCCCATTGCCTGCACACCCTTAGCATCGGCACCGTGACAAGCAAAGCAGTATTTATCCTTGAACATCTGCGTACCAGCCTCCGTAGGATTACCCTGACTCAGATTAACGGCATGCTGTGCCAGGGTCGCGATCTCATCCCCGGAAAGCTTGCTGCCATGAGCTGTCATCATGCCATTACGACCATTGATGAGCGTCTGCTGAATCGTTCCTATGCTTCCACCATAGAGCCAATCATCATCGGCGAGCACCGGAAAACCGGGGCCGCCCTGACCGCCCGCACCATGACAGGCCGCACAGTTATCACCGAACAACACCCTGGCCGAGGCCACCGCATAGCCACTCAAGCCATCGTCTGCCAAGATTTCAGCCGGAGTCATGGCTTCAATCTTGGCTTCAAAAGGCGCACGCAGCGCAGTAACCTTGGCTAGATCCTCATTGTATTCGCCTATCTGAGTCCAGCCAAGAATCCCCTTAGTACTGCTCTCACCAACCAGAGGAATAAACGGATAAAGAATGCCGTATCCCACGAACCAGGCGATCGAAGCCCAGAAACCGATCATCCACCAACGCGGGATCGGATTTGCCATCTCCCGAATATTATCATCCCAGATATGCCCGGTATTGTTCTCACCCGGGAATGGATTTTTTTCATCCGCCATTTTTATCTCCGCTATCAAGTGGCTCACCGTCATCAAGGAGATACTTTCTGGCTTCAAGCTTCTCCTTGTTCTTAGGACGGTAGGCATAGACGTAAGCTATTACCATAAGGACGAAGATGACCACGGTCAGAATCATTCCGACCCAGTCATGCGGGGTCATCGCCGCCCAATCAGTACTGAAATACTCTTTCAGGCTATTCACGATAAACCTTATTGTCATCTAGGGTAGCCATGGTGCCCAGCACCTGGAGAAATGCGACGACCGCGTCCTCTTCGGTCTTACCCTTTACGATCGCCGGCGCTTCGGCTATATCCGCATCGGTATAAGGAACCCCTACCGTACGCATGCCGACCATATGGCTGGCGACCTCCTCACCATCCAGCATCGCATGCTGCAGCCAGGGGTAATTAGGCATGACAGACTCAGGCACGACCGAGCGCGGCGCACGCAGATGGATGCGGTGCCACTCATCAGAGTATTTGCTGCCCACGCGCGCCAGGTCAGGCCCGGTACGCTTTGAGCCCCACTGGAACGGATGGTCGTACATCGATTCCGATGCCAGAGAGTAATGCCCATAACGCTCCTTTTCGTCACGGAACGGACGGATCATCTGCGAGTGACACAGATAGCAGCCTTCGCGAATAAAAACATCACGACCCGCGAGCTCCAGACTCGTGTAGGGACGAATACCATCTCCGGCTTTCCAGTCGCCCAGAGCCGTACCCGCCTCTCGCTGCCAGAGGATCTCGGGGGCGCTATTGTGCTCCCAGGTTTTATCTATGACAAACAGAGGCACGATTTCCACAAGCCCGCCGATTGACACAACAATCGCAGTACCCAGCATCAATGCCCAGATATTGGTCTCCATTTTTTCCTGGAGGCCTTTAGGTTTTTGCTTTTCAGCCATTATCTCATTCTCCCTTAAGCGCTGGCTAAGACGGCAGTACGAGCCTGCGCAACTTTGCCTTCAGCGACAGATTGACGAACTGTCATCAGCACGTTAAAGAGCATAATGATCGCACCGGCCAGGAAGATAGCCCCGCCGATCGCACGCATAGCGTAATACGGATGCATCGCCTCAACCGACTCGGCGAAGGTATACACCAGAGTGCCGTATTCATCATAGGCACGCCACATCAGACCTTGCATGATGCCGGATACCCACATCGCCACTATATAAACGACCGTCCCTATGGTGAACAGCCAGAAGTGAATGTTAATCAACTTCGTAGACCACATTTCAGTATGGAAACAACGCGTTATCATATGATACAGAGCACCGGCACCGACCATGGCAACCCAGCCAAGGGCACCCGAGTGTACGTGACCTATGGTCCAGTCAGTGTAGTGAGACAGGGCATTGACGGTCTTGATCGACATGACCGGCCCTTCGAAGGTGGACATCGCATAGAATGCCAAGGACATGATCAAAAAGCGCAACGTATAGTCGGTACGCAACTTATCCCAGGCACCTGAGAGGGTCATCATGCCGTTGATTGCCCCACCCCATGACGGGATGATCATCGCCAGGGAGACCCCTGCACCGACTGAACCGGTCCAGTCAGGCAATGCGGTGTATTGCAGATGGTGAGCACCCAACCAGACATAGCCAAAGCTCAGCGCCCAGAAGTGAATAACCGACAGGCGATAAGAATAAACAGGGCGGTTCGCTTGCTTAGGAACGAAGTAATACATGATGCCTAGGAAGCCCGCTGTCAGATAGAAGCCTACAGCGTTATGACCCCACCACCACTGAATCATGGCATCCTGCACCCCGGCGAAGATCGAGTAGGACTTGAACAGCCCCACTGGAATCGCCAGACTGTTCACCACATGCAGATAGGTGATCATGATCATCATCGAGAGGAAGAACCAGTTCGACACATAGATATGTGAACTCTTTCGAACCTTGATGGTCATAATAAAGTTGAACGTATAGGTCAACCAAACGATCGCGATGGCGATATCGATCGGCCATTCCAGTTCGGCGTACTCCTTGCCCTGGGTTAACCCCATTGGCAGTGTAATAACCGCACTGAGAATAATCAGGTTCCAGCCCCAAAAGGTGAACCATGCCAGCTTTTGACTCCACAGGCGTACACCGCAGGTGCGCTGTACCGAGTAAAAAGCCGCCGCCATAAGTACACAGCCACCGAAAGCGAAGATCACGGTATTGGTATGCAATGGACGCAAACGCCCAAAGGTTATTTGTGGAATATCGAAATTTAATACTGGCCAAGCCAATTCCGAGGCGATATATACCCCGAAGGATGCGCCTACCACTAGGTAGACAACAGCCATAACGGCGAACCAGCGTACGACTCCCAGGTCATACTTCTGCTCTGCTCTGGCGTCCATGAACCCCCCTTGTTGGGTTAGACTATAGTGTTGTGGTGCAAAATGTTGTGATGCAAGAATGTTGTGGTGCAAAAAACCAGACAAAGACTCTGGTTTTAGCGGCAGCCATAAGAGCGCTTTTCTTGACAATTGTCAACTTAATTCAGTGCCTCTAGTTATAACAAAACGACCCTCAACCCGCATTCAACTGATTGAGTTAGTTCTAGTTTACATTCTGAGAAAGCCCCTTTAATCGCTCTCCAAATTGATCTAGATCAATGACTATTAGGTCACGCTGTGTCGCACCAATCCTGACTAAAAAAGTCCAGTATAACGATGAAAACACCCCCCGCAGACATCTAGCCAATCCCCTGAACAACTAACTGCCGTTCATCGGTCGCAACTACTGTAACCAGACACTTAGTATGGTTTAATTGGCACATACGGCCTAGCAGCCTGTCGGACTTAACACTGATCCACTGCGGGAAGCCGCTTGTTTTAAGGCAAAAAGGGGCCATTTTTCACTCTATTTTTCGTTTAATAGCACCACTATTAGCCTCAAAATAGTTCGAAAACCGCCTCAAGCTGGTCTTTCCCTCGCTACGACCGATCAAGTCCGACAGACTGCTAGCAGCTGATTCTGTAACTTTCAGGGTGCAAACTACCGTGGCAAAAGATAGTCAGATCACATGGGACAGAGACCTTATTCAGCGCTATGACCTCTCAGGCCCCCGTTATACTTCGTACCCCACTGCAATTCAGTTTGATCCGGCATTGAGCCCGGCTCAGCTGATTGAGGCCGGACAACAGACTACGGATACCCGCGCACCCCTGTCTTTGTATTTCCATATCCCGTTCTGCACCCATGTCTGCTACTTCTGCGCCTGCAACAAGGTCATCACCCGCAATAAAAAGCGTGCAGAGCCTTATCTTACAGAGCTATATAAAGAGATAGCCACGGTCGCAGGTCTGTATTCGAACGAGCGCAGTGTTAATCAGCTGCACTGGGGCGGAGGCACGCCCTCTTTTCTCAGTGACGATGAGATGCGCCAACTGATGGCTCAAACCCGCAAGCACTTCAGACTCCGCGATGATGATCTGGGCGACTACTCGATCGAGATAGACCCACGCGAGGCCGATGCCGAGCGCATGAAGGTGATCCGCGAACTGGGCTTTAATCGCATCAGCCTGGGCATTCAGGATATCGAACTCAGGGTTCAGGAAGCGGTCAACCGAGTTCAGCCCCTCGAGCTGTCTGAGGTGATCATCGATAGTGCTCGGGAGTTGGGGTTCAAATCGATTAACGTCGATCTGATTTACGGCCTGCCGCACCAGACCATCGATAGCTTCTCCCGCACCCTCGATAAGATCATCGAGCTCAGCCCTGACCGCTTATCGATCTTCAACTATGCCCACATGCCCGACCGCTTTCGCTCACAGGCGCACATCAAAGATGAAGACCTGCCTTCACCGGCTGATAAGCTGGTTATTCTTGAAAACACGATCAATCAGCTGATCGATGCGGGTTATCAATACATCGGCATGGACCACTTTGCCAAGCCCGACGATGAACTGGCGATCGCACAACGCGAAGGCCATTTGCACCGCAATTTTCAGGGTTACACCACCCACAGCGACTGTGACCTGGTCGCCATGGGGGTTTCTGCGATCAGCCAGATTGGTGAGGTGTTCTATCAGAATGAGCATGACCTTAAACGCTATCAGGCGGTCGTGGCGGATACGGCTCAGGCGATCAAACGAGGCGTCATTCTGACCCTGGACGACCGAATACGGCGTAGAGTCATCACTCAGCTGATCTGCCACTTCGTGCTCGATCCTGCGCAGATAGAGGCAGAGTTCGATATCAGCTTTGATCGGTATTTCGCCGCTGAACAGCCCTTATTACAGCAGTTCACTCAGGATGGGCTGATCCGCTACCCTGGCCGCCATATCGACGCCACGCCCGCAGATCGCCGTATCGAAGTCACGCCCGCGGGTCGATTATTGATCCGCAGGATCTGCATGACCTTCGACGCCTATATGCCCAAACAGCAGGCGGGACGGACATTTTCGCGTATTATTTAACCCCCTCTATAGTGCACCCCAGTGCTCGTGGGTTCGCCTGATCCCTGGTTCTAAAGAAAACTCTTTCTCTGGTAACCGTACGCCCCAGTACGGTACTCGATCGAAAGAAGTCCTGTGAAACCAATCAGCTGCAAGATCATCACGGCGCGGGGGTCCTATCCGGTTAACAGCACCCTGGTAAAAAAAACAGGGCCATCCCTAAGATGGCCCTCATATTGGCTTCAACCCTGCCGATATATAAGCCATAATGCTCCGATAAATCATTGAATTGAAGTCTCCAATCTCTGTCAGGAAACTCGTCTATGACCGTAAAGCCCCACTCGGTCTATAAAGCTCACTCTGCCAATGAGTTCAAGTGTAACGACTGTGGCCTGCTGTCTTTATGCCTGCCTTATGCCCTCAAACCCAATGAAGCAGAGCAACTTGAGAAGCTCATCGAAAAAAGCCCGCCGCTGAAAAAGGGTAGCTATCTCTTTCATCAGGGCGAGCCTTTCACGTCAATTTTTGCAGTCCGTGCCGGCACTATTAAAACGTACATGATCACCAATCAGGGTGAGGAACAGATCAGCGGCTTTTATTTTCCCGGTGACCTGATCGCCCTCAATGCGATCGACACCAACTTCTACCCCATTTCGGCCAAAGTACTAGAAACAACGACGGTCTGCGAAGTCCCCTATGAACAACTCGATCGTCTGTCTAACCAAGTTCCTGAGTTGCGCCGACAGCTGATCCGCTCCATGGGCAAAGAGATCAGAGAAGATCTACAAATGATGCTGCTACTGAGTAAAAAAACCGCCGAAGAGCGCGTAGCGACCTTTCTGCTGCAACTCTCGGATCGCTATAAGCGCCGAGGTTACTCAGCGTCGGTGTTCCGCCTGTCCATGTCCCGTAACGAAATAGGCAACTATCTCGGCCTCGCAGTAGAAACCGTAAGCCGTATCTTCAGCCGCTTCCAGAAGCAACATCTGATTGGCGTAGAAGGCAAAGAGATCGAAGTATTAAGCCTCGACGATCTACGCCAGGTTTCCGGTGAGATCCGCACGTGCGAACACAATACGGGCTAAACAACCACCCTAGATCTGCCGGCACACGTGACCCGTACACTCTACCTGTACACTCTACCTATGCACTCTACCTACATTGAAGCAGCCCTACTAAGGAATAACCATGTCTTACGATGAACACCGTATCCGCTCTGCCATTCGCGCCGTTCCCGACTGGCCGGAGCCAGGTATCGTGTTCCGCGATATCGCGCCGCTATTTCTGGATCCCAAAGCACTGCACATGGTTGTTGATGCCTTTACACAGCGCTATATCGATACCGATATCACCCATATCGCAGCGCTCGATGCCCGGGGTTTCCTGCTCGGATCGGTGCTCGCCTATAAGCTAAACAAACCGCTTATCCTGATTCGCAAGAAGGGAAAACTACCCGGCGATACCCTGTGTCAGGATTACCAACTGGAGTACGGCACAGCCTGTGTTGAGATTCAGAAACAGGCTTGTACCGCAGGAGACCGGGTCTTGCTGATCGACGACCTTATCGCCACCGGTGGCAGCCTGCTTGCTGCCAGCACGCTAATCAAAAGACTCGGCGCCCAGATTTATGAGGCCGCAGCAATCATCGACCTCCCCTTTCTTCAGGGATCAACCCGGTTACATGAGGCTGATATTCCTGTGCACTGCCTGATAGCCTACTAACCCTGGCCTACTAACCCTGGCCTACTAACCCTGGCCTACTAACCTTGGCCTACTAACCTTGCCCTTCTAAGCTGATCCCTAGCTACTAGAGGGATAAACGCGAACCTCGCCGGCGAAACCACGGCTAGCGAGGATTTTACCGCTCAGAAATTAAAACCAAGTCCCAGGGTATAGGCCCAGGCACCCTCATCGAAGGTATTATCGGCATCACTGCCCTGGTCGAAGAACCACTGATACTCGACCCGACCCAGCACATAGGTTTTGGGTAGCACGTAATACTTGATCCCCCCTTCGAGTCCCGCGAAGGCATCGTCTTCGACGCCGTCACCGTAAATAAACCCCAGACTGCCGCCAACGAAGGGTTTCGCCTGACCGGCTCCGAACTGATAGTCGTAATAGGCGCGGGTGGAGCCATTCCAGAAGTCGTTTTGGATGTCCTCCCCCTGGATGTCGGCGTAATTGATACTCTGCCTGACGCCCCATACTGTGTTGTCCTGCAGATACCAACCGACCTCAGCCACGGCACCGAAGTTGTTCGCGTCAAGATCACGATCGCTACTGCCGGTCCCCGAGAGAGCGAACTCCCGGTCACCCATAACCGGGCCGAAGAAGTCTTGCTGCGCACTCGCCGCCATGGGCAGGGCACCGAGAACACATAATGACAGAATCGCTAGCTTGCTCATGTCTAATCCTTTAGTTAGAGGTCTCTTCAACATAATAGCCAACAAGCGCGCTGTTTGCGTACGCCATCACCGCTACCAAGAACAAAAATATTCGAGAGAAATAGACCGCGAAAAAGCACCTCAGCCAGCGCATCGGGATGTCACGTTAGATCAACCGCCTTTATTCAAGACTCTGTACTAGCAAGGTGCCGCCATCGTTAGGCTGAAGCACCCTGGGAGCCTGCCCCACAAAATGTGCAAAACCGGTCATCGCGCGCATAGTTTTAGGTTTTAGTAGCCAGCTCAGGACTGAATTCGTACACTGGGCCGCCTTCGTCACCCTGTTATCAGGAATTTATATATATGTGGTTCAAGAACCTCGTTTTCTACCGCTTCACCCGCCCCTTTGATCTTGATGCCGAGACCCTCGCCGCACAGCTTGAAAAACATCGTTTCGGCCCCTGCCGTGCCCAGGAACTGAGCAGCTACGGCTGGACCTCGCCGATGGCCAAACTCAGCGACGAACCTGTTCATGCCGGCAACGGCTCACTGCTGATCTGCGCCCAGAAAGAGGACAAACTCCTTCCCGCCTCGGTCATCCGCGACTTTTTAAATGAGCGCGTCGAACTGATCGAGACAGAACAGCAGCGCAAGGTACGCAAGAAAGAAAAAGATGAACTCAAAGACGAGATCATTATTGATCTGCTTCCTAAGGCGTTCAGCCGTTACCAGCAAACCCATGCCTATATCGACCCTAAACTCGGCCTGCTGGTGGTCGATGCCAGCAGCGCCAAACGCGCCGAAGAGCTCTGTGCCTACCTGCGCCAGACTCTGGGTTCGTTGCCGGTGAGCATCCCTGCCCTGCATCAGGCCCCGACCTCGATCATGACCCGCTGGTTGCTCGAAGAGCAATCGATGCCGGCCGGTTTCGAGCTGGGCGATGAGTCTGAGCTTAAAGATCCCAGCGAAAATGGCGCGACCCTGCGCTGCAAGCAGCAAGACCTGCTGGGCGATGAAATCCGCCCCCATCTGGATGCCGGAAAAATGGCAGTCAAGCTGGCGTTAAGCTGGCGCGATACCTGTAAGATGATCCTCGGTGAAGACCTGATCCTGCGGCGGCTAAAATTCGCCGATACAATACTCGATCAAGCCGCCGATGCCGGTGCCGCCGATGCGGCAGCCGCCTTCGATGCCGACTTCTATCTGATGACAGAGACCCTGGCCAAACTGATTCCCGAAGTGCTCGACGCGCTGGGCGGGGAAAATCAGGACGCCTACCAGTCCGGCATCGCGGCCAGCTAAACAGCCCGCCAAATAGCTGGTGGTATACTGGCAGTGATAAAGAAACCTGGACGCACACTCCAGTGCGTCCGGTATTGCGGTCAGCTAAACAGCTGCCGGTATACTGGTGATGAAGAAATTCCGCGCTGCTTGAGCGCCTAACCAATAATTAGCGAATGCGATGTACTCAGTAAAAGAACTCTTCTATAGCCTTCAAGGCGAAGGCGCGCACGCAGGACGTGCCGCCGTATTCTGTCGTTTTAGCGGCTGCAACCTCTGGTCCGGGCGCGAGCAGGACCGCGCCCAGGCCGTCTGTAACTTTTGTGACACCGACTTTGTCGGCACTGACGGTGAGCTGGGCGCCAAATATCTCAACGCCGAACTGTTAGCCGCCGCCGTACTCAAACTCTGGAATAGCGGGTGCAACGACAGCGAGGGCGCCATACCCTACGTTATCTGCACCGGCGGAGAACCTCTGCTACAGCTCGACAGCGAACTGATAACCGCGTTCAAGGCTCAGGGGTTCGAAGTCGCTGTAGAGACCAACGGTACCCTGCCGGCGCCTTTAGGACTCGACTGGATTTGCGTCAGCCCTAAAGCCAACTCGGAACTTCGACTCATCAGTGGTAACGAACTAAAACTGGTGCATCCGCAATCCGGCATCGATCCGTCCCGGTTTAGCGCGCTCAAGTTTGATCACTTCTTCCTCCAGCCCCTCGACGGCCCTACTGCAAGCCAGAGCCTGGCCGCCTGTCTTGACCATTGCCGCCAGCACCCCCGGTGGCGACTCAGCCTGCAAACCCACAAACTGGTCAATATTCCCTGAACGCAGGCCGTCCTGACACCGAGAGCGCTTATGTTGAAACTCGAGTACTATGTTCCGCACAGCCACCTCCAAATCACCCAGCAGGCGTTATTTGCCGCAGGCGCAGGCCAGATCGGTGACTATGCCGAATGCTGCTGGGTGACTGAGGGGCTTGGGCAGTTCAGGCCACTCCCAGGCGCAACGCCGTTTATCGGTCAGCAAGGCAAGGTTCAGCAGGAACCGGAGATGAAGGTGGAACTGGTATTACACCGTTCGTTAAAACAGGCCATCGTGGCCGCCCTGAAGCAGAGCCATCCCTACGAAACACCGGCCTATCAGTTTATAAGCGTTGAAACCTGAGCCCACCCAGGCAGGAGCCGGGATCGGCTAAACTCTATCACTCACCCGCGTATCAAGGATGGCGTTAACTCATGCCCGGATCTGGTAAATCGATTTCTTTAGTCCTGGGCAGTGGCGGCGCTCGCGGCCTGGCTCATATCGGGATTATCAATTACCTGCAAGAAAGCAATTACCGCATCGAGTCCATCGTAGGCTGTTCGATGGGCGCCCTGGTTGGGGGTGTCTATGCACTAGGCAAACTGGATGAATTTACGGACTGGGTTAAGGCAATCTCCACGATGGAGATGCTCCGACTGCTGGATTTTTCTTTGGGTCAGGGTGGGCTGGTCAAGGGTGACCGAATCATCAATACCCTGGCCGCACTGACAGGCCATAGCCTGATAGAAAACCTATCCATCTCCTTTACCGCCGTCGCGGCTGATATCACCAATGAAAAAGAGATATGGATCAGTCAAGGACCCATCTTTGACGCTATTCGGGCATCCATCTCCCTACCCCTGTTGTTTGCTCCTTTTATCCGCGATGGGATACAACTACTCGATGGCGGTATTCTTAATCCAGTGCCGATCGCCCCGACGTTCAGGGATCATACCGACCTGACCATTGCCGTAAATCTTTCGGGCCCTCCCGACCCCGCACTGGAGATAAAAAAGAGCGCGCCAATCGATAACCCTGCTCCACGATCCGCCATGTCAAAGAACATCGATCGGCTGGTGAATTCAATAACGCCGAGTGTGACAGAAAAAAAGACCCTGGGTATGTACGCCATCGCCTACCAGGCTATCGATGCGATGCAGGGGACCATCGCCCGCCAAAAACTCGCGGCCTACCCCCCTGATCTGTTGCTGGAAGTACCGCGAAACCTCTGTGGCACCCTGGAATTTGATCGCGCCGAAGAGCTGATCGAATTTGGCTATGCGCTGGCTAAGAAGCAGTTAAGCGAACGAGAAAAATGATCAAAAATATTTAAAAAAGAGCCTTACCTGTAATATCCTTGATCGTCGGTGTTCCTGCCAGCGACATCGTGACTTCCAACTCTTCACGCAGCACTCTAAGCATATGGGCAACTCCCAACGGGCCGGCCACGGCCAACGCATACAGCTGAGGACGCCCGATCAGAACCGCATCGGCACCTAACGCCAGTGCTTTAAAAATATCCGTGCCGCGCTGGATACCGCCATCAATCAGCAGCGGAAAGCCTTCCCCTACAGCCTTGCGTACCAGGGGCAACATCTCTACCGCCGACGGCATACCGTCCAGCGTGCGGCCTCCATGATTGGAGACGATAACGCCTGCCATGCCCAAGTCGGCAGCATATAGAGCATCCGCAGGATTCAACACGCCTTTAAGGACGATGGGCAGTGCCGTACGCTGCCTTAACCAGCGAATATCCTCCCACAGGGGCGCCTCACTCATCATGCCCTGAAAAACGATACTCTCACTCGCATCAAACTGCCGTGAAGGCAGCGGCGGGCGATGATGCAGATTCACCGCCTCGATCCCCTCAGGCAGCTTAAACCCTGCTCGTTGTGCCCGATTTCTGATGCCATGCAGCGGCGCATCTACCGTAATGACCAATGCCGTATAACCTGCGGCCTCGGCACGCCTTACCAACTCCAGAGTAAAGTCACGACTGTGCTGGACGTAAAGCTGAAACCATTTGGGCGACTCCAGTTCGGCGGCTATCGCCTCGATCGGTACGGATGCCAGGGTACTGACAATCATCCCTGTTTCTAAGACACTGGCGGCCTGCGCCGTAGCCAGCTCCCCCTGAGGATGAACCAACTGCTGAAAGGCGACCGGCGCTAGCATAGCCGGATGACGAAGCGCTTCTTCGAGCAGGGTGGTCTGAGTACCTCCGGCGGTACAATCTTGCAGAATACGCGGTAAAATCCTGATCTCATCCAGCGCATCACGGTTACGCTGCAAGGTAATCTCATCTGCCCCGCCACCCTGAATGTATTCAAAAATAGCGGTCGGTATATGCTGTTTCGCATAGCGCTCATAATCGGCGACACTGACCAGGTCAGCGGGAATAGCAGTGAGTGGTGCAAGTGCTTTATCGATCATACAGAGGCCATCAATAGGTTAGGCGTCCGCCCATTGGCGAATCAGGTTTTGGTACACGGCAGACAGCCGCGTCACATCTTGATGCTCAGGGCCATGCTGTGAGGCTAGCGACTGAATACTCTCATCCAGATCAAATAACAGGGTGCGTTGTTCCTGACTGCGCACCATACTCTGCAGCCAAAAGACCGCACACACTCGGCTTCCGGCCGTCACGGGCAATACCTGGTGCACACTTGTGGAGGGATAAAGGATCATATCGCCCGCCGCTAACTTCACGCGCTGCGAGCCGCCATGATCCTGAATCTGCAAGTCACCTCCCTCGTATTCATCGGGATCGCTTAAAAAAAGCGTCGCCGAGAGATCGGTGCGCACCCGGATCGCGGTTCCCGGAACAATTCGAATGGCATTGTCCACATGCAAACCGTACGTCTCTCCTATGCGGTAACGATTAAACATAGGCGGTAATATTTTCTGAGGTAAAGCCGCCGAAATAAACACGGGGTGGCGCGCCAGCGCATCGAGAATCAGGTCACCTAGTTGCTGCGTGAGTGCGGCGTCCTGAGGCAGCTGCTGATTATGCTTAACACGACCCGCTTGCTGCCCTGCAGTTATATCCCCGGCGTGCCAGTCTGCCTGATCTAAATGCAGCCGTAGCTGCCGCACCTGCTCAGGCGTAAATACGTTACGTATAGGAATCATCAAAAATAGCTCTGTAGCAAAGAAAAAAGAGCAAAGAACCCACAAGGCCCTTTGCCCTTGCCGAAGCCTAAACCAGAACCTAGAACTTATAGGCCGCCGTCACATTGGCAGAACGCGCATCACCCAGATAAACAATACTCCCGCCACGGTAAACAGCGGTGTAATAGTCTTCATCTGTCAGGTTCTGAATATTGGCACGCAGGCTGAGTTGCTCATTAACCTGATAGGCAGCAAACAGGTCGTACACCCTGTAACTTGGCAGCTTAATATTTTCATAAGCGGCCGCATCCGGCTGCCCACCATAGATTTCACTGGAGTAGGTCACGACCCCACCCACGGCCAGTTTTGAGGTTGCTTGATAGCGTAACTGCAGATTGGCACTGTTATCGGCGAAGTTAGCCTTGGCCTTACCCACATTGGCCTCATCGTAAGATTCCAGTGTTTCTGAATCCATAATCGCCACCCCGAACTGGGCACTCAGTTTCGGGGTGAGATTACCGGACAGACCTAACTCGATACCCTCGACTCGGTTTTCACCGGTATTGAGGCTACCGCCGCTAGCGTAAGAGTCGTTACCACCTTCGATAACATCCTCTTTGGTAGTGCGGAAAATAGCCGCGGTTGCGAGCAGTTGTTCATCCATCAGGTTCCACTTAGTGCCGATCTCCAGGTTAGTGGACTGCTCGGGATCTGCGCCCTTATAGTTGCCCTCATCATCGGTACACAAGCCACCATAACCACAGTTGGTACCGGCATCAGCCTCACCACCATTGATAGTAGAGGCGGTACTCCAGCTCGCATACACGTTGCCTCGCGCCCACGGCGAAAACACCACACCTAGGTGCCCATTCCAAAATCCATCACTCGATTGATAGGTGGTTTCCGGTGTCACCGTACCATTGCGGCTGGTGCGTTCGGCGGCCCAGAGCGAGTAATCAAAATAGTCGTAACGCACCCCGCCAAACAACTCCCAGTCCTCATTCAGCGTCACGGTATCCATCAGATAAACCGAAACGGTATCCAGTGAAAGCTCCGTCTTTGCTGCATTTTTACTATAAGAGCCTTTCCAACTGGCGTTATCGGTATTGTAGGGATCTATAGTGACGCTGTCGGTTGTCACTGTATAGTTACCGGCCTGGGTCTTCTCGTTAGCATATTCGACCCCGGAAATTATCGTATGCCGCTGACCCTTAATATTTTTATCAATAATTAGATTGGTCTGATTACCCAGATAATCATTCTCTTGCCAGCCCGTAAACGCCCTCAATCCACCCGGGAAGAAAGGGCGATTGTCATAGGCAGAGATAATATAGTCATTACTGGTCGAACCGATCCTGGTTTTATTTTCCAGATGTATATCATCCGTCATATCCAGATTTAGTTTGAGGGTGCCGATATCTGCCTGGGTTTTCTGAAAATCCAGTCCGTCTTGCCCTATATACTGTCGCTCAGTATCGATCACACCCGTGGTCCAATCCAGAGCAGTTCCTGAATCGGTCTTATCATCACCCTCGAAGTGATAAAAATCGGCTGAGACCTTAAGTTCATCACTTGCCTGATAGACAGCGGATATCAGTGCGCCCTGACGATTC
>JBLHND010000081.1:0-15926 GCA_047622605.1 Motiliproteus sp. | reverse complement strand
TCAGCTGTTCGCTCTTTATTCGTAAGACCAAGCCCATCTGTTTTACCAGTGCCGGGCAACGGATACTGGCACTGGCTGATGCGGTCTTGCCGATGATACGCAACGCAGAACGCGATATTGCTCGCCTGGCAGGCGGCGAGACCGGTCGTCTGCACATGTCCATCGAGTGCCACAGCTGTTTCCAATGGCTGATGCCGACCATCGACAAATTCAGAGAAAACTGGCCCGAAGTCGAGATGGATATGGCCAGCGGCTTTAATTTCTCACCCTTGCCAGCGCTGGCCCGCGGAGAGCTGGACCTGGTCATCACCTCCGACCCCCAACCGATCACCGGCATCTTCTACCAACCGCTGTTTGCCTACGAAATTCTGCTGGCTGTCGCCAACCAGCACAGCTTCGCACGCAAGACCCATATAGCACCCAAAGATTTGGAACAGGAAACGCTGATCTGTTATCCGGTCGATCGTAACCGGCTGGATATTTTTACCCGTTTTCTTGACCCTGCCGATATAGACCCCCAGGTGCGTACCGCCGAGATGACGGTCATGATGATGCAACTGGTTGCCAGTGGCCGAGGTGTTTGCGCACTCCCCAACTGGGCTCTGAGCGAATACCTGGACCGAAAATACGTCACCGCCTGCCAGCTTGGCAGCAAAGGCGTCTGGTCGACCCTGTACGCGGCTATACGTGAAGATCAGCGCGAGGCCGAATTTATGCGCGACTTCCTGGATACCGCACGTGATACGTCATTTAAGACCCTCAACGGCATCCGGGTGACAGCCAAAAGCTAAGCCTCCCCCGGCCCGCCTTCTTCTTCCTAGTCATGCCGTTATTCAGGGCGTAAACTTACGCCCAATTTTTCTGCACGCGTAGCGCGCTACTCTCACCCACTCTCGTGCACCAATGATAAGGCGTTAACATGGCACTCTGGACTCCCGAAAGCTGGCGCACCAAGCCGATCCTGCAACAGCCGACCTATACGGATAAGCACGCTCTCAGCGACGTCGAATCGACTCTGGCGCGTCGCCCACCGCTGGTATTTGCCGGCGAGGTTCGTGCCCTGAGGCACCAGCTGGCAGAAGCGACCGAAGGTCGTGCATTCCTACTTCAGGGTGGCGATTGCGCCGAGAGCTTTGCCGAGTTCCATGCCGATAATATCCGCGATACCTTTAAAGTGCTGCTGCAGATGGCGGTCGTGCTGACCTTTGCCGGCAGCTGCCCGGTCGTCAAGGTAGGTCGTCTGGCAGGGCAATTCGCCAAGCCCCGCTCGACCGATACCGAAACCCAGGATGGCCAGGTTCTGCCGAGTTACCGCGGGGATATTATCAACGATATCGGCTTTACCAGCGCCTCCCGAACACCAGACCCGCAACGCCTGCTGCAGGCGTATAATCAGTCGGCATCGACCCTGAACCTGTTACGCGCCTTCGCGCAGGGCGGCTTTGCCGACCTGCGCCAGGTCCACCAGTGGAACCAGAGTTTCGTCACCAACAGCCCGCTGGGAGAAAAATACCAGGATCTGGCCAGCCAGATCGATCAAGCCCTGGCCTTTATGAAGGCCTGCGGGATCAGCGGTGCCAACAGCCCCCAGCTCCACGAGACGTCCGTGTACACCTCGCACGAAGCCCTGCTGCTTAACTATGAGCAGGCGCTGACTCGACGCGACAGCCTGACCAACGACTGGTACGACTGTTCGGCGCATATGCTCTGGATTGGCGACCGCACCCGCCAGCTAGATGGCGCTCATATCGAATTTATGCGCGGCATCCATAACCCGATCGGGGTCAAGGTTGGCCCCAGCATCAGCGCCGATGAACTGCTGCGCCTGGTCGACGTCCTCAACCCCAACAATGAACCCGGACGCCTCAATCTGATCTCCCGAATGGGGGCTGATCAGGTCGAAGATAAGCTGGCACCCCTGGTACGCGCAGTCGCCAACGAAGGTCAGAAGGTCCTCTGGAGTTGCGATCCGATGCACGGTAATACCATCACTGCGGCCAACGGCTACAAGACCCGGGCCGTGGACAGCGTATTGAAAGAGATGAAGGGCTTTTTCGAAGTACACCGCGCCGAAGGCACCTGTGCTGGCGGTGTTCACTTTGAGATGACGGGTCAAAATGTCACCGAATGCATCGGCGGTGCCTACCAGATCACCGAAGCGACACTCGCCGACCGCTACAACACCTCCTGCGATCCCCGTCTGAACGCAGACCAGGCGCTGGAACTGGCGTTCCTGATCGCGGACACCCTTAAAGTCGCCCGCCAGGGTTGATTAATGGGGACAGATTTATTTAAGTGATTAATAGGGACAGGGTTAAATAAATCTGTCCCCATTTCTCTCTACAGTGGCTCGATCCCGGAAAAAAGACCATCCAGGACGATATCGTTATAGCTGATGATCCCTTTAATCTGGCCCTCATCAATCACCGGGGCCAGGGAGATACTCAGATTCTCGAATAGCCGAGCACAGTAACGCACATCCATCTTGCTCGGCACGGAGATGACCGGTTTAGACATGATCTCATAGACATTAACGCGCTCTGGCGAGCGATCACGCGCGATCACCTGTTTGGCAATATCGGCCAACAGCACCAGCCCATACTCATCATCGGGATGGCGCTTCTTAACGATCAGCACTCGGGTGCGATTCAGCCGCGCCACTGCCAGCGCCTGTGCGACCGTCATCATGCCATCAATCTCCGCATAATCTGACTTCATCACATCGACCGCACGTACCATCCTATGACCGCTCATCGCGAGGTCTCCATATTTTCAGAGAGCTGCTTGACTTGATGGGCCACACCGACGGCATCCTCTACATCCAGCTGCACAGCGATACCGGTGCCCGGTTTGGTATCAAAGCAACCGACCCGGGAGATCGTTTCCAGAATATGGCGGCTCAGATGCTCTTCAACAATCAGCACGATGACATCGCGCTGTGATTCTAGTGTCAGCCCAAAAAAGGTCTTGGTCTTATTCAGCCCCTCACCGCGGGCGTTATTAATAACCGTCGCACCGGTGGCCCCAGCTTCCCGGGCCGCCTCCATAATGGCGGTGGTTTCAGTATCCTCTACGAAAACGAGGATCAGTTTAAAATGCATAGGTTACTCCCAATACGGTCAGGGTTGATCCAGAGCACACGATTAGTCGCGTAGCCCACGGGCTCGTTGTTGTTTAAACTCGGCGATCTGGGCGTAACCCATCACCGTAATCATCGGACACAGACTGGCAAAGGCGATCAAACCAAAGCCATCCAGCAGCGCACTGCGACCCGGCACGGTTTCCGCCAACCCCAGCCCTAGGGCCGCCACCAGCGGAACCGTCACCGTAGAGGTCGTCACCCCGCCCGAATCATAGGCCAGAGGCACGATCGACTTAGGTGCGAAGAAGGTCTGAATCACCACCAGCACATAGCCGGTGATAATAAAGTAATGGATCGGTATCCCGGTCACGATGCGGAAGGTTCCCAAGGCTATCCCTATCGCCACCCCCAGCGCCACAGCCAGCCGCAGGCCCCAGATACCGATAGTACCCCCGGACACCTCATTGGCCTTGATGGCCACCGCAATCAGCGAAGGTTCGGCGATGGTAGTGCTGGCACCTATCGCAAAGGCAAAGATATAGACCCAGTAATAATCCTGCCAGCGCAGTGCCTCAGCAGCAGAGCCGAGCCCCTGACGGATAAAGTCGGGATTGGTCAGTTGCTCGGCCATCAGTCGCCCGAGCGGAAAGAGCGCCTTTTCCAGCCCCAACAGAAAGAACGCCAAGCCCAGGATGACATACGCGAAACCAAACAAAACCCGACGTAGGTTGGCAATCGGCCGACGAATCACGAACAGCTGAAAACCGAAGATAATCACGGCGATCGGAATCACATCTTTAAGGGTCGACAACAGCATCCAGAACAGGCTGCTTAGGAGTTCCATCAGACAACCATCCCGTAAGCCATCACAAAGATCATCGGCGTTAACGAGGCCAGAGCGATCAGGCCGAAACCATCGATCATCGGATTACGCCCCTCGATCGAGGACGCCAGCCCTACACCCAGCGCCGTCACCAGAGGGACGGTGATGGTCGAGGTCGTCACCCCACCGGAATCGTAGGCGATGCCGATAATCCATTGCGGCGCCAGGGCCGTCATCAGCATCACCAGCATATAACCGCCCATGATCAGGTACTGAATCGACCAGCCTTTAATAATCCGCACCACACCGATCACGATCGCCAGACCGACCGAGAACGCCACCGTAAACCGGAGCCCATTGGCATATTCGGTAAGCGCCGCGGGATTGTTTTCGATCATACCGCCATTGGCCGCCACCTCCGCCGCTTCGGCGGCCACCGCGATCAGTGCCGGCTCTGCAACCGTGGTGCCGAACCCCAGTGCGAAGGCGAAGGCGATCAGCCAGCTAACGCTGCCCTTGCGGGCGAAGGCATGGGCCATGGATTCACCGATCGGGAACAACCCCATCTCCAACCCATAGATAAAGAAAGTCAGCCCCAGCACCACGAAAACCACGCCGGTCATCACCCCGATCAGATCGGGTAAGGGCTGTTGCAACACCACCAGCTGAAAAAAGGCGATGACGATAATGATAGGTGCCAGATCTCTTAAGCTGCCCAGCATCGATCTCAGTAATGCATACAATGATTTTTGCAAATTTCTAGCTCTTAAACCTGGAATAAGGTGAGTAGGAGGGTGTCTGGCGATCGATTCCTAACGAATGAAAGATGCGACCTTATCCCCCCCCCTTATTTAGTATTGATTAACGCCAGCTTCTGCTGGTGAGTCAGCTGTTTAATCCGGTATTCCTCTTTCGAGGCGCTGGAGCGATCGCTATGCTCCTGGCTCAGACGCAGACGTAGCGGTGGATCCGTGCGAAAAAACTTAGCCCCGCCCCGACCACTCTTATGCTGTTGAAAGCGTCGTTCGATATCCGTGGTGATACCGGTATACAGCTTGCCGCGCACCGTTTCTATCAGGTACAGATACCAGCAGGCGGGTGCTGATTCCAGGGGCGCTGTTCTGGAGGTGTCTGCGGAGGTGTCTGCGACTGTCACTGCTGGTTGCTCTGCGGGTTGCTTGTCTGCTGCTGCTCGGCCAAAGTCGAGTGCCTCTGTAACTACCGATAGGTGTTAGGATAGTCACCAGTTTAGCGGTTCACAGACCGTGACCCAACCACCTTTACGATGTTTATACCATGCAGCCACTCCAAACTCTGAGCGATTTCATCCAGTCCACCGATGCCAGCTGTCACCTGTTCGATATGGGCCGGCGGGTCTCCACGCTTAGCGGCGCCAGCTTTCAGCGCTTCGAGCAGGCACAGACCCCCTACCCGCTACCCTATATGCAGCAGGCATGGATTGCGGTCTTGCTGTGGAATCCTGACCAACCCACGCAGCAGGTGATCTGGTTCCTCAAACTACCGCTGGACGAACAGGGCCTGCTGGTGCAGGCCGCACGCGATGACTTTCTTAATCGGCTGTTGCGTGCTGTCGGCAATCAGGGTCTGGAAAAGCTCTCTGAGCAGGATCCTCTCAAAGATAATCCGTTTGCGTTCACTCCGGACCCGGGCAAGATGGCCGCGTTCCACGCCCAGGCGGGGCTGCTCCTGAACCAGCCGGCTTCCGCATTTTATCAATCGGGCCGTGACTATCTCTCCGGCCTGCGCGGTTACGATCACTGGCAGGCGTTGGGTCTGCAGGGCATCGCCGACATCTGCAGTCGGCTGGAGCATGACAGTAACGCGGCGGTACTCAGCCGTGCTATCGAGCACTTGCCGCTCCCGCCGCTGGAAGCCTTCGCCGCGCAACTAGAACACCTGCCCCACCCTGCCTCATTAAGCCAGGCCCTGTCCCAACGCTTGCACCAGGTGCTTGCGTCCGAGGACTGCAGTCCCGGCACCCTGGCGGCCCTGCTGCGCGGCTTATCCCTGAGCCACAGCGACGCCCTGCGCCAACAAGCACTCGAAGCCGTGCTGGCCTCTCGCGTCGCCCCGGAGCTCGAAGTCCTGGCCGCGACCGCCAGCCGCTGCTGGCAGGACCTCAGGGAGCCTGAATTATGCAGTGCCTTTCTCGAAGCCCTGGCACGTAACGAGCCGGGGCAAAGCTGCTTCAACCAGATCCTGGCTGAACTGGTCTTTATCCCCGGCATGCGTCCTCACATTATGACCGGCTTACGCAACCCCGAACGCAGCGATGCCCTGGCCAAAGCCCTGGGTGGTTTCTTTGCTCAGGCACGGGGCGCCTGAGCCGCTGAGGGCACCGAGGCTAGGCGCTCAGGCGGCGTTGCTCGGCCGCCCAAGGCAAAGCAACGCGGTCGGTTCGAGCGCGACGGGAAGCTTGAGGATCTCTTTGACTGCCGCGTCGTCAAAACCACCCACCAACACCATGCCTACATTCATCGCCGAGGCGAGCAAATGAACGTTCTGGGCCAGCGCGCCCGTCTCTATATAGGCGTAGCGTGCACCTCGCTGGCCTTCGGGAGGCTGGATTGCAAAGTGCTCGTTCAGCTCCCGCACCTTCACGGCTACGATAATAATCGCGGCAGCGGTCTCCACCCAAGGCTGCTCGTCTATTGCCGCAACGGCCAGTCGAGGCTGAAGTTCCTCATCGAGAATGCGCTCCATTCGAGTCTGTTCGGCGTCGTACGCATACAGACCCGCCGCAATTCCCGCGACCGAGCGCACCACCACATAAAGCTGAACGGGATATAGGCCACCCGCAGACGGTGAGGTTCTTTTTCCCGGCGTTTTCGATATCCCCTGTGCGGCCCACAGCAACGCTTCCAGGTGCTCCAGAGACAGGGGTTCGACAGAAAAATCTCGCAGCGTCCGGCGCTCGTCGATCGCATCAATAAGGTCGCCAGACCCAACGGTCGGCGAGCTGTTTTTGAAGTGTACTGAGGTGTCCATAGGCGACCTGTCGATTAAGGGTTATTCGAATGACAAAAGGAGATTAACGCTCCGTTTTTACAGCCCGGTATTCACGGCTAATTTTACCCGTTTCGCGCGCCGGATCGCGTCTATCGAGAACACAGTAAAGCCCATCCAGACCAACACGAAGGTGGTCAGACGTTCCCTATCGATCACTTCACCGAAGACAAAGACCGCCAGCAGGAAGTACAGGGTGGGTTCGATATACTGCAGGACCGCGATGGTGGAGAGGTTATTGATCCGCGCGACACCAAAGATAAACAAGCCCAGCGGCAGGATGGTTACCGGTGCGGTCAGCACCAACAACAGTCGTACGTTATCTTCGCCGGCGTCCCAGTGGGTCTGTCCCGCCATACCGATCAGGTAGAACAACGCAAAGGGCACCATCAGCAGCGATTCGGCGGCCAGGCCGTTGAGCGTATCTATCCGTACCTGTTTCTTGATGACGCCATAACACCCAAACGCCAGCGCAATGCCGATGGTTAGCCAAGGGAAACTATCCAGACTCATACAGGCGTAAATAAAGCCCGCCGCGCAGAGTATCAACGCCACCCACTGCAACGAGGTGAGTCGCTCACGCAGGTAAAGCACGCCAATCAGGATACTGATCAGCGGGGTGAGGAAATAGGCGAGACTGACCATCAGCACCTGACCATGGATGGCGCCCCAGGTATTCAGGTACCAGCTGGTAGAGATACAGGCGGTGGAGAGGAATAACCAGACAAACGTTTTCGGTTCCAGCAGCAGCGTGAAAACGCGTAACGGCGTGACGGTCACCCAGAGTAGTACCGCCATGAGTGGCACCGAACAGAGTACCCGCAGCGAAAAAATCTCCAGCGCGTCCACCCCACGTAAATACTGGTAGAAGAGCGGCGTAATTCCCCAACAAATATAGGCCGCGGTGGTCCAAAATAGACCTCCCGATGGGAGATTACGTCCTTGCATGTGCCCTTCCCTGATATAAAGTGCAGGATAACTGAGAAACGAGAGCAAGGAGTCTAACTCAGGCGAACTGAGGATTCACTGCGGCCGCGACCATGCGAGTCAGGCTGCTCAGGTCGAAGATGGGCAGGCCGAATCTCTGCAGTAGCAGCGGTGCGAAGTGCGACAGGTCAGTGCATTCCAGCACGATAGCACCCACGTCCGGATTGTCATCCAGCAGGCGCTCAACCACGGCACTCAGTTCCTCTGCAAATAGATCCATATCCAGATCATCGGTATCGCCACGCAGGATCACCTCGGCAAACTGCGTCTGGTGCTGCATACCGGCAATCACGACCGGCTCATCCGCAATCCCTACGCCCTTGAGGTGCTCGTCGGTCAGGGCATCACTGTTGGCGACAATAATAGCCACTTTCTGGTCAGGCTTGAGCATGCGCGAGACCAGCGGGACCTGAATCAGGCTGGACATAAACACCGGCACCTTGACCGCCGCGGCTATTTCTTGCTGGTGCAGCGCCAGAAAACCGCAGCTACCGGTGATCGCCTTAACGCCTTCAGCCTCCAGCGCCCTGGCCGCTTCGATAAAGGGCGTTAACAACTCAGGATCACGCTCGCCGATCAGGCGGTCGATGGTGGCGCCCTTAACGGTCTTATACAGGACCGGAAAATCGAAGCTGGCCGGGTGTTTGATATGCCCGGCAGGCTTGGGAAAGTAGGATTCCAGGGAGATAACCCCCATCGTGAACCCACAGACATTAATACCACCTTTAATAATCATATAAATACCTAGCAGCTAAAACGAGCAGCGGAAAAGGGTTGCAGATCAATCGATGCGGTCTGACCCTGTACAGATTCTGTAATCAGTTTGGCGGTTATTGCCGCGAAAGTCAGTCCCAGGTGGCCATGACCAAAGCCGACTTTCACTCGAGGGTGCCGCGCCAGCGGACCGATGACCGGTAGTGAATCCGGCGTCGATGGCCGGCTACCCACCCAGGTCGATTTGATCGACGGGTTATTCGCCAGCATCACCTTGGCGTGCTCCAGCATCCCCTCGGCACGCTTGGGGTTGAGGGGGGCATCAGCGAAGGCAAATTCTGCGGTCCCCGCCAGGCGTATGCCATCTGCCATCGGCGTAAGAAAGACCGCCTTATCCAGCCAACCCACCGGACGACTCAGTGACTTGTCGCCGATATCCAGCGTCAGGTGGTAACCCCGTTCGCTGACCAGAGGCACTTTTACCCCAAGCTGCTCCAGCAACTCTTTAGAGGCGATGCCGGTGCAGACCACCACCTGATCATAGCTAAGGGTGCTGTCGCTCAGGCGTACCCTCACCTCAGCAGTGTCAGGCAGCAGCGCCTGCACCTCATCCTGCAGGATCACCCCCCCGTTATCGGTGAAGTGACGTGCGTAACGCCGGCTCAACTCAGCCGGACTCACCGTGAACCGGGTGTCAGGATAAAAAACGCCACCGACGTGGAAGTTCGCCAGGTCCGGTTCCAGCTCGCGAACCTGATCCGCATTCAGGAACGCCAGATTGACGCCCTGCTCTCTGCGCTCCTGCAGGTCGCCTTGTTGTGCGCTGACGAAACCCTCCTCGGTCGCGAAGAGTCCTAAACAACCCTCGGCTTTGATCAGATCCTGCACCGCGGTTAGCGTCATCAGCTCCTGATCAGCCTGACGGGCCTGTTCCTGCAGCGACCTCATCGCCGCCTTACCCTGGGTGTATTTCGCGGGGAAACAGGCTTTAAAAAATCCCCAGCCATAAGGCGCCAGTGAAGGAAGGTAGCTGCCCTGCATGGAGAGCGGACTGCTTTTATCCAGCAGCATCCCCGGCATCTTGCGCAGCATCGCAAACGTGGCGAACGGCAAGCGGGCATAATCTGCAAACAGACCCGCATTGCCGAAAGAGGCGCCCATGCCCGGTGCTTCCTTATCGATCAAGGTCACCCTGTAACCCGCTTTCTGCAGGTAAAGCGCGGTCGACAGACCGACGATGCCGGCCCCCAAAATTCCAATATGTGAACGTTGCATACGGGTTCGCGGTGCAATCACCACGCCTCAAGACTTAAGCGTTGGCTGCGACGACCTGAATCTCGACCAGCAGTTCGGGTCGTGCCAGGCGGGATTCCACACAGGCACGCACCGGTGCATGGTCAGTATCCACCCAGGCATCCCAGGCCTCATTCATCTGCGCGAACTGACGGATATCAGAGACCCAGATATTAGCGCTGATCAGCCGACTCTTATCGGTACCGGCATCGGCCAGCAGCGCATCGATCTGGGCCAGGATCTGACGCGTTTGCCCTGCCATATCCTCGGAGGCGTCTTTCGCCACCTGGCCCGCAGTCCAGACCAGGTTGGCAACACTCACCAGCTGACTCATACGTTGATTAGAATGTTGGCGTTGGATCATCCCTTCCTCACTTATTAGTGGTTTTTTATTCGCTGGATTACCGGCATTGGCAACCAGAGCAGTCGACCTGAGTGGGTAATGGCCCTGATCATCCTTATGTCCTGCCTTTATCTTTATATTCGGCCTGCGGACTAAACGATTCTGAGCGAGCCTTTATGTCGTCATTATTCGCCTCAATAAACATAATGCCAAATAGAAAATATTTAGAATGTCATCAGATTTTCTTATGATTTACTATTTATCGAGCAGGACATGAAGTAACTCTGAGTGCGCAGGGAAGGAACCCTCATCCTCTAAAAAACATAAGCAAAACTTATATAATCAAATATTTTTTAGAATATTTTTCTATTATGGATTTTGTTAGGCTGCATGCATCAGCGGTTTGTGACAGTCACAGTTCGGCTATCACCGCAGCATCAACGCCCGCCACACCGAGGTTTCAGCGCTTAGCTAAGCGCTATAACAACAAGAAAAACTCAGGGACTACTCATGGACAGACGAAAAATTGACATCGGCTTAGCGGCATTTTTAACCGCCGTTGCCGTGATCATCCTCACCAACGATAACCTGGTAGAAGGCGGCGCCGTCAGCGATCTGGGGTCGATGTTTTTGCCGCGTACCGTCGCGGTCCTGATCATCCTCTTTGCCTCAACCATCGCTATCCAGTCTTTCAGGAAACTGGCCCGAGGCACCCAGCCTGAAGGTCTGGAAGTTATTATCACGGACGGCTTCGGTGGCATCTTCATCTATATAGGGATCTTTATTGCCTATTGGCTCAGCGTGCCTTATGTCGGTTTTCTGGTGGCGACCCCCTTTATTATGCTCGCGGTCGCGATACTGCTCGGCGGTCGCAACTGGGTTCCCATCATTGCGACCTCGGTTATCACCCCCGTACTGCTCTTTTATGGATCCAGAGAGTTTCTGCGGGTCTATCTGCCAACCTGGACGTTGTAAGGGAGATAATCAGATGTTTGATAATATTATTAACGGTTTTTCTTCGATCCTGGCCGTCGGCCCGATCCTGGGCATTATTGCCGGCGTCGTCATCGGTATAATTTTTGGCGCCATTCCGGGGATATCCGCCATCATGGCGATCGCCATCATCCTGCCGATGACCTTTTATGTCGATCCGATCATCGGTATCACCATGCTGCTGGCCGTCTATAAAGCCGGTATCTACGGGGGATCGATCTCTGCGATCCTGATCAATACCCCCGGGGCGGCTGCATCCTTCCTCACTGCGGTAGATGGCCATGCGCTGACCAAGGCCGGTAAAGCAGGCAAGGCGCTGGATATATCGCTGTTCGCCTCCGTCACCGGTGAGATGCTGGCAACCCTGGTACTGATCCTGGTTGCGGCACCGATCTCGCTGATCTCGCTGCAGGCCGGCCCGATCGAGAAAGTGTTCCTGCTGCTGTTTGCGTTTACCGTCATAGGCTCCATGGCCGGTGAGTCTATCCCGCGCGGTCTGCTCTCCTGCTGCCTGGGCATGCTGTTTGCGATGGTGGGGATGTCGACGATCACCGGAGCGTCCCGCTTCACCTTCGGTTATACCGAGCTGATGGGCGGCTTTACCTTTACCCCGATGCTGATCGGGATCCTGGTGATGCCCGAGGTGTTCAACGTGATCCGCCGGCGCAAGGTGCCACATCACGAGATGCAGATTACCCACTCCGCCAACCCTACTGACAACCGAATCAGCTTCAAAGAGTTCCGTAGCGTGTTCGGTACAATTCTGAAATCCAGTGGCATAGGTACCTTTGTCGGGGCCTTGCCAGGCCTGGGTTCCAGTACGGCCGCGTTTATCGCCTATGGCGAAGCGAAGCGTACTGCCAAGAAGCCTGAAGAGTACGGCAAGGGTTCGGTCGAGGGCATTGCCGCAGCAGAATCCGCCAACAATGCGGTATGCGGTTCCAGCATGATCCCGATGCTGACCCTGGGCATTCCCGGTGACGATGTGGCCGCCTTGCTGATGGGGGCATTTCTGATCCATGGCCTGACACCCGGTCCGATGATCTTCTTCGAGCACACCGACATCATCTACGCGATCTTTGCCGGCTTCCTGATCACCGACCTATTTCTACTGGGTATCGCGCGCGCCGGCTTCAAGTTCTTCGTCAAGATGGCGTCCTTGCGGCGCTACTATATCTTCCCCTGCGTGACCGTGTTTGCCTTCACCGGCGCCTTCACCGCGGGTCAGAACATGAGCGACATCCCGGTGCTGATCGCCTTCACCATGCTGGGCTACGGGATGAAAATGGTGGGATTGAACCCGGCGATATTTATCATCGGCTTTATCCTGACACCTTTCCTGGAGCAGAACCTGGATCAGGCACTGGCCATCGTTGGCACTGACTATTACCTGTTCTTTGCTTCGCCGTTCTCCTGGGTCTTTATCGCGCTATCCGTTTTCTTTGTGCTCTCAAGCATACGGAGAAAACGAAAAGATTCGCGAATACCTGCTTCTGTACAGGAGAAGACCCGCTGAACAGAAAACATAAAACCTCCTTCACTGGATCCTGACCGGGTTGCTGCAAGAAAGGCTGCTTCCCGAGCCGGTGAAGTCTATTAAACCTCAATAAAAACAAACCGAAGGTCATGACTATGAAAAGCATTATGAAAAACTCTATAAAGAACCCTAAGAAAACCCTGGCAACGCTGGCGACAGCACTGGCCGTAACCCTGGCTTCGAGTGCGGCTCTGGCTGCCTATCCGGAGAAACCGATCAACGTGATCGTGCCCTGGGGCGCCGGCGGTGACTCGGATCTGACTACTCGCATCTGGGCCGATGCGGTAGAAAAAGAGCTGGGTGTGCCTGTGGTTGTTATTAACAAGACCGGCGGCGGTGGCATCGTGGGTACCGCCTTCGTTGCGCGCGCTAAAAATGACGGCTACACGCTGATCAACGCGGGGCTAAGCAACATGTTGATAACCCCGAACTTCAGCAACACGCCGTACAACTTTGATACCTTTACCCCCGTGGTGAAATTCACCTCTGTACCCCTGGCCGTGGTGGTGGCAAAAGACAGCCCTTATAAAACATTCGATGATTTTATCGCGGGTGCGCAGAGTGACAGAGTAACCCAGGGTTCCTGGGGTGCCGCCTCTTCCGGCACCATCATGGCGAACATCATTGCCAATCAGTCGGGTTATCAGGTTAAGTACGTCCATGCCAAAGGCGCGGCCGCGTCCATGGTCTCAGTCGTCGGGGGTCATATCGACTCGGCCGTCTCTTTCCCCCCCGCATTTGGCCCTCATGTTAAGGCCGATCGCGCCCGCGCGCTGGTCATTGACCAGAAGATGGATGCCTTTCCAGGCGTACCCACGTTCGCTGATTACGGCATCAAGGGTAGCTTTGGCGGCTGGTCGGGTGTATTCGCCCCCAAAGGCGTACCTCAGGACGTCGTAGACACCCTCACCGCAGTGACCGCTAAGGTCATGAAAGATCCCAAAGTACTGGAAGCCTACGCAAACATTGGCGCCCTCGTGGACGTGCGTCAGGGTCCTGAGTGGCTTGCAGACCTGCAAGCCACCTACAATATCTACACCGAGGAAGCCGCGCGCGTTAGCAAGCAGTAACAACTTATCAGGGTCAGGTCTTTCCGCATCACATGACAGGTGATAAGGAAAGACTTGCCCCTATACTTGGAAATACCTGCCCCCCCCCTTACCCCTTACCCCTTACCCCTGTTTCTACGCCAACCCACCCCGTCTGCGACTGTACGCCATCGGTAAGCATCCGCTGCTGATATGGGTTATATTCTTGCTGAGAACTCCCGCTAACAACATAATCAACTATCTGTTTTTATGGCTATTCATCAGTAAAGTTAATATTTAAGGCGCAATAATGAACCTCAAACAGATGGAAGCCTTTCGTGCGGTAATGCTGACAGGTTCAGTGTCGCAGGCTGCCAAGCAGCTCTTCAGAACCCAGCCAGCGGTGAGCATGATGCTCAGCTCCCTGGAACAAGATATCGGTTTCCAGTTGTTCGAACGGCGCAAGAAACGGCTTCACCCCACCCCGGAAGCTGACTACCTCTACAAGGAGGTCGAAGCGATCTTCTCCCGTATTCAGGACCTGAGCCAGACGGTTCAGGATATTCAGAATAAGCAATACGGGTTCCTGCGGATCGGTTGCATGCCCGGGCCCTCTAACTTCTTCATGCCCGATATCCTGGCAGACTACCTGGAAGAGCATCCCAGAGTGCAGGCCTCGCTGCAGACCCGAACCTCAGACTCTGTCGTCGAGTGGATCGCCTCCAACCAATACGACCTGGGTTTGGCGGAGATGTCCACGCACCAAGCCAAAGTCGGCAGGAACCAGATGTTTGAGCTGCCCTGTGTCTGTGCCCTGCCTGCGGGGCACCCCTTGGCGGAACAGCCGCTGATCACCCCGGCCATGCTCGACGACGAACCGATGATCACCCTGCACCCGGATCACATGATTTTCCACGACCTGATGCAGCTGTTCGAAACCAGCGGCCACCGTATGAACGTGCGTCTGCAAACCCGTTTCTTTATCCCGGCGCTTAAGTTTGTCGAGCGCGGTCTGGGGGTGTCCGTTATCGATCCCATCTCGGCGTTCAGCTACACCACCTACGCCCAGCCTGGCAAAGTAGTGTTCCGTCGTTTTCAACCCGATGTCTATCTGCGTGTCGGCCTGATGTTCCCCTCAGAGACACCACCCTCGATGATCACCTTAGAGTTTGCCGAGCTACTGCACAGACGCATCGAGAAGGTGCTCGAGAATCCCGAGCGCTTCCTCTGTTGGGGCCGGTGAAGCCAACGGGGTAGGTCTTCCATTGTGCGCACCCTGAAACCTGTCCCCATGAAGTGACCCCATGAATCTGGTACCAGAGGGTACCAGCCTCTGGTACTAACTCCTCTTTATCGGCACCCTTACTCTGCGGCCCACTATAAATATAACAACCTGATCTTCACCCTTGGTGAGGATGACGAACAGCGGAGATATATCATGCTAAATCACCTATTCCGTCTTTCTCCGGACAGCACCTCCAGCCTGCAGACGCAGATCAGGGAACAAATTAGCAAGGCGATTATAGAGGGTCATATTCCACCGGACCTTCCGCTGCCCTCCACTCGAAAATTGGCAGAGATGCTGGGTGTGTCACGTAATACCGTGATTCTCGCCTATGAACATCTGACCTACGACGGCTACCTGGTCTCTCGGGAACGGGCCGGGTTTTACGTCAATATCGAGATGTTAAAAATATCAGCCAAGGACGAGGGATTGACGAGCGTAGCCGCAGGCAGTCGTCCCGACTGGGATAATCACCTCAAACTGCGTCCCAGTGCGCGTAAACTCAATAAGGTTAATCGCTGGCAGGATTACCCCTACCCCTTTATCTATGGTCAGCTGGATCCAAAGATGTTCCCCGCCAATAACTGGCGTGAGTGCTGCAAAGAATCCGTCTCCATCCAGGCGATCAGAGAGTGGTCCGGTGATCGCTACGATGATGACGATGCGCTGGTGATTGAGCAGATCCACTCTCGTTTATTGCCACGGCGTGGCGTTTGGGCCGATCCAGAAGAAATTCTGATTACCGTCGGTGCGCAACACGCGCTCTATATGATTCTGCGTATTCTACTCAACCGGGGCAGCTGCTTCGGACTGG
>JBLHND010000080.1:0-16054 GCA_047622605.1 Motiliproteus sp. | reverse complement strand
TTTTGAAGTTGGGCCACTGGTTAGCTTTGCGGTGATGTATTTTATTTTCGTTCCTATGAGCCGGACATTCTACGAGAGATACTCATCCGTTGGCTGTCGCAGCCATGTTGCCGCTGCACGCTAAAGCTGAAGTAAGAGTATTGCTGGGATTGCATCCCAGCCTACGGTCCTAAGTTTCGTGGGTAATCAGGTCGTCTCTTGAAAGGTTTGAATCCGCAATCTGTCAGCCGCAGGCTGAATTTCATAGCGCCTTATTCCTGTGGCTCGGCATTTTGTGAGCAGACGCTGCCCGTTCTCTACGGGCTTAGCGCACTTCCTACCTCTCTGTAGGTCGAAAGTAGTCTGACAATGCTGACAATGCTGACAATGCTGACAATGCTGACAATGCTGACAATGCTGACAAGGTGCAGCGATCGTCAGGCTCAAGCCCGCGCTACAGGGATGTAGCGCGGGCCGTCCATGCAGGAGCGCTTAACGGCTAACCCTCAGAAATACTCGCTTTGCTTTGCTTTCTTTGTTGTCGGTGTACAAATGAAGCCGCCGGGAGGCGGAACCTCACTTGATGACAAAGACCATAATTCAGAATCAACCTCTGCAACAACAGATTGGTACATAGCCAAAAAAAGGGCTCAATCGAACCCTGAGTATGGATAGGGAGAGGTGCTAACTGTCGGTTTCGCGAGCGATAGCCCGGTAGGCGATATCGGTGCGGTAGTTGACCCCTTTCCAGTTGACCTGCTTGAGCAGCGCGTAGGCCTTTGCCTGAGCGTCGGTGACGGTGTTGCCCAGGGCGGTGGCGCAGAGTACCCGCCCGCCGGCCGTGACGACCTGCCCATCTCTGTTGGCGGTGCCGGCATGAAACAGCTTGCAGCCTTCGGCCTCGAAAGCCGGGAGGCTGATGATGTCTCCTTTGGGATAGTCGGCCGGGTAGTTGGCGGCAGCCAGAACCACACCTACGGCCGGGCGTGGATCCCAGTCGGCCTGGGTTTGATTCAGTTTTTTCGCCAACGCGGCGGCACAGAGTTCAACCAGGCTGGATTTGAGTCGCATCAGGATCGGCTGGGTTTCGGGGTCGCCGAAACGGCAGTTGTATTCGATCACCTTGGGAGTGCCGTCGGCCATGATCATCAATCCGGCATACAGGAAGCCGGTGTAGTCATTGCCCTCGGCCGCCATGCCGCGGATGGTTGGCATTATGACCTCATTCATGACCCGGGCGTCGATATCGGGAGTAACTACCGGCGCGGGGGAGTAGGCCCCCATGCCGCCAGTGTTAGGGCCCTGATCGCCATCAAGAGCGCGTTTGTGATCCTGACTGGTGGCCATCGAGAGCACGTTGCTGCCGTCGGCGATGACGATATAGCTGGCTTCCTCACCATCGAGAAACTCCTCGATCACGACCCGACAGCCCGCGTCACCGAAGGCATTGCCGGATAGCATGTCCTGAACGGCCGTCTCGGCCTCCGCCAAGGTCATCGCAACGATCACGCCTTTGCCGGCAGCCAGACCGTCAGCCTTGACCACTATAGGGGCGCCGACCTCACGCAGATAAGCCAGCGCGGGTTCTAGTTCGGTGAAATTCTGGTAGAAACCGGTCGGGATCTGATGACGTGCCAGAAAGTCCTTGGTAAAGGCTTTGGAGCCTTCCAGCTGGGCGGCAGCCGCGCTGGGGCCGAACACGGCCAGGCCTGCTGCCTGGAAGCGATCGACGACACCCGCTACTAGGGGTGCTTCGGGGCCGACGATGGTCAGGCCGATCGCGTTGGCCTGGGCGAAGGCGATCTGGGCATCGATATCCAGGATGTCGATGGCGACATTGTCGACCTTGGATTCCAGTGCGGTACCCGCGTTACCGGGGGCGACAAATACCTGGCTGACATCGGGATCTTGAGCCGCTTTCCAGGCTATAGCATGTTCGCGACCGCCACTACCGAGTACCAATACTTTCATGGGTTTTCCTTAGAATGAGCAGACTGAGCGAGGCTCAGTCTTTAAATGTTGCAACTGTTCAGCGCATGCATCGGCTTGAATATGGAGTATTTGTTCCAAGAGACGCCGTGGTTCTTATATATGGACAGATCCCTGTAGGCTTCACTTTGGCGTCCTTGCCAAAGATACTCTTTCCACAAATACTCCATAATCAATCGCATAGCTAAAGTAAATGGGCTGAATCGTTACACCCCTCTAAACCTTGATAATTGATGGTGATGCAACGCGACACTCAGTCTTTAAGTGTTCGCTTAAGGTTAGGGCAAAGCGTCGCGAGCGAAGGTCAGGCGAAAGTCCGCGAAGGAGCGCAGCCTACTATTGTAGGTGAGCATCCTGAGCGGGCTTTCAACGACGCATCACCGAGCGCAGCAGCTTTGCACAAGCTTAATGGCGGAAGTGTCGCATCCCTGTGAACACCATGGCAATGCCCGCTTCATTGGCGGCGGCGATCACTTCGTTGTCGCGCATCGAGCCTCCTGGCTGGATCACCGCGACGATGCCGGCAGCAGCGGCGGCATCAATGCCGTCACGGAACGGGAAGAATGCATCGGAAGCCATCACCGAACCGGGGACTTCTAGGCCTTCATCGGCGGCTTTGATGCCGGCGATTTTGGCGCTATAGACGCGGCTCATCTGCCCGGCTCCGACACCGATGGTCTGGCCGTTTTTGACATAGACGATGGCGTTAGACTTAACATACTTGGCAACCTGCCAGGCGAACAGCAGGTCTCGCAGCTGCTGTTCGCTAGGGGCACGCTCGGTGACCACCTTGAGCTCGTCAGCGATGACCATGCCAAGATCGTTGTCCTGGACCAGCAAGCCGCCGTTGACCCGTTTGAAGTTGAATGAGGTCGCGCGTTCGTCGCTCCATTCGCCACATTCGAGCAGACGTACATTAGGCTTGGCAGCGATCACATCGGATGCGGCCTGAGAGACGCTGGGTGCGATGATTACTTCGACAAACTGACGTGCGACTATCGCCTGGGCGGTGGTTTCATCCAGCTCGCGGTTGAAGGCGATGATGCCGCCAAACGCCGAGGTTGGATCGGTCTGATAAGCCAGGTTATAGGCCTCGAGGATGTTGTCGCCGATCGCAACACCACAGGGGTTGGCATGCTTGACGATCACGCAGGCGGGTTCGCGGAACGGCTTGACGCACTCCAGTGCAGCATCGGTATCGGCTACATTGTTAAACGACAACGCCTTGCCCTGCAGCTGGTGGGCCGTAGAGACTGAGGGTTCTGCTGGATTTTTTTCTACGTAGAAGGCGGCGCGCTGGTGTGGATTCTCGCCGTAACGCATCTCCTGTGCCTTGATAAATTGAGTGTTGAAGGTGCGCGGGAAGCTGGAGGGGGTGTCGCTGTCGCGATCGACTCGGTTACCCAGATAGTTAGCGATGGCGCCGTCGTAGGCCGCGGTCTGTTCAAACGCCTGTACGGCCAGGTCGAAACGGGTGTGTTGGAACAGCTGCCCTTCATTAGCGGCCATCTCTTCGAGTACGCTGGCATAGGACTCGGCATTAACGACTATCGCCACAAAGGCATTGTTCTTGGCGGCAGAACGGACCATGGTCGGGCCACCGATATCGATGTTCTCGATCGCCATGGGTAGGGTGCAGTCGGCGCGGGCAATGGTCTGTTCGAACGGGTAGAGGTTGACCACGACCATGTCGATCGGCTTGATGCCATGTTCGGCCATCACCGCATCGTCCTGGCCGCGACGCCCGAGGATACCGCCATGTACTTTAGGGTGCAGAGTCTTGACCCGGCCGTCCATCATCTCTGGAAACTGGGTATAGTCGGAAACTTCGACGGCTGCGACAGCATTATCGCGCAATAATTTGTAGGTCCCGCCGGTAGAGAGGATCTCTACACCCTGAGCGCTCAGTGCCCGGGCGAACTCGACGATGCCACTTTTATCAGACACGCTGATCAGGGCGCGACGAATCTTGATAGGATTGATGGTTTCAGACATGGAAAGGTGCGTCTCTTCTGGAAATGTTTGGGGGAACTATCGCTAGGGGTTGAGCCGCTCAGAGCAGCCCGTACTGCTTCAGTTTCTTACGCAGGGTGCCGCGATTAAGCCCCAGGACCTCGGAAGCCCGGGTCTGGTTGTCGCGGGTATAGATCATCACGGCTTCGAGCAGAGGTGCTTCGATTTCGCTCAGAACCATGTCGTAAACATTACTCGCAGACTGACCATCGAGTTGTTTGAAGTAGTGGTCCACCGCTTCGGCGACGCTTTGGCGCAGGCGCTTGGGTTGGATCTGTTCATTAGCTGCCGTTGCCGATAGCTGTAGTGGGGCGTCTTGGTCTGTCACTGTGGTGGTACTGCCTAATGTCATGGGATCTATGCCGCTTGTATGCTAAGTCGGTAGTGGGCAAAAAAATCGCTAATAGCCGACTGTTGTTGGTAGGGGTGTTCGAGGATATTAAACTGAGCCCGAAGGGCTTTGGAGGCGCTACCGCCAAGCAGTGCCGCTAGATACCAGCCGACGTGTTTGCGGGCGATTCGGACACCCAGGTAGTCACCATAAAACGCATGAAGTGCGAGAAGATGGCTCTCCATGATAGCTTCGATGGACTCGCTGGAAGGCGCGGCGAGACGTTCTCCCGTCTTCAGGAAATGGTCGATCTGGGCGAAAATCCAGGGCTGTCCCTGAGCGGCACGGCCGATCATGATCGCATCCGCGCCGGTGAAGTCCAGCACCTGTCTGGCCTGGTCTGGGGTGTTGATATCGCCGTTGGCGATCAAGGGGATGTCGATGGCCTGACGGATCGCGGCGATGGTCGCGTACTCGGCTTCGCCGCGGAAGCCGCAGGCCCGCGTACGGCCATGGACGGCAAGCGCCGCTATACCGCTCTGTTCGGCGATGCGGGCGATGCGGATACCGTTTCTATTGTCGGTATCCCAGCCTGTCCGAATCTTTAGGGTGACGGGTATGCTCACCGAAGAGACCACGGCTTCGAGGATCGCCTGGACCAGGCCTTCGTCTTTCAGCAGCGCAGACCCTGCGGCCTTATTGCATACTTTTTTGGCAGGGCAGCCCATATTGATGTCGATGATCTGGGCGCCGGTCTGGGCATTGAGAGAGGCCGCTTCGGCCAGCATTTCGGGATCGCCACCGGCAATCTGGATGATGCGCGGTTCGGGTTCACCGCTGTGGTCGAGGCGTTGGCGAGATTTGCGGCTGTTCCAGAGGCGCTTGTCGGCGGTGATCATCTCTGAAGGCGTCAGTCCAGCACCCTGCTGACGGCAGAGATGGCGGAACGGCTGATCCGTTACGCCGGCCATAGGTGCGAGTACCACCTGACTATCGATGCTGTAGGGGCCAATATTGAACAAGCGGTACTCATTTTATAGATGATTAGGGGTTGAAAGCGTTTCAACTGTCGATAGTAATCCGCCATCGACCTAAAGAAGATCGATCCTGAAGTCTATGCCCGGATAAGGGGCTAATAATACCTGCAGAAGCCCCTTGGGGGGAAGGGCTGTTGGTTGTTTGTTGTTCAAAAACCTCTGTTGGCGGGCTGGAGTTGCAGCTGGTAACTGGGTGCCAGGGTGCCGGGATCGAGTAATTCCAGATGAATCTGGATCTGGCGGTTGCTGGGCATCAGCTCCCCCGGACTGAAGTCGCCGCCAATATACTCCTGGGGTTGAAAGGTGCGGGCAGCACGCAGGCTGTTGTCGAGACCGGAGAAGCTGAGTCGCAACGCCGGGAACGGCTGATCGAAGGGGGCCTGGTTGATCAGCAGCAGATCCAAGGTGACGGCATTGAGGTAATCCGGGTGTTTGCGAATCAGCAGTTGCTGGCTATGGATGCTCAGCAGGTCCTGGCGAGGAGGCAGGCGGCAGTCGATAACCTGGCAGGCGTAAGCGTAGGCAGGTATCAGCAGGATTTGCTGCGACAGCTGGTCGCGCTCGAACCAGAGTACCTGTGCGCCTGCGCCTGAGAGCGCTACGAGTATCAACAGGCTCCAGACTAACCGAGCGGGGCCGGTGGCGCGGCTGCGACCGGAGAGCCGTACCGGCTCGCGCGGTATGGCGCTCCTTGTTACGCTCCTTTTTGCGGTAATGGTCGCGGTCCTTATTGCGCGCCTGGTTGCGGGCATGGGCGGGGTCGCGGCGCGGTTTTCCAGATGCTCGGTCGCGACAAAGATATGCTGGCAGTGGCTGCAGCGCACCTGACCGGCGGCAGCGCTCAGTTGTGCACGACTGACATCAAACCGCGTCTTGCAGGCCGGGCATTGGGTGATGAGCTGCTGTGGCATCCGCGGCCAGCCTCCCGTATCAGCGACGCACGCCGGTTAAACGGACCCAGTCATCGCTGACGACCGGAGTCTCGAGTTCAAACCAGGGCGTATAAGCCTCGATAAGCTGTTCGGTCTGGGTCGCTAAGACCCCGGACAGTGCCAGCTTGCCACCGGGTTTAAGCAGCGTTTGCAGTGTTGGCGCCAGTTCGACCAGAGGGCCGGCCAAGATGTTGGCCACCAGCACATCGGCGCTCAGCTGTGGATACTCTCGTGCCAATTGCGGCGGGTAGTAGAGCTCGACCCGGTCGGCGTCGATGTTGTTGCGCTGGGCATTGTCACGACTGGCTTGTAGCGCCTGGGGATCGATGTCGATGCCGATCATTCGAGTGGCGCCCAGCAGGAGTGCGGCGATGCCGAGGATGCCCGAGCCGCAGCCGTAATCGATCAGTAATTTGCCCTCGAGTTCCTGCTGCTCCAACCACTCCAGGCAGAGCGCGGTGGTGGGGTGGGTGCCGGTGCCAAATGCCAGGCCGGGGTCTAGCATCAGATTGACCGCAGTCGGGTCAGGGACCGGCTTGGAGCTGGGGCAGACCCAGAGTCGCTGGCCAAACTGCATGGGATGGTAATTATCCATCCACTCGCGCTCCCAATCTTTGTCTTCGACCAGTTCGGTCTTATACGCGGGAAAGGGCGTGCCGGGCGCGATCTGCGGGTGTGCCTGTCTGAGTAATTCTAGCACCTGGGCCATATCGGTCTCGGCGTCGAACAGGCCGATAAGGCGGGTGCAGTCCCATAAGGGCGTCGTGCCGCGCTCGGGTTCGAACAGCGGTTGGTCGGCAGCATCCTCGAGCGTCACTGCGCAGGCACCGGCTTCGAGCAGCAGGTCTTCGTAGTGTTCGGTGAGCAGGGGTGGGGTTTCAAGTTTGATCTGGAGCCAGGGCATGACACTCTCTCAATGGCGATCTCGGGGTATGAAAAGGTAACCATTGAGCACAGCTGTTTTCGCTGTGTGACTAATTATGGAGTGTTTGTGGAAAGAGTCTCTTTGGCAAGGATGCCAAAGCGAAGCCTACAAGGATCGTTCCATATATAAGAACCACGGCGTCTCTTGGAACAAATATTCCATAATTTAAAGTCGATACGTATGCTCAATAGTTCCGAAAAAACAGGCCCTGCGCATGCGAGGGCCTGTGCTGGGGTCAGCGTGGGCTTACATGCCCAGCTTCTTCTCCAGATAGTGGATATTGACGCCGCCTTCCTGGAAATGAGAGTCGCGGACGATCTCCTGCTGCAGTGGGATGTTGGTCTTGATCCCTTCGATTACCGTCTCATCCAGGGCATTGCGCATTCGTACCAGCGCGGTGGCCCGGTCTTCGCCGTGGGTGATCAGTTTGGCGATCAGCGAATCGTAGTACGGAGGCACGGTGTAGCCGCTGTAGAGATGCGAATCGACCCGAACACCCAGGCCACCGGGCGCATGGAAGTGGCTGACCAGGCCCGGACAGGGCAGGAAGGTCTTGGAGTCTTCGGCATTGATACGGCATTCGAAGGCGTGACCGTTTACTTTCACATCCTCCTGTTTGATCGACAGGGGCAGGCCGCTAGCGATCTTGAGCTGCTCTTTGACGATATCCACGCCGGTAATCATCTCGGTGACCGGGTGTTCAACCTGAACCCGGGTGTTCATCTCGATAAAATAGAATCCGCCATCTTCGTACAGGAACTCGAAGGTGCCGGCGCCCCGGTAGTTGATCTTGATGCAGGCATCGACACAGCTCTGGAGCACCGCTGCGCGTGCGGTTGGGTCGATAAAGGGCGCAGGGGCCTCCTCAACCACTTTTTGATGGCGGCGTTGCATCGAGCAGTCGCGATCATAGAGGTGGATCGCATTGCCCTGGCCATCGGCCAGAATCTGCACCTCGACGTGGCGTGGGTTTTGAAGGAACTTCTCCATGTACACGGTATCGTCACCGAAGGCAGCTTTGGATTCGGCCTGGGTGATGTGGATCGAGTTGATCAGCGCGGCCTCGGTATGGACTACGCGCATGCCGCGACCACCGCCACCGGAGGAGGCTTTGATAATGACCGGGTAGCCGATACGGCGAGCGATCTTGGCAGTGCGCTCGTTGTCGTCATCCAGAGGGCCGTCAGAGCCGGGCACCGTAGGAACCCCTGCGGCTTTCATCGCCTTGATCGCGGAGACTTTGTCGCCCATCAGGCGGATGGTATCGGCCTTAGGACCGATAAAGACGAAGCCGCTGTTCTCGACCTGCTCGGCGAAGCCGGCGTTCTCGGCCAGAAATCCGTAACCGGGGTGGATCCCCACGGCGTCGGTGACTTCGCCTGCGCTGATCAGGCTGGGGATGTTGAGGTAGCTTTCGGCCGATGAGTTAGGTCCGATACAGACCGCTTCGTCGGCCATGCGCACGTGCATCAGGTTGCGGTCGACCACCGAGTGTACGGCAACGGTTTTGATGCCGAGTTCACGGCAGGCGCGCAGGATACGCAGCGCGATCTCGCCGCGGTTGGCAATAATGACTTTGTCCAGCATGGAGGTGCCCTTTGGTCGGTGACTCGACGTTCTCTACCAGGTTAGTGGATCGTAACTAGCGGCTGGCCATGTTCGACCGGCTGGCCGTTTTCTTCCAGGTTAGCCGATAGTAACTAGTGGCTGGTCATATTCGACCGGCTGGCCGTTTTCTACCAGAATCGCGGTAATAGTGCCGGACTTGTCGGCTTCGATCTGGTTCATCATCTTCATCGCTTCCACGATGCAGATAGGATCACCGGCTTTTACCTGCTGACCGACTTCGACGAAGGAGGCTGACGTAGGAGACGCAGAGCGGTAGAACGTGCCAACCATCGGTGAGAGTACCCGATGGCCACTGAATTCGGGCTGGGTGTCTGCAGGTTCGGCGGTGGGTGCGGTCACAGGCGCCTGTGGCGCCGGTGCATAGCCTTGCTGTGGGTAGCCTTGCTGTGCATAGCCTTGTTGTGGAAAGCCCATCGGCATAGGTGCGTAGGCCTGTTGCTGGCTAGAAGAGCGGCTGATGCGGACCGACTCTTCGCCCTCTTTGATTTCGATTTCGTTGATGTCCGACTCTTCGAGCAGCTCGATCAGTTTTTTGACTTTACGGATATCCATAACGTATCTCTATACTGGGTAGTTGTAGGTGATTAACGAGTGAGGGGTGTCTGCAGGTGGCGGATTGCCGCTTGCAGTGCCAGCCCATAGCCCTGTGCGCCCAGGCCACAGATCACGCCAATGGCTAGATCGGAGAAATAGGAGTGCTGCCTGAAGGGCTCACGCTGGTGCACGTTGGACAGGTGTATCTCGATAAAGGGGATCGCCACGCCAGCCAGGGCATCACGAATGGCGATGCTGCTGTGGGTGAACGCGGCGGGGTTGATCAGAATAAAGTCGACCTGCTCGTCGCGGGCGCGGTGGATGCGGTCTATCAATTCGTGTTCGGCATTGCTCTGGAACGTGCTTAGATGCTGCCCCTGTTGGGTCGCCAGCTGTTGCAGCTCAAGACAGATATCGGCAAGGGTGGTCGCGCCATAGATAGCAGGTTCGCGACTGCCTAGGAGGTTTAAATTGGGGCCGTTGATTACCAAGATATTTGCCATCAACAGACCTCTTTAATCTCTCAGTGGGCATCAAAAGACACAGTTTGCAGTAATCCCCCTGTGCTGTCTAGGACTAAGTGTTTTTTCTGTAGTTCATGGGAATTAGCGTCTTTTTAGCCAGTTTTTTACAGCTGGGGTCGACGGGGGTCGGCGGCGGGGATGACAGTATGAGGCACCGTGTTATGATGCATGGCAGGTGATCAGAGGGTAGGTAAAAGATGAGGTATGCAGGGTTTTGGCTGTTGATGCTGGGGTTGTCCGGGTGCGCAGGGACGCCATTCCCGAGCGCGGAGGTGCGGCAGTCGAAAGGGACTCCCGTTCTAGCGTTGAGTACGCCTCAACCAGAGTCCCCGGTCAATTCCATCAAACAACCGGTTAGCCGGGCTGATCGAGCGCGTATAACGTCGATCCTGGAACTGTTGGCGCGCGCGGACCGGGCCGTTATGAATAAACGCCTGGCTGAGCCGCGTGGCGACAATGCCGCAGACTATTATCATCAGGTGCTGAGGCTGCAGCCGGGCTATGAAGAGGCGCTTGCGGGATTGGATAACATTGTCGATCGTTATCTTCAATATCGCGTGGCGGCGCAGCGACAGGGAAACCAGGAGCGGGCGCGTCATTATCTGGCGCTGGCGCGTCGGGTCGATCCTGATTCAGTAAAGGTCAAGCAGGCGAGTGCTGGCAGGCAGTCGGACGCTAAGGTCCCTGCGCGCGCCCCCGTAAACTATATTCGACTGGACGCGCATCAGCTTAAGCGTAAGAGTTCGGAGCTGCTGCGGGTGCTGGGGGCATTGGCCGATCAAATTAAGGCTGAGGACGCGCGGGTGACGATAGACGCGCCGACAGATAGCCAGGGGCGCTGGATCTATCTGCAGTTAAATCAACGTCACGAAGACTATCGCATTCGGGCCAATCTGCGCCTCGAGAAACAGCCAGGTGTCCGCCTGCTCGACTGAGCCTGGACAAAAAATAATCACGGACAGTAGTCGGTAGTACGGCAGGGATCTAAGGGGATCATTAGATGCGTAGAGTAGTATTCAATCAGAAAGGTGGCGTGGGTAAATCCAGTATCACGGCTAACCTGGCCGCGATCAGCGCCAGCAAAGGGATCAAGACCCTATTGGTAGACCTGGATCCACAATGTAATTCCAGCCACTACCTGTTAGGTGACGGCGTGAACGCTGTCGGCAGCGACATTCTGGATTTCTTTACCCAAGTGCTTGAATTTCGGAGCCAGGGCAGCGATTTTTCCGACTATATCAGCGCCACCGCCCATCCTAATCTTCATCTGGTGGCCTCTAATCCCCGTCTGGGAGATCTGCACGCCAAGCTCGAAGCCAAACACAAGATCTATAAGCTGAGTGAGGCGCTGGCCGGGCTGACGGATTACGCGGCTATCTATATAGACACACCACCGGCGTTTAATTTTTACAGCCTCTCGGCGCTGGTTGCCGCCCAGGGCTGTTTGATTCCGTTCGATTGTGATGAGTTTTCTCGCCAGGCACTCTACGCGCTGCTGGAAAACGTGCAGGAGGTTCGGGTAGATCACAATCCTGAGCTGGTCGTCGAAGGGATAGTGGTCAATCAATACCAGCCGCGTGCGAACCTGTCGCGACAGATCGTCGACAGCCTACGCGAGGATAAACTGCCGGTCCTGAACAGCTTTATCTCCTCGTCGATAAAAATGAAAGAATCGCATAATGAGAGTCTGCCGTTGATCTACTATGCGCCCAGGCACAAGCTGACGCTGGAATTTCTGACCCTGTTCGATGAGCTGGGTGCGTAAGTCTCTATATTTCAAGGAGGATCCATGCTGACCCCAGACTATGATCGCAGCATTGTTAATCTGATCAGTGCCCTGGCTGGGCCTCAAGCCCCGGCCGCCGATCTCTATCCGCCCCTGGCGCGGCTTGCAGAGGCCCGTTGTCAGCAGCGGCCGGTGGCCTTGCTGGTGATCGATGGGCTTGGCTATCAATTTCTGCAGCAGTTTCCTGAAAGCGCCCTGGCGCGTCATTGTGTACAGCGTTTAACCTCGGTGTTTCCGACCACGACCGCCACGGCAGTGACCGCGTTGGCGCTCGGTGTTCCGGCGCAGCAACATGGCATTACCGGCTGGTTTACCTATCTGCGGGAATTGGGCGGGGTGGTGGCGCCCTTGCCCTTTATGCCACGCGGGGGTGGCAGCTATTACGCGGATCTGGGGGTGTCGGCCAGCGCCATCGTCGATGCGGATCCGCTGTTGCCGCGCTTACAACGACCGGTGCAGGTAAGCAGTCCGAACTACATCTCCGATTCCAGCTTTAGTCGGGCGTTATACGGTAGCAGCAACCGGGCGCCGCACCAGAACCTGACGCAGTTCTTCGAACAGCTGAGCGTAGGTCTCCAACGGCGGGGCGCACCCCTGGTCTGGGGATACTGGACCGAACTCGATGCCCTGGCCCACGAGTACGGCAGTCAGAGTCGGGAAGTGATCGAACATTTTAACGAGATCGACCGGCGTTTCGAGCAGTGGATAGCAACGCTTGCTGGCCAGGATGCTTTGATCCTGGTGACGGCCGATCACGGCCTGATCGATGTTGCTGATGAGCAACAGCTGCAGCTGGAGCAGCATCCCGAGCTGCAGGCGCTACTCCGATTACCGCTCTGTGGAGAGCCGCGCGCCGCCTTCTGTTATCTGCGTCCCGGTGCCCAAAACGACTTTGAGCAGTACTTTGCCCAGTATTTTGGAGCGTTGTTTGAGGTGGTTGCCAGTGAACAGTTACTGCAGCAGCAACTGTTTGGCCGGGGTGAGCCCTCGCCCCGCTTACGTGATCGGATCGGGGACTTTACGGTGCTGGCAAAGCAGCAGGCGATCATCAAGGATCGGTTGCTGCAGGAACGACCGTTCAGTCAGCGAGCTGTCCATGGCGGCCTGAGTGCCGAGGAGCTGTATGTGCCTCTGGTGATGGTGGAACCCTGAGGTTGAGGTTGCTGCCTGAGAGCCTGGTCCGAAAGGTAGTCCGCTATCGCGCGGGTCTGTTAGCACTTACGAATCCGAGCCTTAATGGTTATGCTACTCTTGATCGTTATGCTGTTAGGCTAGAATAAGAGTGGAATAAGAGTGGAAGAAGGGCAGAGCATGTCCCTGGCTAAGAGGCCAGATGCCTATGCGTATCACCTCGCTCAGGTTAATCTGAAAAATGTTGTCTTGGTGAGTGTGGATATCCTCAACGAGGACGGCGTGCTGTTGGTCAAGAAAGGGGCTGCTTTCGATCAAAAGACGGCGGAGCTGATCGTTAAGCATAAATTGCTCAGGCCGTTAGAACAGTCAGTAAAGCTTGAAAAAATGATCGATGCAGAGGCGTTGTTTAAAGCCTTCTCGCTGTTCTTTAGCCGCTATCCAGATTGTGAGAGGGTACATAAAAAGCAGAATTTAGCCCTGCTGCTGCGCGATCTCTGTACCCTCTATGCGGAGCATGAATTGTTGCAACAGAAGCTGACCGTGTTGTCGATGCAACGGGTTCAGGATTTTGATAAGGGATTGTTCTGTGCCTGGCTTGCGCTGGCTCTGGCGCAAAAGATGGGTCTGTCGCAGCAACAACTTAGCGATATTTTCCTGGCCGGTCTGATTCATGATGCTGGTATGCTGCATATTTCTTTGGATATCCTCGATAAGAAAGGCCAGTTGACGCCCGATGAGTGGCGTACAATTCAGGGTCATACTCTGATGGGTGAGTCGTTTTTAAAACAGATCCCGGGGTTGTCACCGGGGGTGGCTCTGGCCACGCTTGAGCATCACGAACGCCGGGATGGCACCGGGTATCCTGCCGGAAAGTTCGCCGAGAAGCTGAGTAACCTGAGTCATATCCTGGCGATAGCCGACAGTCTGGGCGCTATCCGAATGCTAAAGCTGTCAGGCCCAGATGGCAATCTGGCGAATTTGTTACCGATCATCCAGTTCAATGTGCGTAGCTACGATCCCGATTGTTATAAAGCCTTGTTTAGTCTGATACGCTCGGCAGGTCTGACGCCGGGGTGGGTTTTTTATGATGGCGACATAGACGCGCAAGTTCGAGTGCTGATCCTGGCGCATCGTCAGCTCAGTCGGTGCTTCGAACCGTTTGAGGGGGTGCTGAAACTGTTGCCTGCACAGAGCCCGGTGCATGGGATTCGCAGTGCGATTATTCAGGTCCAGAGCTGTTGGTTTATGGTCGCGTCTTCAGGCCTGGTGGCCGCTGGTCTGCTGCAATGGTTGGAACAGCTCCTGACCGGTGTCGCTAAAGAAGATTATGTCGCTGTCGAAGAGATTAACGTCTTGCTCAAAGAGCTGCACTGGCAGCTGCTTGAGGTACGTAAGTCGCTGGCGATGCTTAAGGAAGATGAAAGCATGCAAGCCACTGAGACTCAGCAGACGTTAACCCGAGCGTTGGCGTTGCAAAAAGGACTCGATGAGGTGTTTAAAGAATCAACGATCACGGTCTAACGGAGGGCGCAATGAGCCTCGAACGACGCAAGTCAGGTATCGATGTGGCTGCTCGGCAAGGGATTGATGATGCCCTGGCCGAGATCGAAACGGTCATCCTGGGCAAGACTCATCAGCTGCGGTTAGCGCTGGCCTGTGTGCTTGCCCGCGGCCACCTGCTGATCGAAGATCTGCCGGGCATGGGGAAAACGACCCTGGCTCAGGCCCTGGCGCGCGTCCTGGGGATCGACTGTAACCGGGTGCAGTTCACCAGCGACCTGCTGCCAGCCGATATTATCGGGGCATCGATCTTTAATGCGCTCGAACAGCGTTTCGAATTTCAGCCGGGACCTATATTCACCCCTTTGCTGTTAGCCGATGAGATCAATCGTGCCACGCCCAAGGCCCAGAGCGCGCTGCTGGAAGCGATGGAGGAGCGCCAGGTGTCGGTCGAGGGGGCAACCCTGCCGTTACCCGAACCCTTTTTTGTTATCGCCACTCAAAACCCCCTCAGTCAGAGGGGCACCTTTGCGCTGCCAGAGTCGCAACTCGACCGCTTCTTGATGCGCATAGAGCTGGGTTATCCCGATAATCAGGCCGAGCGCAAGCTGCTCAGCGGCCAGAATCCCCGCCTGCGGCTGGCGCAGCTGGTCTGCAAGCTGCCGTTAGCGCAGCTGCAGCGTCTGCAGCTGAGTGTCGATCAGATCCATCTGTCAGAGCCCCTGTTGGACTATGTGCAACGGCTGGTTAATTTTAGTCGTCAGAGTAACGCGTTTGAGATCGGCCTGTCGCCGCGTGGGGCGCTGGCCTTGGTGCGCTGTGCGCGCGCCTGGGCGTTGCTGGAAGGACGTGATTATGTGACCCCCGAAGATGTGCAGCAGGTCTTAGCACCCGTGGCGGAACACCGCTTGCGCGGAGAGCGGGACACCACCGGGCACCGGGGTACTAGCCTGGCGCGACTGCTGCTCGATGCGGTCGAGGTCGTGGCATAGGTGGCGGCGTAGGATGGTGGCTTGGGGTGGTGCATAGGGCGATGCCAGGGCCGGGCGGGGGTTTCTTTTCGGGACTCAGACGCACGCTGCGGCAGTGGTCCGAAGCCTGGCTGAGTAAACGTCTGCCCCGAAGCCGCTCCGCTACTCTGGATCAACGGCGGATCTTTATTATGCCTACCGCGAATGGCCTGTATTTTTTACTGATGACCGCCATGCTGTTCTTCGGGGGAATCAACTACGGTAACAGCATGATCCTGCTGGTCGCGCTGCTGCTGGTAAGCCTGTTTCTGGTCTCCATCCTTCATACTTTCGCCAATCTGGCGGGATTAACTCTGGAAGCGGGTCGCACCCAGCCGGCCTTCGCAGGACAGGAAGCCGCTATCGGCATCCGCCTGCGTAGCGGTGGCCGAGCGCATGAGTCGATTCAACTAAGCTGGCCAGGATTGCCTGTTCAGCGCCATGATCTGCTCGGCCCTGGCCTTTTAGATAACCTCAGTTGTGATCTCAACCTGATGCTGCCCGTGTCGCGGCGGGGGTACTGCCGACCACCACGTTTAAGAGTCGAGAGCTGCTATCCTTTGGGACTGTTGCGTGCCTGGAGCTGGGTGTCGCTGGACAGCCAGTGTCTGGTCTACCCCAGGGCGATCGAGGACAGCTACCCGTTACACCAAGCCCAGGGAGGTGATCGCGGCGCGCGGTTGGCGCAGGAAGACAGTGATGATTTCGACGGCCTGCGGCGTTACCAGACC
>JBLHND010000079.1:0-16075 GCA_047622605.1 Motiliproteus sp. | reverse complement strand
GGGGCGCTTTCTTTGCTTCGGTTTCTTTGTCGCTACAAAGAAATGAAGCCGCAGGGAGGCGGAACCTCACTTGATTACAAAGACAATAATTCAGAATCAATCTCTGCAACAACAGATTGGTACAGAGCCTATTTTTTACCCACAAAACGCCGACCCACAAAACGCCGACCCACAAAAAAAGCGAAACCGAAGTTTCGCTTTTTTAAGGTGTTTGACGGCTAGCTTTTTACCGCCAGCCGAAGCGCACTAGCTACCAGCCAGTCACTTCCTTCAACGCATCACCGATCTGAGCCAGTGAACGCACGGTCTTAACACCGGCATCTTCAAGCGCTGCAAACTTCTCGTCAGCCGTGCCCTTACCACCAGAGATGATGGCACCGGCGTGGCCCATGCGCTTACCGGCAGGAGCCGTGACACCGGCAATGTAAGAGACAACAGGCTTAGTCACGTTGGCTTTGATAAAAGCTGCGGCTTCTTCTTCAGCGGTTCCGCCGATCTCGCCGATCATCACGATCGCCTCGGTCTTGGGATCGTTCTCGAACAACTTCAGGATATCGATGAAGTTAGAGCCGGGGATAGGATCACCACCGATACCCACGCAGGTAGACTGACCGAAACCAGCATCAGTGGTCTGCTTGACCGCTTCATACGTCAGAGTGCCTGAACGCGAGACGATACCGACCTTACCCGGCAGGTGAATATGGCCGGGCATGATACCGATCTTGCACTCGCCCGGTGTGATAACACCCGGACAGTTAGGACCGATCAGCGTCACATTGAGCTCATCACAACGTACCTTGCACTCGAGCATATCCAGAGTCGGGATACCTTCGGTGATAGCAACGATCAGCTTGATGCCGCTGTTCGCCGCTTCCAGGATAGAATCCTTACAAAACGCCGCAGGCACATAGATCACAGACGCTTCGGCGCCAGTGGCCGCTACCGCTTCGGCAACCGTGTTGAATACGGGCAGTCCTAGATGCTGCTGGCCGCCCTTACCGGGCGTTACACCGCCAACCATCTTGGTGCCGTAAGCGATTGCTTGCTCGGAGTGAAAGGTACCCTGACCGCCGGTAAAACCCTGGCAGATCACTTTAGTGTCTTTATTGATCAGAATGCTCATGGGTTATTTACCCTCCGCAGCTTTTACCGCTTGCTGAGCCGCGTCAGTCAAGCTAGTCGCGGCGATAATGTCCAGACCTGATTCGGCCAGTACCTGAGTACCCAGCTCTGCGTTGTTGCCTTCAAGACGAACAACCACAGGCACTTTAACGCCGACTTCCTTAACCGCAGCGATGATCCCTTCGGCGATCAGATCGCAACGTACGATACCGCCAAAGATGTTAACCAGAACGGCCTTAACCGCGTCATCGGAAAGGATGATCTTGAACGCTTCGGTGACCCGCTCTTTGGTCGCGCCGCCCCCTACATCCAGGAAGTTGGCCGGGAAGCCACCGTGCAGGGCAACGATATCCATCGTGCCCATAGCCAGGCCTGCGCCGTTAACCATGCAGCCGATAGTGCCGTTCAGAGCCACGTAGTTGAGCTCCCACTTAGCCGCATTGGCTTCACGCGCATCATCCTGAGACGGATCGTGCATCGCCTGCAGATCCTTATGACGGTAGATCGCGTTAGAGTCGATAACGAGCTTGGCGTCCAGGCAGTGCAGGTTGCCGGCTTCGGTAACGACCAACGGATTAACTTCCAGCAGCGCCAGATCCTTATCCTTGAACAATTTCGCCAGACCCATAAAGATCTGTACGAACTGCTTAACCTGAACACCTTCAAGACCCAGCTTGAACGCCAGCTCACGGCCCTGGTAGGGCTGAGGACCGGCCATAGGATCGATGATCGCCTTAAGGATCTTCTCAGGTGTCTCTTCAGCCACCTTCTCGATCTCAACACCCCCTTCGGTGGATGCCATAAAGACGATACGCTGAGAGGCGCGATCGACAACCGCACCCAGATACAGCTCTTGGGCGATATCGGTGCAGGTTTCAACCAGAATTTTAGTCACCGGCTGACCGTTAGCGTCAGTCTGATAGGTAACCAGACGCTCACCCAGCCACTTTTCGGCAAAGGCCTTGGCCTCGTCAGGGCTGGTAATCAGCTTGACGCCGCCAGCCTTACCACGGCCACCGGCGTGAACCTGTGCCTTAACGACCCACTTATCGCCGCCAATACGCTTGCAAGCTTCTGCTGCATCCTTGGGGGTCTCAACAGCCTCACCAATGGACACCGGCAGACCGTACTGGGCAAACAACTGTTTTCCCTGATACTCGTGAAGATTCATGTCTAGATCCGTTTTTTCGTTTTACTGTGTGCGGCCCTGAGGACCGCCCCAAAGTGTTCCTTGTTACCAAGGAACCCGATCTTATCAACACCCGTTACGGGGCATTAAACTTACGTTTTTTGCTTAGCGCTTCTTACGATTAGCGTTTCTTACGATTAGCCATGTGAATCGCGTGACCATCACAGGCTAGGGCCGCTTCATGAATTGCTTCACCCACCGTGGGGTGTGCAAACACGGTCAATTGCAGGTCCTCGGCGGTGGAGCCGAACTCCATCGCAATCACGGCCTGGGCAATCAACTCGCTCGCCTGGCCGCCGATAATATGGCAACCCAGGATACGGTCGGTGGCCTCGTCAGCAATCAGCTTAACGAACCCCTCAGTATCCTGTGAGGCCATCGCACGACCGGAGGCTGCGAAAGGAAACTTGCCTACCTTGATTTTTACGCCCTCAGCCTTAAGTTGCTGTTCGTTCTTACCGACCCAGGCAATCTCAGGATGGGTATAGATGACGCCGGGGATGCAGTCATAATTCATCTGCGCCTTATGGCCCTGAATAATATCAGCAACCATGATCCCCTCTTCAGACGCCTTATGCGCCAGCATTGGGCCACGAACGACATCACCGATCGCGTAAACACTCGGCACGCTGGTACGGCACTGGCCATCGACGGCGATAAAGCCGCGCTCATCCAGATCCACACCACAGCCGGCATCCAGCAAGGCCTCGGTGTAAGGACGACGGCCTACGGCGACGATCAGCTTGTCGACCGTCATCTCCTGCTCACCCTTGGCATCGGTATATTTAACCAACACCTCTTGGTTCTTGCCACTGCCCTTGATCTCGGTACCGGTCACCCGCGCATTGAGGCGAATATCCAACCCCTGCTTGTTCAGAGACTTCTGCGCATCTTTGGCCACATCCTGGTCACAGAATGGTATAAAATCTGCCATCGCTTCCAGAACCGTTACCTTAGAACCCAGGCGTGCCCAGACCGAACCCATCTCCAGACCGATAACACCGGCACCGATAACACCCAGACGTTCAGGCGTCTCACTGATCTTAAGGGCGCCCTCGCTATCCATGATCAGGCCATCCGTGAGAGGCGCGGGAGGAATATTAACCGGGACTGACCCTGCTGCGATAATGATGTTCTCAGCCTCGACGACCTCAGTGCTGCCGTCGCCTTGGGTGACTTCAACCTTCTTAGCACCCAGCACCTTACCCTTACCCGCCAATACGGTGACGCCATTCGCCTTAAACAGTCCGGCAATGCCGCCCGTCAGGTTCTTAACGATCTGGTCCTTACGAACCATCATCGCCGGCACGTCCATGCTGACAGTACCCGTATTGATGCCATGGAGCTTAAATTCAGAATGCGCCATGTGGTACTTGTGGGTGCTGTCCAGCAACGCCTTAGACGGAATGCAACCTACGTTCAGGCAGGTGCCACCGAGAAGCGTTGCGCCCTTCTCATCGATCCATTTTTCAACGCAGGCCGTCTTAAGACCCAGCTGTGCTGCGCGGATTGCTGCTACGTAACCACCAGGGCCTGCACCTATTACAACAACATCAAACTTTTGTGACATGTCTGCTCTTCCTATCAAGTAACCCGGAGGTTATTTATTCTTTGAGGGTTCAGACCTCGGTCGAGGCCCTCTCACGCGTATCAAAAGTTTTTTATTTTAGATGGTTATCAAACCGATTACACATCCAACAGCATGCGGGTTGGATCTTCGAGCAGCTCTTTGATCGTCACCAGGAACTGCACCGCTTCTTTACCATCGATCATGCGGTGATCGTAGGATACCGCCAGATACATCATCGGCAGAATCACGACCTGGCCGTTAACCGCCATGGGGCGCTCTTGAATCTTGTGCATTCCCAGAATGGCGGTCTGCGGAGGATTGATAATAGGCGTCGACATCAGGGATCCGAAGACACCGCCGTTAGTGATGGTAAAGGTGCCACCCTGCATATCATTAATGCCCAGCTTACCGTCACGACCCTTGGCTCCGAACTCAGCAATAGTCCTTTCGACGCCGGCCAGACTCATGGCATCGGTATCACGTAACACGGGAACCATCAGGCCGCGCGGCGTAGAAACCGCCACGCCGATATCCTGATAGCCGTGATACACCATATCACTGCCATCGATAGAAGCGTTAACCGCAGGGAAACGCTTCAATGCCTCAGTTGCGGCCTTAACAAAGAACGACATAAAGCCCAGACGGGTACCGTTATGGGTCTTTTCGAACAGCTCTTTGTACTGCTTGCGCAGGTCCATGATCGGCTTCATGTTGACTTCGTTATAGGTCGTCAACATCGCAGCGGTCTGCTGCGCTTCAACCAGACGCTTGGCGATAGTGGCTCGCAGGCGCGTCATCGGAACCCGTTTTTCAACCCGGACACCCTCAGCAACGACATCCCCGGCAGGAGCCGTAGGGACGGTTTTAGCGGCGGGAGTTACAGGCGCGGTGTTCGCAGCAGGAGCGGCAGGCTTGTTTTTAAGGTAACTGACCACATCTTCTTTGGTGACCCGTCCACCCTTGCCGCTGCCAGGAACCTGGGAAGCTTCAAGGTTGTTTTCATCCAAAATTTTCCGCGCCGCAGGACCCGCAACGGCATCGGCATCGCCTTCGGTACTTTCTGACGCGGCTGGAGCAGCCGCCGCCGCTGCCACTGCGCCCGCCACAAAGATGGCGATCACTTCGTCGCTAAGAACGGTTGAACCTTCACCCTTAAGGATCTCTGCCAGGGAGCCGTCTGCAGGCGCGACCACTTCGAGAACAACCTTGTCGGTTTCGATATCAACAATCAGTTCATCACGGGAAACCGCTTCACCGGGCTGCTTGTGCCAAGTGGCCACGGTACCGTCGGCGACAGACTCTGGAAATGTAGGGGCTTTAATTTCGATTGACATGACACATCCTTTATTAAATAGCGACTAGCAGGCGCACAGCCTGCTAGTCATTAGTCGCTTCATTACCCGTTAATGGCGTCGCTTACCAGGGTTTCTTGCTCTTCGGCATGTTGCGACATATAGCCCGAGGCGGGTGCCGCCGAACCGGGACGCGCCGAGACACTCAGATGCAGGGTGGGGAAAAGTTGCTGCAACAGATTGCGCATATGATGCTGAGAACTATACCAGGCACCCTGATTGAGCGGTTCTTCCTGGCACCAGACCACGGACTCGACGTTCGTATAGCTATCTAAAGCTGCGAGCAGCTCTTTTTCGGGGAAGGGATACAGCTGCTCAATACGAATGATCGCTACGTCGTCACGGCCGACAGCTTCGCGCTTATTGTACAGGTCGTAGTAGACCTTGCCGCTGCAGAGCACGACCCGTTTAACCTTGGCAGCCTCAAGATCATCTACCTCAGCGAGGACGTTGTGGAAAGAGCCATGGGTGAGCTCCTCCAGGGTCGACACCGCCTGTTTGTGCCGCAGCAGAGATTTTGGTGACATCACGATTAACGGTTTACGCAAGGGACGTATCACCTGACGTCTCAACATATGGAACACCTGGGCCGGGGTGCTAGGCACACAGACCTGGATATTATGCTCGGCACACATCTGCAGAAAGCGCTCCAGCCGGGCCGAGCTATGCTCAGGACCCTGGCCCTCATAACCATGAGGCAGCAGCATGGTCAGACCACACAACCGAGCCCACTTGTGCTCCCCGGAGGTGATGAACTGATCGATAACGACCTGTGCGCCGTTGGCGAAGTCACCAAACTGCGCTTCCCAGATCACCAGCGTATTAGGCGCCGTCGTGGCATAGCCATATTCAAACCCCAGCACGGCCTCTTCAGACAGGAAGGAGTCATAGATGTTCATCCGTGGCTGATCGGCTGCAATATTCTGCAACGGCACATAGACCTCGCCATCTTTTTGGCTATGAAGTACCGCATGGCGATGCGAGAAGGTGCCCCGGCCGACATCCTGGCCGCTAAAGCGGATCGGATGACCTTCGGCCAGCAGGGTCGCATAGGCCATGGTCTCGGCGAAGCCCCAGTTGATCGACATCGCCCCTGCGCCCATCTTCTTACGGTCTTCAAGAATCTTCTCGACCTGACGCTGGACGATAAACCCTTCAGGCTTCACATCCAGCTTGGCGACCAGTTCCTTGAACATCTCGGTATTAACCGTGGTATCACACTCAAGATCCCAGGCATGGCCCAGATAAGGACGCCAATCGACGAACAGCTCTTCGTTGGGTTCAGTCACGAGCGACTTGGCGACGTGACGACCATCTTCCAGCGACTGCCGGTAATCCTCTTCCATCGCCTTGCTTTCGGCTGCCGTCACGACTTCATCAGCGATCAACCGCTCGGCATAGAGGGCACGCGTGGTCTTCTGAGCCTTGATCAGCTTATACATCATCGGCTGAGTGCCCGAGGGCTCATCCGCCTCGTTATGACCACGACGCCGGTAACAGACCAGATCGATAACGACGTCTTTTTTGAATTCGTTCCTGTAGTCCAGGGCAACTTGGGTGACAAAGGCTACGGCCTCAGGATCATCACCATTGACATGGAAAATAGGCGCCTGAACCATCTTGGCGACGTCGGTACAGTATTCAGTCGAGCGAGAATCTTCGCGTCTGCTGGTGGTAAAACCTACCTGGTTGTTAATGACGATGTGGACCGTACCGCCAGTTTTATAGGCACGCGTCTGCGACATCTGCAGCGTTTCCATCACCACGCCCTGTCCGGCAAAGGACTGATCGCCATGCAGGGTGATCGGCAACACCAGATCACCGGCCGCATCGTTGCGACGGTCTTGACGGGCACGCACCGAACCTTCTACTACGGGAGAGGCGATCTCAAGATGCGAGGGGTTAAACGCCAGCGCCAGGTGAACCTCACCGCCTGCGGTCGAGACATTAGAGGAGAAACCCTGATGGTATTTAACGTCACCCGAGGTCGATAGGGTCCGCTTACCCTCAAATTCATTAAACAGATCCCGAGGGTTCTTGCCGAAGGTATTCACCAGGACGTTCAGACGTCCCCGGTGCGCCATACCGATGACCACTTCCTTGGTACCGTACTTACCCGCGCGTTGAATCAGCTCATCCATACAGGGGATAAGGGCTTCGGCGCCTTCCAGGCCAAAACGCTTGGCACCGACAAAGCGAGACCCCAGATATTTCTCCAACCCTTCGGCGGCGGTTAAGCGCTCCAGGATATGCTTACGATAAGCCGGGTCAAACTCAGGATGGCTTCGAACGGGCTCGACCCGCTGTTGCAGCCAACGCTTCTCCTGGGTATCGATAATATGCATGAACTCAGAACCCACCGTGTGGCAGTAGGTTTGCTTGAGATCTTCAAGAATGGATTTTAGCGGCGCTTCTTCTGTTCCAAAGAACAGGGAGCCCAGCTGAAAGGTGGTGTCGAGATCGGCTGCGGAAAGCTCATGAAAATGCAGATCAAGATCCGGCACGTCTTCACGCTTCATAAAGCCAATAGGATCTATCTTGGCTATCTGATGGCCGCGCACACGGAAGGCGTTAATCATCCGCAACACCCGAACCTGCTTCTTCTCATGCTCGGAACTGACGCCCGACGCCGGAAGCTTCTGCTGGGTAGCACGTTGATTTTTGGATAGATAGAGGAAGTGCTCGCGCACTATCGAGTGAGGAATATCCTGGGTTACAGTCTCCTGTACCCGGGGAAGCCGATCAAACTCTTCCCGCCACTCTGGTGAGACCTCGTTAGGATCCCTGAGGTACGTCTCGTAAAGATCTTCGACGTAAGCTAGATTGCCACCTGAGAGATGTGAACTGCTCCACATCAACTCCATTATGCCTTCATGCATTCTCGACAACCCTGTAGTGAGGGAATGCGCCTGAATTGGCGAACATTCTTGGCCCAGCAATCCGCATCTGCAAGCTCGCTGAGAAACAACGCCCCTCTTAGTAATGTTTATGCCATGTTTAGACTGAGCTTAAGAGATCAAACAACATACTGATTTCCGGCTAGCATCGGCGCATAAGTCTACAGCACTTAGTACTACGCCGGAATAATGCTTTTTACCTATAAGCCTCTAAAAACTGATGAATTGGCTCTATTAATGCGGCCAAAAAAAAGATAAAAAAATGGTGCGTATCACCGCACCATTTATTGTCTTTGATCAGGTCGCCTGCTGCAGCAGCATATTGCGAATCTTACCTATCGCCTTGGTGGGGTTTAGCCCCTTAGGACAGACACTCACACAGTTCATGATACCGTGACAGCGGAATACGCTGAAAGGATCATCGAGCTCCGCTAAGCGCTCATTCGCCGCCGTATCGCGGCTATCGGCCAGGAACCGATAGGCCTGTAGCAGGCCCGCAGGACCGATAAACTTATCCGGGTTCCACCAGAATGACGGACAGGACGTCGAACAGCACGCACAGAGAATACACTCGTAGAGGCCATCCAGCTTCTCGCGTTCTTCGGGCGACTGGAGCCGTTCGATCGCAGGAGGCGGCGTATCATTGATCAGATAAGGCTTAATCTTCTCATACTGGGTGTAGAACTGGGTCATATCGACAACCAAATCACGCACAACCGGCAGACCCGGCAGCGGACGCAGTACCAGCTTATCTTTATCAACGACCGCAGACAGTGGCGTAATACAGGCCAGACCGTTCTTGCCGTTGATATTCATACCGTCAGAGCCACAAACACCCTCACGACAGGAACGACGGAAACCCAGACTCGGATCTTTATCTTTTAGCAACTGGAGCAGATCCAGCACCATGATGTCCTTATTGCCGGGGATATCGATATGAATATCCTGCATATAAGGCGCATCATCGACCTCAGGATTGTAACGATAAACACTGACTAACATGACAACACTCCCTTAGTAAACGCGCTTCTTAGGTGCGAAAGCTTCAACAGTTTTGGGCGAAAAGTTCACGGCACGCTTGCCGACTCGCTTCTCACCAGGGAAGAAAACAGAGTGCTTCAGCCAGTTAACATCATCGCGCTCGGCGAAGTCGTTACGGGCGTGAGCACCGCGACTCTCTTTACGCTCTTCTGCCGCGATCGCCGTCGCCTCAGCGACCTCCAACAGATTTTCAAGCTCCAGGGCTTCAATACGCGCGGTATTAAAGGCATAGGACTTGTCTTCCAGATGAAGATTCTCTACCCGCTTGCGAATATCAACCAGCAGATCAAGACCCTTCTGCATGCTTGGACCATCACGGAACACACCGAAATACAGCTGCATCGTTTTCTGCAGATCAGCACGAACCTGAGCAACACTCTCGCCACCGGTACTGTTGTTGAGACGATCCAGGCGCGCCATCGCCGCACTGATATCGGCTTCAGTGGCATTATCAGCACTGTAGCCGGCATTAATCATCTTCTGAATATGAATACCCGCCGCACGACCAAACACCACCAGGTCCAGCAAGGAATTACCACCCAGACGATTGGCACCATGCACCGAGACGCAGGCGACTTCACCACAGGCAAACAGACCCGGAAGCTCCTGATCATTGCCTTCAGAATCAACCGTCAACGCCTGACCACTGACATTTGTCAGAACGCCACCCATCATGTAGTGACAGGTCGGGACAACCGGAACCAGATCCTTCACCGGATCAACATGGGCAAAGGTCTTGGCCAGCTCACAGATACCCGGCAAACGGCTTTGCAGCACCTCTTCACCCAGGTGATCGAGCTTGAGGTACACGTGATCGCCATCGGGACCACAACCGCGGCCTTCAAGGATCTCGAGCACCATGGAACGAGCCACGACATCACGGCCCGCCAGGTCTTTAGCGTTGGGCGCATAACGCTCCATAAAACGCTCGCCATCTTTATTGACCAGATAGCCACCCTCACCACGACAGCCTTCGGTGACCAGCACCCCGGCACCGGCGATACCGGTGGGATGAAACTGCCACATCTCGATATCCTGTACCGGAAAACCAGCACGCAACGCCATGCCGACACCGTCACCGGTGTTGATCAGGGCATTAGTGGTCGACTGGAAGATACGGCCAGCACCCCCGGTTGCTAAGACTGTTGCCAGCGCCTTGATGTAAACGGTCTCGCCGCTTTCGATGCAGATAGCGATAACACCGACCACCACACCCTCGGCGTTCTTCACCAGATCGGTTGCATACCACTCATTAAAGAAGGTAGTACCGGCTTTCAGGTTGGCTTGATAGAGCGTATGCAACAACGCATGACCGGTACGGTCAGCGGCAGCACAAGTGCGAGCAGCCTGACCGCCCTCACCAAAATTCTTAGACTGACCACCGAACGGGCGCTGATAGATACGACCCGCTTCGGTACGGGAGAAAGGCATCCCCATATGATCCAGCTCAAATACCGCCTGCGGACCCACACTACACATGTACTCGATAGCATCCTGATCACCGATATAATCGGAACCCTTGACGGTATCGTACATATGCCAACGCCAATCATCGTTTGGATCTGAACTGGCGATCGCACAGGTAATGCCGCCCTGGGCGGACACTGTATGCGAACGGGTTGGAAACACCTTAGAGACACAGGCGGCCTTCAGACCTGACTGCGCCAACTGCAACGCGGCGCGCATACCTGCACCACCACCACCAATTACGATAGCATCATAGCTAAGCGTACGAATATTAGACATTACTTATAATCCCCACAATACCTGGACGCCCCAAACTACATAACTGAACATCGCGACTCCGCAGATAACCTGAAACAGGAAACGAGGCCCTGTCAGCTTTATGTAATCGGTGGATATACTCCATAGCCCAATCCAGACATGAGCACCCAACGACAACAAGGTCAGCAGCGTAAAGACACGCATCCAGGTCTGACTGAACAGGCCACTCCACTGCTCATAGGTCAGACCGGAACTGGTCAACAGATAAAAAAGAATAAAGACGGTATAAGCCAGCAGCACAACCGCTGTAACGCGCTGCATCATCCAGTCATACAGGCCACTGCGGCCAAAACTTGTGATCGTAGTTACCATATCCATATCCCCGCTAACAGCGTTGAAACAACACCGGCTACTAAAGTGGCCTTAGCGATCAGCGTGCCGCTTTCCAACTCTTCGAAGTAGCCGCAATCCATAAGCAGATGCTTAATGCCGGCGAAAGAGTGGTATAGCAGCGCAGATACTAAGCCCCAGGCAACGAGTTTCGCGAAGAAACTATTGCTTAGCATGTCGGCAACGGCAGCAAATTCCTGTTGATTTTCCAATGACCGATCGAAGGCGTACAGCATAAAGGCAACCCCAATAAACAGGATGATGCCAGTTATGCGGTGCAGAATCGAAGTGATCGCTGGTAGAGGTTGCTTTATCGTACGTAAATCTAAGTTTACAGGTCTGGTTTTTTTCACGGCTCTAATTGACACTCACATAAGCCCACTGAAGGGGCGATTAGAAGGACGTGCTAGTACAAAAAACTGAGCCTAAAAGCGGTTAATAAACCCCTATTTAGCCCCAACTTCGGTGCAAGAGTATACCGATAGACAGCGCCTAAAACAATTCTCAGAGACTAGACCAAAGACATATACGCGCCTCACATCACCCAAATCATTTCCAGATCAGAAATAGCGACGCAGACCCGACCAATGCTGATACCCAGCACCAGGCTAGCCACAACCGATCTATGCTGCATTGCGAAGATTGAACTTTTGGATGGATTGACTTTAGCGCCGAGCGCCCTATAGTAACCACTCTTTATAGTAGGTCAGTTTCTTTATTATGACCTAAGCCATTGATTTAAATACGGCCAAACCCATAAACGCACAGAAACAACAGGAGCCGCCATGAGTGACAAGAAGGCATATCTAAAGCTGGTTGTCGACGGTATCGAAGAAACCATTGAACTTCCCGTGCTGCACGGCACCGAAGGACCGGACGTTGTCGACGTCCGCGGACTCGTCAGTAAAGGGTTATTCACCTACGATCCCGGTTTTATGTCTACCGCAGCCTGCGACTCTGCTATCACCTTTATCGATGGCGAAAAAGGTGTATTGCTACACGGCGGCTATCCGATCGAGCAGCTGGCTGAAAAATCTGATTACATGGAAGTCTGCTACCTACTATTAAATGGTGAGCTACCCACGACCGAACAAAAGGAAAAGTTCGTCAACACCATCAACAACCATACGATGGTACACGATCAACTGGGTTCGTTTTACCGCGGCTTCCGCCGAGACGCCCACCCCATGGCCATCATGTGCGGTGTCGTTGGCGCCCTGTCGGCGTTTTACCACGACTCCCTGGACATCAATGACGCACACCATCGCGAAGTCTGCGCCTACCGACTGATTGCAAAAATGCCCACCATGGCAGCAATGAGCTACAAATTCTCCGTCGGCCAGCCATTCATGTACCCGCGCAACGATCTGGATTATGCAGAAAACTTCCTGCACATGATGTTCGGCACCCCCTGTGAGACCTACGTACCTAACCCGGTTGTCGCCAAGGCGATGGATAAGATCTTTGTACTCCACGCGGATCACGAGCAGAACGCCTCAACCTCGACCGTACGCCTGGCAGGATCCTCAGGCGCCAACCCCTTCGCTTGCATCGCCTCGGGCATAGCCGCCCTCTGGGGACCTGCTCACGGCGGTGCCAACGAAGCTGTACTGGCGATGCTGGAAGAGATCGGCGATGCTGAAAACATCCCCGAGTTTATAGCGCGCGCTAAGAACCCGGATGACCCCTTCCGCCTGATGGGCTTTGGCCATCGCGTTTATCATAACTTTGACCCCCGCGCTAAGGTGATGAAAGAGTCTTGCGACGATGTTCTGACAGAGCTAGGGCTGGAGAACGATCCGTTACTTAAGATCGCAAAAGAATTGGAAAAAATCGCCCTGGAAGACGAATACTTCATCAAGCGTAAGCTGTACCCGAATGTTGATTTCTATTCCGGAATCATCCTTAAGGCGATCGGCATTCCTGTCAACATGTTTACCGTGATCTTCGCGCTGTCTCGCACTATCGGCTGGATATCTCATTGGAGCGAGTTCCATTCAAGCCCCAACAAGATCGGTCGTCCACGTCAGCTCTACACGGGCCCAAGCAAGCGTGACTATCCGGGTTAAACTCTGGATTTAACGTTAAGTTGAGACCTTAAAAAGGCCGCTAATTATTTTAATTAGCGGCCTTTTTTGTGGCTGTGACATATGAGCCTCGGGGATAGCCTTGTCGGACTACTTTCTGCCCACAAAATGCCAACCCACAGGGTGCTTTTTTGCAGGCTGGGCTCCAGCCTGACGCAGGGTGCTACCGCGCCGTAATCTTCCAGCAGTTATGAATCTTCTGATTACGCTCAAAGTCCTTACCGATACTCTTGGCCGTAATATCCTCAACGTTAAACGGGGTCAACGCCTCCAGATCCATCTTAAATTTACGCAGATTGTTGGAGAAGATCAGCACCCCATCGGTGTCCAGCAGCCTCATCGCCTGTTCGATCAGGGTGACGTGATCGACCTGCACATCGAAGACATCGCGCATCCGCTTGGAGTTAGAGAAGCTCGGCGGATCCATAAAGATCAGATCATATTTAACAGCCTGCTTTAACGACGCCTCCTTCAGCCAGGCGACACAATCTTCCTGGAGCGTCACATTGATCTTTTCACTCAGACCATTGAGCGCGAAGTTCTTTCGCGCCCACTCCAAATAGGTTGCCGACATATCGACACTGGTTGTTGAGGAAGAGCCGCCGAGAGCGGCCTGGACCGTTGCCACCGAGGTGTAACTAAACAGATTCAAGAACCGTTTTCCGCGGCTATTATCATGAATCCACTGGCGAATAGGCCTATGATCCAGAAACAGCCCGGTATCCAGATAATCATGCAGATTCACCAGCAGCCGGGCCGCACCCTCTTCCACTTCGAAGAACTCGCCGTGCTGCGCCATTCGCTGGTATTGCGCCTTGCCCTCCTGGCGGCGACGCTGCTTGAGCACGATGCGCTCCGACGGCACACCGGTAACGGCAGGCAACACATCCATCACCAGCTTCAAGCGCTGATCGGCCTTAGCCTGATCGACAGAGGCGGGTGGCGCATACTCCTGCACGTGCAGCCAATTGTGATAGCGATCGATCGCGACTGCATACTCGGGCATATCGGCATCGTACAGGCGATAGCATTGAATCTGTCCTTTGCGTGCCCATTTATCCAGCTGCTTCATATTCTTGCGCAGCCGATTAGAAAACATGTCCTCAGGCTGCTTTTCTGCCGGACGACCGTCCACCGGCTGAGAATTAGTCCTGGAAGCCAGAAATTGGTCTGACTGCACCGCAAACAGCAGCAACTGACTGGGGATCGCGCCATTAAACAGCTTGTACTGCTTGTAGGAGTGAATACCCACCGCCTTACCCAGCTCCGGATTACCGGTAAACACCGCCGCACGCCAACCCTGAAGGTGCTCCTTCAGGGCATCACCCAGGTTCTGGTAGAGATAGCGAACCACCGGCACCTCACTCAGGCGCTCACCATAGGGGGGATTGGTAATCAGCAAGCCTTGCTGAAGGTTGGCCTTATGGGTTAAGGGTTTAAGTTGTGCCAGCTCACGATGCGAGATCCGCACCCAGGCATCAACACCCGCCAACTCGGCGTTATTTTTGGCAATAGAAACTGCCTTAGGACTGGCATCATACCCATGGATCTCCGGCAGATCGGTACGCTCTTTGGCCGCAGACCGAAGCTGTTCAGCCTCCCACAGCAACCCCTGCCACAACCCATGGTCATGCTTGAGCCAGCGTTCAAAACCGAATCCTGGGCGCAACAGCCCCGGCGCGATATTGGCCGCCATCAATGCGGCCTCGATCGGCAGGGTACCCGAGCCACACATAGGATCGATCAACGGCCACTGCTTGGCGGCAAGTTCAGGCCAGCCACTGCGAAGCAACAGCGCGGCTGCCAGATTCTCTTTCAGCGGTGCGGCCCCGCCTTGCTTGCGGTAACCTCGGCGATGCAGGCTCTCGCCAGAGAGGTCCAGGCTTAGATGCGCATCGCCCTGAGCCAGGTGCAGATTAATTCGCAGGTCAGGCATCTCCTTACTAATGGAGGGCCGCAGACTCGTGAGCTCCCGAATCTGATCGACGATGGCATCCTTGACCTTAAGCGCGCCGAAATGGGTGTTATTAATGGCTCTGTTAGTACCGGTAAAGTGAACCAGTAGACTGCCCTCGGCCGGCATATGCTCAAGCCAGGGAATCTGCTGTACGCCCGCGTAAAGCTCTTCGGCAGACTCGGCCGTAAAACTTGCCAGCGGCAGAAGCACCCGGTTTGCCAGCCGCGACCAGAGACAGGCTTTATACGCGATCTCTAAGCCGCCATGGAAGTAGACCCCTGCGACCGTTGATTTAGTTTCGGTCGCACCCAGCGCCTCCAACTCTTCAACCAGCAGCAGCTCGAGCCCCTTAGGACAGGTCGCAAAAAAACGTATATTTTCAATTTGCTGAGACAATATTCTACCCAATCAGTAAATAGCCAATCAATCAATAACGGAGCGCAGCCTCCTAGAGCGCAGATAATAACACCCTCACCTGCAAAGACCGACATCCTGAGCCTAATTACAGAACCCAGGTTGCCTATTAAATATTTTCAAGTTGCTCGACATCTGCTGGTAGATGTTTGTTTATAAGTATTTTTTGTGGCCAACGAAGCACCAAAAACGACTAAACACCCGCACTGAAACATAAATATTTATCGACAACAGCCCTCAAATCCGATAAACATTTAACTGTTGGCTAAGACGCCGACCATGCGGATGGCCGCTCCATGCTGCCTGTCGTTCTCAATGCATGAATAGACCG
>JBLHND010000078.1:0-16123 GCA_047622605.1 Motiliproteus sp. | reverse complement strand
ACTCTTCATCAGTATTCATAGCTATTCATAACCATTCATAACTACAGGGCGCAGCGCCCTTAGCCTATATAGCGCAGGGAAACTCGAGATGTCCGTCATCAGAAAATCCAACAAACTGAGAAACGTCTGTTATGACATCCGTGGGCCTGTACTCGAAGAAGCCAAGCGCCTGGAGGAAGAGGGCCAGCGCATTATCAAGCTGAACATCGGCAACCCGGCCTCGTTCGGCTTTAACTCACCCGAAGAGATCATCCAGGATGTGATTCACAACCTGCCTTCGGCCCAGGGTTACTGCGACTCCAAGGGGCTGTTCTCCGCCCGTAAAGCGGTCATGCACGAGTCGCAGCGCCGCGGCATCAAGGGTGTCAGCATCGACGATATCTACCTGGGTAACGGCGTCAGCGAGCTTATCATGATGTCGATGCAGGCACTGATCAACGATACCGACGAGATGTTGATCCCCTCTCCTGACTACCCGCTCTGGACCGCTGCGGTGAGCCTGGCAGGCGGCACCCCGGTGCATTACATCTGCGACGAACAGGCCGGCTGGTTCCCCGATATCGACGACATCCGCAGTAAGATCAGCGAACGGACCCGTGGCATCGTCGTGATCAACCCCAACAACCCCACGGGTGCCGTCTACCCCAAGGCATTGCTGGAGCAGATCGTCGAGCTGGCGCGCGAACATAAGCTACTCATTTTCGCCGACGAGATCTATGACAAGATCCTGTACGACGATGCCGAGCACATCCCCCTAGCATCCCTGGCCGATGATGTGCTGTTCCTGACCTTTAACGGCCTGTCCAAAAGCTACCGTTCTGCAGGCTTTCGCTCAGGCTGGATGATCCTGAGCGGCCCTAAACATTGCGCCAGGGATTATATCGAAGGTCTGGATATGCTCTCCAATATGCGCCTGTGTGCCAACGTGCCGGCGCAGAATGCAATCCAAACCGCACTGGGCGGCTATCAGAGCATCAACGAACTGATCGTTCCCGGGGGACGTCTTTATGATCAGCGCGATGCCGCCTACGACATGCTCAACGCCATTCCCGGCGTCAGCTGTGTTAAACCCCAGGGGGCGATGTATCTGTTTCCTAAGCTCGATCCCAAGATGTACCCTATCCATAACGATGAAAAGCTGGCACTGGACCTGCTGATGCAACAGAAGGTGCTTATCGTCCAGGGTTCGGGCTTCAACCTGACAGACACCCAGCACTTCCGTCTGGTGTTCCTGCCGCGTATCGATGACCTGCGCGACGCGATCGAACGTATCGAGCGCTTCCTGCAGACCTACCGCCAGTAGACTCGAGTAGGCTCAGAAGCAGGACTGCCAGGAGTTCTCTGGCTCGAAGAGTGCTGCATTCCGCTAAGCCCTGTAGCTGAAATGCAGCACCTTCAGACCGCTCTGTGAATCACGTTCGGGGAAACTTGCCGGATTCGCCAGGCGCTCGACAAAAACGGCCAACGGACAATGGGTCTGCATCAACTCGATCAGAAACTGACTCTCAATATTCGGATCATTCAGACAGACCAGCACTTCCGCCTCTCGGCTCAGCAGCTCGGGTAACCGGCGCAGCACTTTCTGGTAATCTGAGCTGGCGACAAAGCTACCACGCTGAAATGAGGGCGGATCGATGATCACCCGCTCGTAAGGCCCCAGTTTTTTCAATTTCCCCCAGCTACGAAACAGCTCGTGCGGCAAGAAGCGCACTCCCCGGGAATTCTCAGCATTGAGCTGATGATTACGCTGACCGCGCTTGAGCGCCCCCTTACTCATATCCAGATTGACCACTGAATCGGCACCACCGGCCATCGCCGCTACCGAAAACCCACAGGTATAGGCGAACAGATTCAATACATTGCAGTTCCGGGCATGGTCCCGCACCCAACGCCGACCGTTAATCATATCCAGAAACAGTCCCATGTTCTGACTCTGTCCCAGCTGGAGTTCGAACTTAAGCCCCTCCTCGGTCACTACCAGGGTGGATGCCGGCTCACCGCTGAGCCACTCGACGGGTCCAGTTTGTTGATAACGATACTGGACCACCACCCCGGGGATCCCCTGAGCCTTGGCCGCAGCCACCAGAGGAAGCAGCGCCTCGGAGGTTTCAGACTGGTACAGGGTGATCAGCAACACCGATCCGAGCAGATCCACATTAATATGCGCCAGCCCCTCATAGCAGTGTCCGCGGCCATGAAACAGGCGTAGCACCTCGGTTGAATGGCGCTCAAAACGGTGGGCGGAGATGTTGTCTATGATTGCCTGCATGCGGGACTCATGGTTGAAAAGGATGCGTAGTATAACCTTGCTATAACCTTGGTATAACCTTGAAAGTTTTCTTTAATGACCCCATCTAATCGGGATAAACCAATCCTAAGCGATTCTCTTACTAGGAAAATATTACATGCGTATTTTGCTATTCCTGGCCACCAACCTGGCCATCATCCTGGTCGCCAGCATCACCCTGAGCCTGCTCGGCGTCGGCTCGACGCTGCAAGCCAACGGTATTGACCTGGACCTAGGCAATCTGCTGATCATCTGTGCCGTTTTTGGCATGGCCGGCTCCCTGATCTCCCTGCTGCTGTCAAAATGGATGGCCAAGCGTGCCAGCGGCACCCAGATCATCGGGAAGCCGCGCAATGCCGATGAGCAATGGCTGCTCGAGACGGTTACCGAACTGGCCAAGCAGGCGGGCATCGGGATGCCCGAAGTGGGGATTTTCCCCTCGTCACAGTCCAACGCCTTCGCCACCGGTTGGAATAAAAACGCGGCCCTGGTCGCCGTCAGTCAAGGGCTGCTGCAACGCTTCAGTCGTGCCGAGGTTAGGGCGGTGATGGCGCATGAGATCGGCCACGTCGCCAACGGCGACATGATCACCCTAGCTCTGCTCCAAGGGGTGGTTAACACCTTCGTGATGTTCTTCGCCCGTGTCATCGGCCACATCGTCGACCGGGTGATCCTCAAGAATGAGCGCGGCCACGGAATAGGTTATTACATCAGTTCGATCATCGCCGAGGTGGTACTGGGAATCCTTGCCTCCACCATCGTCGCCTGGTTCTCACGCCGCAGAGAGTTTCGCGCTGATGCGATGGGTGCCCAGCTGGCTGGCAGTGCGGCGATGATCGGTGCCCTACAGCGCCTCAAGGCGGAGCAGGATCTACCCACCGAGATGCCCGATCAGCTGGTCGCCTTCGGCATCGCCGGTGGTCTGAAACAGGGACTGGCCGCGCTCTTTGCCAGCCATCCACCGCTGGACGACCGTATCGACGCGCTGCGCCACGGCTAAGCACCCGCACCTCGGTCCTGACTAAGTCAAAAGCCGTGATCCCGATCACGGCTTTTTTTATGGTTACGCATCCGTCAGCTGTTGCGCATATAGCCTTTTTAGGGTGCAAGCAGAAGCAAAAACTGCTTAAATCGACTCATATAAAAAAAAAGAACCGCTGTGGCACCGGTTTCAGAAGAGTAATCATCTGATGAGTTACGGTCGAATTCAGTTGCTTATACTACCTATGGTCTTGCTGATAGCGGCAATACTGACGGTTGCATTGATCATCAACCAGGCCTCAACAGAGCAGGATCGGGAAGCGGATAGTCTATATCGCTCCTTTATCAGCTCCTCCCTCGCGCATGCAGCAGCCTCGCTGAGAAATCAGGCGCTCGATTATGCCTGGTGGGATGACGCGGCTCAAAACCTGCTGCAACAGCAGGATCTTGAGTGGGCTGATGCTAATATCGGCAGTAATCTCTACGACCACTTTAATATACAGACGAGTCTGGTGATCACTGCCGATAACCAGATCCCTATAGGCTTTATTAACGGCGAGCTACAACAGGAACTCGGCCGATTCAGTACCTCACTCGCACTGCAGCAGCTGCTGGACCTCGCCCGAGATTCATCCCTGCAGGACCCTAAAGGCGCTTCCGGCCTGGTCAAGATCGCGGGACAGCTGTATCTGGTCGGAGCCTTTGCCTTCACACCCGAGTCTACCGAGCAGATCCGCCGCAGTGGAATTTACACATCTGTACTGGTATTCATGCGGGCGATTAATGCCGATTTTATTCAACAACACGCCCTCAGCTACAACCTGCAACTCCTCTCTCTCGACTTAAGCGCCCAAGCACCGGGACTACTGCTCAGTTCTGCGCTGGACGAGCCCCTGGCAACCCTGAGCTATCAAGCCCCTCGCCCCGGAAAGCAGCTGCTCGACCGGGTAACCGGATCGCTGCTAGCGCTAATGCTTATTTTTTTACTGCTATTTTCCTTATATGCCGGGATCATCACCCGGGCGACCACCCTGAATCGTCGCATAGAACTTGAAAAAAAGGCGTTGGCCAAAGAGGTCGATCAACATCAGCAGGCTCAAAAGCAGCTGCGCAGGAGTCACGAGGTCCTAAAGAGCACCAGCGAGGCCGTCGTGGTTACCGACAGCCTGGGCGTGATTGTGGAGGTCAACCACGCCTATTGCCAGCTGACCGGATTTTCACGTGAGCAGGTGCTGGGGAAGAATCCCAGCGTCCATAAGTCGGGTCGCCATGACGATGACTTCTACCGACAGATGTGGTCTCAATTATTACAGCACGGCCAGTGGCGCGGCGAAGTCTGGGATCGCCGCAATAACGGTGAGATCTATCCCAAATGGTTGTCGATCAGCGCCATCAAGGACGATGATCAACAGACCAGCCATTACGTCGGCGTTTTTTCAGATATCACCGAACGCAAGGATCAGGAGAAGCGCCTAGAACGACTGGCTCTCTATGATGCCCTGACAAATCTGCCCAACCGATTGTTGTTTAAAGAACGGGTCGAGCAAAAACTGCTCAAAGCCCAGCGCGATCCAACCTACAAGGCCGCCTTGCTGTTTATCGATCTCGACCATTTTAAAGACGTCAATGATGTGCTGGGGCATCTCGCAGGTGACCAGTTACTGATAGAGGTTGGCAAACGAATCCAAGAGTGCATACGCAGCAGCGATGCGGTGGCTCGCGTCATAGATGACGCTAACACTCCCATCGCTGCTCGTATGGGCGGTGATGAATTTACCGTAGCCATCGACGATTTAGAGAACCACGATGCCGTTACCGTCATTATTGAACGTCTTCGAGTGGCTTTTAGCGAGGCGATAATCGTTGCGAACAAGCCTGTCTTTGTCTCCATCAGCATCGGCATTTCGGTGTTTCCGGATGACGGCGACAGCTACGAGCAACTGCTCAACAACGCCGACAAGGCGATGTACCGCTCCAAACGCGGCGGCCGGAACCAGTTCAAGTTTTTCTCAGCCCTGATGGACAACACCGCCAACGGTCGTATCGAGTTGGAGTCGGATCTGCGCCAGGCGATCCGCGAGCAACACTTTATTCTTCACTACCAACCTAAGATTGACATCCATAGCGGTGAGGTCAGCAGCATGGAGGCTCTGATCCGCTGGCAACACCCCGATAAAGGACTACTCCCGCCTGGCGATTTTATCCAGGTTGCCGAAGACACCGGACTGATCCTGCCGATCGGTGATTGGGTCATCGACACCGCCTGCCACCAGGTGATGCTCTGGAGCCAACAACTGTCGCGTCCCCTGAAAGTCGCGGTGAATTTATCTGCCCGCCAGTTTATGGACCCTCTACTGTTGGAAAAGATAATCGCCACCTTGACGCGCAGCGGCCTCCCGCCGCAGCAACTGGAACTCGAGATCACAGAAAGCGTCATGATCGAGGATATGGACGCAGCAATTCATGTACTGTGCAGGCTGCGTGAAACCGGCATCAGTGTCGCCGTCGATGATTTTGGTACCGGCTACTCGTCACTAAACTACCTGAGAAAATTACCACTCGACACGCTTAAGATCGATGGTAGTTTCACCGCGAGAATAGATCAGGACCCTAAAATGGCTGCGATCGTCCAAGCCATTATTCACATGGGACAGAACCTGGGTCTGACGGTGGTCGCCGAAGGGGTCGAAACCAATGAACAACAAGAGTTGCTCCAAGACTATGGCTGCCGCCACCTGCAAGGCTTCCTGTTCAGCCGCCCACTGGAAACCTGCGCCATGCTGACGTATCTGCGGCAGCCTAAACACGTATGACAGCCTCTCTATAGTCCATTTAGAGGCCAAGATCGCCTGCAGGCAGGCAGCTAAGACCCTGCAATAGGCGCGCTCCTGTGGGTCGGCACTTTGTGAGTCCGACAAGGCTGCATGAAGTGGCCATCGTCAGACTGAAGCCTAACCCACAGAATTAAAGCGGAATAAGGACCGCATCAAACTGGGTAACTTGATTACGGCCATGCTCTTTAGAATAGTAGAGCGCGGCGTCGGCCTGTTTCAGCCAGGCTTCCAAGGAACCTATCTCGGCATTGATCTGCGAAAAGCCTAGACTGATGGTAAAACGTACCCTTTCGCCTAGCGCCTCCACGACCAGTTGTTCGATCTCATAGCGGGCTCGTTCACAGAACATAGCAGCCCCCTGGGCATCGGTATCACAAAGCACGACGGCAAACTCTTCACCCCCATAACGTCCGGCCAGATCAGTATCGCGGGCCATCTTGCGAACGGTAGAGGACAGGGCGATGATCACCTCGTCACCCACCTGGTGACCATAGGTATCGTTAACTTTTTTAAAATGATCGATATCAAACATCACCAAGCATGAACTATGCCCTGAGCGCTGGCAGCGTTTAAATTCATGTAGCGCCAGCTCTTCCCAGTGACCGCGATTATTCAACTGAGTCATTCGGTCGGTTCTACTCAGGTGCGCCAGATCCGCGTTTAACTGCTTCATCGCCTGCTCATTGACCGCACTCTGAGTCACATCATACAGAGTGATGCAGATCTTGGTCGATTCCGCATTCACCGAGCTCAGCGGAAAAAAGCTAACGTCCTGGTACATAAAATCTGATGGACCCGTGATCGGTCGATAATTCTTGAAGCGGAACAGGTAGGGACGCTGCTTCCAGGTCGAGTAGGCGGGAACCTTGAGGGCGGTAACGGCCGCAAGCTGTCGGCTCATCCAGGCAACCGGAAGATCGGTGACCAGCTCAAACAGGTTAGCGCCGATCGCGCTGGCCGCACTGATACCCGAGTGGTGTTCCATAAAGCCATTCCAAGCCACAATGCGGCTGTCGCTATCGACCACTAGCAAGCCAACTTCGATGCTCTGCAGAGCATCCATCATCCAATGAACATCTGATACCGCAATGCTCTGATCAACAGGCTGATTCACGGACTACTCCACTAATAGAATTTGAATTCATCGAATGATCCTCTGCAACCGCGACACTCTGATCACGGGTTGCTCCGAGGACTACTCCACCAGCAGATTAATGCGTTCATCCAGCAGAGGGAGAGAGTCACCGGTAAACATAAGCAGCAGAGTGCAATTAATCGGTTGCTCTCGAATGCCGAAGCACATTTCGATGGTCATCAACTCGGCATTCGCACCGGCAGACTTGAATGCCAGTCCGTTCGAATCCAGCGCACGATCCAGCATAACGGGATGCCCCATACTGAATTTAAGATCCAGCTGCTCGGCGAACCCCCCCATACAGGCGCCGATCAGAATATTAGAGATCTCCATCAACAGATCCAGCTGACCCCCGGCATTGATCTCCCCCTGCTCTTGGATTAACCGCGTCAACGCTTCAAGATGGCTATCTTCGATGAACAGCAGCGCCTCACCTGAAATTCCGGCACCGACAAAGCCCTGAGTAACCACGGAGACCTCAGAGGCGGGTACTGCCTGGAGAATTAATAGCGGTAACTGCTCAGTGCTAAGTTTGCGTACTTGGGGTATCGGTAGTTCGATAAAGACCCGCAGCAGCCGCGCCAGCAGATCCGCAGCCTGCCCCATCCCCACATTGGCTATCTCTTGATAGCCCTCTTGGATATCAAAGGTCAGCTCCTGAGGCGCACTCTGGAGTTGATGAGCGGCGGCTGCAGTAGCCGCCGCGCTTCGGCCATCCAGTTCGTGGAGAACACCGTACTGATCCAGAATGGTCAGTAACTTATCACTATCGATCGGTTTCTTGATGAAATCCAGCGCTCCTAGCGCCATCACCCGTTGACGTGCCTGCGGCTGAACATCACCAGACACGACAACCACCAACGTGGGCAGGTCTCGTGACCGGACGGCTTCGAGCACCTGATAGCCATCCATCACCGGCATATTCAGATCCAGAAACAAAATATCGGCCTTGCCGTCCATAATGGCGGCCAACGCCTCGGCACCATCGGCCGCAAAGCTGACCTCCACATCCCAACTCTTCGGCAGCGAGCACGCCAGCTGCTTGCGGGCAAAACCAGAATCATCACAGATCAGGATAGGGACAGACATTAGAGATTACGACCAGGTGAGTTTAGTAAACCATAAAACAAGACTGAACTTACACTAAGCACTCGATCATACCAGCCGGAATAACACAATACCCGCCCAATCTGCCCTATAAAGGGGATCCTAGCAAGCAACCTCCTCTCACGACCAACCCAGAGGCCACTCCTGCGATCGTCCATCTGCTTTTCCCTCGAGCCCGGCATCAGGTTTTGGACAGCGGCTCTGGGTCGACCCTCAGAGGCTGTCGGACTTGAGCGGTCAAGTCCGACAGGCTGCTAGGCACTTGCCCTGCACATTTTTCTTGGAACACAAAAACTTAGTTACCCAGGGCAGGATTGGCCTGCATTACTGCCCGGACTCAGGGTGCAGATAGCCTGGTTAACCCTCAAGCACTTGCTAGACTAAAGACTAGCCACTCCCTTAGGAATTCGTAATAAACCAGTGTTACTCTTGTGGCCGCTGTAAAGGTAACAACTCGGGTTCATTCAGGGGATAGAGTGAGCTCTAGCGTAATCGTGGTTTAATGCAGCGCCTATACTGCTGCCGGAGATGTCGGCAGCAGTCATCAAAGAATCAGTCCTCGTGAAGCGACAAACGCCGTCGTAAAAGCAACTGATTTTTACCTGATCTAATAAGGAATATTAAATGGCAAATCGTGAAGTCTTCGTCCTGAGTGCGGCTCGTTCCGCGATTGGTGCTTTTGGTGGTTCACTGAGCGGCATGGAGCCGGCTGAACTCGCGGGCCTGGTAATGAAAGATGCGGTTAAGCGCTCTGGCGTGGATCCTCAGAAGATCAACTATGTGACCGTCGGTAACTGTATTCCGACCGAATCCCGCTTCCCCTACGTTGCCCGCGTTGCGTCTATCCAGGCAGGACTGCCGATGGAGTCGGTCGCCATGGGCGTTAACCGCCTCTGTAGTTCGGGCCTTCAGGGCATCGTTTCGACCTCCCAGGCGATCATGCTGGGCGATTGTGACTACGGTGTCGGTGGTGGTGTCGAAGTAATGTCACGCGGTGCCTACCTTTCCCCCGCGATGCGCTCCGGTGCGCGTATGGGTGATACCACCCTGGTCGATATGATGGTAGCCACTCTGACCGATCCCTTTGGCGTTGGCCATATGGGTATCACGGCAGAGAACCTGGCGGAAAAGTGGGGCTTTACCCGTGAAGATCAAGACGCCTTCGCAGTAGAGTCGCAACGCCGTGCAGGAATCGCGATCGCCGAAGGTCGCTTCAAGTCGCAGATCACCCCGATTGTACTCAAGAGCCGTCGCGGCGAGACCACCTTCGACACCGATGAGCACGGCAAGCCGAGCACCAGCATGGAAAGCCTGGCCAAGATGCGTCCGGCCTTCAAGAAGGATGGTACCGTGACTGCGGGCAACGCTTCCGGAATCAACGACGGCGCCGCCTTTATGGTTCTGGGTAGTGCTGATATGGCCGAGAAGGACGGTTACAAGCCGATGGCTCGCCTGGTTTCCTACGCCCTCGCCGGCGTCCCTAACCACATCATGGGCGAAGGTCCTATCCCAGCCACTAAGCTCGCGCTTGCACGTGCCGGCCTGACGCTGGACCAGATGGATGTGATCGAGTCGAATGAAGCCTTTGCCGCACAAGCACTGGCAGTCGCCAAAGGCCTGGGTCTGGATATGACCAAGACCAACCCCAACGGTGGTGCCATCGCACTGGGTCACCCTGTAGGTTGTTCGGGTGCCTTTATCGCCACCAAGGCACTGTACGAGCTGGAGCGCACCAACGGTCGCTACGCGCTGGTCACCATGTGTATCGGCGGCGGTCAGGGTATCGCGACTATCTTCGAACGCGTCTAACCACTACAGCAGTCATCGAGTCCTAAGCCGGGCTCGATAAAAAAACGGCGATCATCATAATGATCGCCGTTTTTTTTGGCTACAAATGCTCTATGTGTCAGTGCTTAATGTGATAGCAGGGGCGATAACTGGAGAAGTTCAGTTTCATCCGCCGCTGCTCAACGAACTCCCGCAGCAAACGATCCAGAGATCGCATCAGCTCCAGATCGCCACTGAGTTCAAACACACCGTGCGCCTCTATCGCTTGAATACCGCTCTCCTTCACATTACCGGCCACGATACCTGACAATGCCCGGCGCAGGTTAGCGGCCAACTGGTGTGGCGGCTGCTGCCGGTGCAGATCAAGCCCTGCCATGCTGGCATGCGTCGGTTCGAAGGGTAGCTGAAACAGCTCATAATCCACCTGCAGCGGCCAGTTAAAGTGAAAAGACTCACTGGTCTTACGCCTATGAGCGGTAACCTGACTGATACCCGCCTTCATCTTCCGGGCAACATCCGCCGTATCATCGATGATAATCTCGTAGAAACGGGCCACATCATCACCCAAACAACCGCGAATAAACTGATCGATACTCTCGAAATAGCTGCGGGCAGAGGCGGGGCCCGTAAAAATTAACGGAAAGGGTATCTGGGCATTTCTTTCATCCATCAGCACCCCAAGAATGAACAGGATCTCTTCGGCAGTACCCGCCCCGCCGGGAAACACGATCACACCATGGCCCAGGCGCACGAATGCTTCCAGGCGTTTTTCGATATCGGGCATGGTAATCAGTTCGTTAACGATCGGATTGGGCGACTCTGCGGCGATAATACCGGGTTCGGAGATACCCACGTAGCGACCGCGCGCTATCCGCTGCTTGGCATGGGCGATGGCGGCGCCCTTCATCGGCCCCTTCATCGCGCCAGGACCACAACCGGTGCAGATATCGAAGCCCCGAAGGCCCAGCTCATAGCCCACCGACTTGGTGTACAGATACTCTTCACGCCCGATCGAATGCCCCCCCCAGCAGACCACCAGATTTGGCTTTTCACGGGGCTTGATCGCATGCGCATGGCGCAGGATATGAAAGACTTCGTTGGTAATGGCCTCCGAGGGCTGCAGCCGGCCATAACTCAGCGCAAGTTCATCACCGACATAGAGAATATCGCGTAATACAGCGAATAGATTCTCGCGAATACCGGTAATAATATGGCCGTCAACGAAGGCGGTATCCGGGGCATGGATCAAATCGAGTTGAATCCCCCGATGTTTTTGACTGATCTGAATATCAAACCTCTCGAAGCGCTTGAGCACTTCGCGGGTGTCATCCATCTCTGAATCACAGTTCAACACCGCCAGCGCGCATTTACGAAATAACTGGTACAGGCCGGTATGGCTCTTATCCTGCAACCGGGAAATCTCATACTGGGACAGGGTCTCCAATTCATTAACAGGGGTCACACTGGCGGTCACACTGAAAGAAGGGGTCATCTAAGGCTCCAAAAAAAACACTAACGACTGTAACGACTGTAACGACTGTAACGACTGTAACAACAGCAACAACAGCAACAGCAACAGCTTACATCGGGCCAAGTACAAAAGTACGAAAATACAAAAGTCACTAATAACACAGTAAAGCGACATCAGCATGACATCGCCAGCGCGTTAACACGCTGCCGATGAAAGACAACAATAACGGCGACGACGAGTAACAACAGCGGCAACATGGCCAGGTTGACCGACTGCCAGCCGAACAGATTGTGCAGCACCCCGGCAAAGAAGGCCGACAGCATCACCGCCAGCGAGACCAGCATGTCATTGATGCCCTGGACTTTAGCCTTCTCCGCAAGTCGATAGGACTGCGTCACTAAACTGGTAGATCCTATATAGAGGAAATTCCACCCCACGCCGAGCAACAGCAGGGCAATAGTGAAATGACCCTCGCTGACCCCCGCAAGATTGATCAACACCGAGACGATCATCAATACTGTCCCCGTCAGCATTATCGGGATGATGCCATAGCGGCTGATTAAATGACCGGTCAGGAAGGAAGGCGCAAACATGCCCAACACATGCCACTGGATAACGCCTGCCGTGCTCGGAAAACCAAATCCGCAACCGGACATCGCTAGCGGGGTTGCCGTCATAATCAACGCCATTACCGCGTAAGCGACCATAGCGCCAAACACCGCCACCCTAAAAACCGGCTGCCTGAGGATCTCGGACAACGGCCGTTGTTGTCCATGAATCTCCTCAGCAGAGGGCGGCGGGATGCGGATTCGACTCAGGGCCAACAACGTCAGCAGATACAGCCCGATCAAACCTATAAAGCTGCCTCCATAAAGCGTCTGGGGCAACCACTCCCGGGTCCAGACAGCGAGGTTCGGCCCGACCAATGCGGCGACAATACCGCCGGTCATCACCAGACCTATCGCACGGTGCCGGCTCGCGTCATTCGAGGCATCAACGGCGGCAAAACGGTATAGCTGACTGATCCCGATACAGGCACCGATCAAGCCGGTACCTATACAGAACAGCAGCAGCGAACTCAGTTGCAAGCCACTCAAACAGATCGCTGCGCCAACAATGCCGATAAGGTTACCCAAGATGAAGCCTCGCCGCCGCCCTATACGCTTCATCAACAGCGAAACCGGCAGGGTCGCCAGCATCATGCCGCCAAACTGCATCGCGACGGGAAGCGTGGCCAGGATCGGCTCCGTGGTCAGCCGATTGCCGATCAGCGAGGTCACCGAAACCAACAACACATTACCGGTAACCAGCAGCGCCTGACAGGTCGCCAGCAGCGCCACATCGCGATTAATCAACACCGACTGTAACCTTTTACGCATCCCCGATGCTCTCCATACAAAACCCCTCCATACAACGCGCCTCCATCAAACCTGCTTTAGAATATCTGCAACAAATTGCGGTACAACCTCACTGGCCGGGCCATAGACTCTATGCCTAAAAGCAGACTGAATCTGCGAAGGTTCGAGGTTCAATTCAACCGTTAAAGCGCCACACTCGTTCGCAATCTCCGCGAAACCCGCGGCGGGATAGACGTTGCCAGAGGTCCCAACAGATACAAACAAATCGCACGCTTCAAGGGCTGTATATATTCGCGCCATGTCTAGTGGAAGCTCTCCAAACCAGACGATATCAGGCCGTAAATTACCGGATGATCCGCAACAGGCGCAGACATCCTCAGGCTGAGAGTCTTCATGCAACGGATAGATCACACCAGTCTCCTGACACCTGAGTTTCAACAGTTCCCCATGCATGTGAATCCGGTTCTGCGTACCGGCCCGCTCATGCAGATTATCGATATTCTGAGTGACCAGCAGCACCGTTCCCGGAAACTCCCTTTCAAGCCGCGCAAGTGCCCGGTGGGCTAAATTCGGCCTTACCTTCTCAGACAGCAACTGCCTGCGGCGCTCATTATAAAACTGGTGCACCCGATGCGGATCACGCAGGAACGCTTCAGGAGTAGCCACATCCTCGATCCGATGGTCTTCCCAAAGCCCATCCGCCGCTCTGAACGTACGTATCCCGGATTCCGCAGAAACCCCTGCTCCCGTTAAAATGACGATCGATTTAATAGCCAACACACCTCTCCATCCACACTCTGGGCACGACAATCCCTACAGGGACAATAGAATAGCGCCTAGTAGGCCGACAGATCTACTCCTCTTGGCTCGGCGTTACTCTGCCTGCTGCATCCCCTGTCATCGTGCAAGGTTCGGCAGTGAGAGGTCGTGTGACAAATACTGATGCAGGCAGCCACAGGCTGATACCTTTAGTGTCCAAGCGGGACGATGCCGTGGCCTTGCTAGACAAGACACCCGAGTTTGCCAAGGCAGAGGAAACCGCCGGGGTGACACGCGACGAGCGGAATCAAGTGCTGGGGTATATCCAACGCCGCGGGGAAGCAGGACGGTTGCCGACGGCCGAACTGGCTCTGGAACGCCCTGACATGGATGTCGCAACGCCTCCGTAATAGGGCTAACGCGGCGCAAAGCGCTCTGGGCCGGGGGGACCCGCCTCCTAAGCATCGCCCTCGGCATCACCCTCAATACGGGCCAACTGCGCGCGACGAAAACTCAGGGCCCGAAAACGCTCCTGCTGTTTATTATTCATCGCGCCAATACTGACACTCAGTAGCTTCTCGTTGCAGACACTCAATACCTCAGCGGCCCTCTGTGGATGCTGTTGGATCAACCCATAGCCGGTCTGAATCAGATTAAGCAACACATTTGGGCTATTTGGCACGGTTTCTAACGCCTTAAGAAAGCATGCCAACGCCTCATCAAAACGCCCCTTACGATACAGGCTCATACCCTTGAAATTATTACGACCCCACTCCGTCTCGGTGAACACTCGACGACTGAAGTCGGCCTTATAGGCCTCTACACTCGACTGCAGCAGGGTACCCTCAACACCTTCGAGCAGGTTATCCAGCTCCTCTGCCTTAGTGCTGTCACCCAGGGTCTTATAGACCTCAAAGGCATCCTTAGCAGCGACATTGGCACGGGTAATATCACCCGACAGGCGATAGGTTTCGGAGGTCATCAGTCGCGATTTGAACCGGATTCGTTGATCCTGGTGATACTCAAAAACAACACTTTCCAGGGTCCTGATCGCTTCTTGCTCGGCCTTTGAAGAGTTCGCGCCACCCTGTGCCGAGACCTGCGTTTGCAGACAGCGGGCCAAACCAAAATAGTTATGCCGTTGTTGATGGCATGAATGCAACGCAAACTTAACCGCGTTACGGAATGCGACAATGGCGACTGTCCAGTTACTGTTTTCACTCGCGACATTGCCCAATCCGTAATGTAATACCGGCGCTGTAGGCTGTAGCTTCACCGCCCGTTCGAGTAGTTTTTGCGCCTCATCATTGCGGCCTAGAGCACGATAGACCTTCGACAACCACTCAAAGGCCTCGATACTATCGGGGGTGCGCTGTAATACCAAATGAAAGTGCGCAATCGCGTCAGCGTACTGGCCTTGATTGTAGGCACAGATCCCCAGTCCCAGATAAGCCCAGGAGGATCCCCGATCTGCAGCTATACGCTCAAACAGAGGGACCGCATCAGTATAGTTTTCAAGCGTCAGCAGCAGACGCCCCTGGAGCCGGGTAAGGTAGGTCACCAGAGACGGGTGCTTACGCAACAGCTGAGTGGTCAGCAGCAATGCTTTGGTGTTTTCGGCGAGGTCTACCAACTCTTCGGCAGGCTTAATCGCCTGCTTGAGTTTGATGAGCTTTTCAAGCCGGCTGGCAAAGAGTTGCGGATCTATCGGCTTAACGAAAAATGATTCAGCAAAGCTCTCGAGCGAGTCGTTGGCCATCCCCCCACTGCCCTCAGGCAGGATCAGCACATAACTATGGCCCGCTTTCTTCAGCCCTCCATGAATAGACTCTTCGATCAGCTGATAGCCGCTTTTCTCGCCATCACCTAGATAATTTTCGATAACACAGATATCAAAAGACTGCATTCGCATCATATTCAAGGCCATATTAGCCGATGACGCTACCTGCACCTCTGCCGCACCCAGGGCGCTGACCTGAGCCCGTAATACACCCAGCGCATCGAGCTTGGCGGCCACGATTAAGATTGATTTTTCGGCGAGAATAGCCCCCATACAGATCCGTCCAACAATAATAGGCCTACGATAGTATCACCCGGTTCTTACCACTCAAGCGCGATACTCGCGTTAAGAAGACTGACAAAGAGCAGACTAACACCGCTCCTGCGTTGCTCTAGCGCCTGCATCCATAGCATCATGCGAGGTTCGCATTCTCTTAATATAGAGGGGGCAGATTTCCCGCTCATTTTTGTCCAATAGAGCGACTATTCACCAGCGACGTCTCTGCAGTGTGCACCAGGGTCAGCTATTGCTGTGAAAATCGTCTGTCCTGCCGATTTTCACAGCAAATAACCGACCAACTCGGCTCAAACTACACTCGCGCTGTCCTCGATCAGCCTTCTAGG
>JBLHND010000077.1:0-16281 GCA_047622605.1 Motiliproteus sp. | reverse complement strand
AAACTCGGTAAAGCCGCCGGTCTCTTTCTGGATATCGCGCAACAGCCCCAAGTGAGCAGCCCAATGGTGGGGCTGATCGATATGGCCGTACATAATGGTGGAGGTCGTCGGCAAACCCAGCCGATGAGCGGTCTTGATGATATCCACCCACTGTTCGGTGGTCAGCTTGTCTTTGGTCAGTTGCTGGCGGATCTCGACATCGAGGATCTCCGCGGCGGTGCCTGGCATCGAGCCCAGCCCATGGTCCATCAGATCCTGAATAAATTCGGCCGTGGTCATCTTGCTCTTAAGCGCACCGAACCAGATCTCAAAGGGTGAGAAGGCATGAATATGCATCTCCGGTAACCGTTGCTTGATCGCGATCAGAATATTGCGGTAATGATCGCCTTTAATATTGGGGTGCAGCCCGCCCTGAATGCAGACTTCGGTCGCCCCGCGATCCCAGGCCTGCTGTGCCCGGTCAGCGATCTCGTCCATCGACAACAACTCTGCCTCAGGGTCGTCCTTGCGCTTAGCAAAGCCACAGAATTTACAGCCCATATAACAGATATTAGTGAAATTGATATTGCGGGTAATCACGAAGCTGGCGCGGTTGCCGACCGCCTGCTGACGCAGATAATCCGCAGTGGCAACCAACGCATCGAGTTCAGGACCCTCGGCGTCGAACAGGCTGATGGCATCAAGCTCACTCAGCTCCTGACCCTGGATGACCTCTGCCAGAATACGGTGCGTCCGCCGGTCAGCTGCCGCCAGAGCAGACACCAGCGAACCGTTGATCTCTGGCTGCTGGGCCGCTGGTTTGAAAGTTGCAGTAGTAAAACTGTTCATGGTGGGGCTCCTTTTTTCTCGGGAAGCTGTGCTCTTTTTTCTCGGGAAGCTGCGGCTCGATCAGACGACTTGTAGCGCGGCCAGGCCATCTGCTCGGGCGATAGCAGCGACGCGATCGGCAACCAGCGGAGAAAAGTAGACCGTCGGACGATTCTGATAAGGGGGATAGACCGCCAGACGCTCTGTCAGCCGGTAACCGCAGGCGTCGGTCGCACGTTGCAAGTGATCGATCTGCGGCCAGGCCCGTTCAGGGTTGATATGGTCGAGCGTCAGCGGGGAGATACCGCCCCAGTCGTTGATGCCGGATTTGATATACTGGACGTAACGTTGCTGCAGATTCGGCGGTGCTTGCAGGCTGATGCTGGGGTCGAGCAGCAACCGCGCCACCACCAGTGTCCGCAGCATGTCCTCGAGATCCGGCTCGGGATGATTGGCCATCGCCGTACCGGGCTTGGCACAGAAATTCTGCACGATCACTTCTTGAACATGACCATACTGAAGGTGCAGATCGTTGATCGCCAACAGGCTGTCGACACGCTCTTCCCAGGTTTCGCCGATGCCGATCAAAATACCGGTCGTGAAGGGCACATTATGGTGGCCGGCACGTTCGAGGGTGCGCAGTCGTAGCCGCGGAACTTTGTCAGGGCAGGCATAGTGCGCCTCGCCTTTCACCAAGAGCCGGCGACTGACGTTTTCCAGCATCATCCCCATGCTGGCGCTAACCGGCTTGAGTTTGATGATTTCATCTTCCGTCAGGGTTCCTGCGTTGACGTGAGGCAACAGGCTGGTTTCTTCGATAACGAGTTCGCACATCGCCTGCAGATAATCGCTCATCGACTCATAACCGAGCGCGGTCAGGGCATCTTTTGCCTGCGCGTAACGCAGCTCAGGTTTTTCTCCGAGACTGAAGAGCACTTCTTTGCAGCCCATCGCCTCACCTTCGCGCACCACCGCCATCACCTGTTCCGGGGTCATAACACGTGCGTTCGCAGAGCCGGGCTTTTGCACAAAGGTGCAGTAACCACAGTCATCACGACACATATTGGTCAGAGGGACGAAGACCTTGCGTGAGTAGGTCACACGGGCACCCCAGTGCAGATCCCGTACAGCGGATGCCTGTTGTTGCAGACCTTCCAACTCGACACCTGTAGCGGTGCCTAATTCCAGTGCTTGTGAGCGTGACAACATCGCAGCCAGGCCTCCATTGTTATTTTTATTGATGGTCTCTGCCGGAGGTCGGCGCTTTAATAGCGGCAAGTGATCCAACAGCAAAAGTTTTACCTCTTGGTAAACTTATCCTAGCTTTGTTTTGACCACATGGTCAAGATGTTTTTAGCAACAGCAGACAGCCACGGTCAGGGCGTCCGATAAATTCTTTAAACATCAACAAATACAATAAGTAACAATAAATAACAGGGGGCGATGCGAGGTTTTTTTGACGTAAAAACACCTGTTTGGCGCGGGCCTAAGCTGATTTAAACGGGATCCCAGCGGCAAAAAAATGTTGTTCTGTCAGGACAGCATTAACAAAAACGGACCACAACAGACAAAAAAAAGACAAAAAAAAGGAGGTGGACTGTGCCACCTCCCCGGACTATTCATAGAATTATTTGAGACCGATCCCTTTGAGAATCATATGCGTAAGAAAATCACTGGCCCCCTGGTAGTCCTCAACATCTAACTGCTCTTTCTTTAACGATAATTGAATCTGGGTTGAGAAATCTGCATAGGTTTGAGTCGATGACCAAATCACAAAGAACAGATGATAAGGATCAATAGAGTCCATCTTACCCTCAGCAATCCAACTACGCACCAGACTCACATCCGCATCGAGAATAGGAACCAGTTGAGAGACCAGGTGGCTTTTTAGATAGGGGGCGCCGTTGATGATCTCGTTAGCAAACACTTTAGAGCCATTGGGGTGGACCCGTGACAGCTCAATTTTGCCCCGAATGTAGTTCTCCAGCATCGTAGCCGGGTCGTCCCCATCTTGGTCCAGCAACACCATCTTCTCCAACCAAAGATCAAGAATAGTCGCCAGTACTCGAAGGTACAGGATCTCCTTGGAAGGGAAATAATACAGCAGGTTCTGTTTCGACATGCCGGCACGTTCGGCAATCGCCTCGATAGCCGTACCGCTATACCCAAACTGGGCGAAGACATATTCGGCCACATTTAATATCTTAGCTTCATGAGCTTCACGAACACGAGAGCGGCGTCGGGGCCGTTCGACTTCTATTTTCCCTAGCAACGATTGTGTCATTTAAAAGTCCTGCAGAGCTTGAATCATCAATTATAGTAGATGATTTTACCACATGGTCATCTTTAATAAGGACTGTTTACCTCGCTCTATCGCCCAAGATATCGACAACACCCGCATGTAGCGGTTCAGCAGCCGCTGTCATCTGTGTCTAACTAAAAGAAGCGGCTTGCCAAAGCACCCATGGACGGAGGAGGCCCATTTTCGAAGGGTGATAGCGCCCAGCAACAACAACAACAACAACGGGCTAACCGGGAGAACATTAAGGGTCACGCCAGATTTAGAGCCGATGAACGCGCGGCGTAAAGGCTACACTTAAAGAAGACGGCCGCACCGAGATCACCGCCACGGGGTCGTAGTCGCGTCCTTTCTACCGATGATTTTGCGTTTAGGGATCATCATTTAGACGGCTCTGACCGAGCAGATACCTATAATCCCTTGATCGCAGCCTCTTAGGACTCTTTTTTTGAGTCAAGAAGTTGCGAAAAGAGTCGATACTCTATTTAAGGGTTTAACCAGACCGCAGAACAAGACCGCAGAACAAGACTAGGAGATTAGCGCTATGGCATTGGTGATCTACGACTCAGGCGTGCGGATTCAGACCCCGGTGTCGTCACTGCTCGCGCCGCGTGGCGTCGAAGCCACCACCGAACCGAGCCGCTCGCGCGAACTACCCTCATCCGAAGACCGTACCCAGACACCTGCGACGGTCCCTAAACCGCAGACCTCCAGAAAGCAGAGTTATTCCAACAAAGCCAAACAGGCCTACCAGACCACCCAGCGCCTTAACCGGCGCGACCAGGATGGCCAGCAAAAACCCTCGCGGGTATCACAGATTATGACCGCACCGGTGTTTACTCTGGCGGTCGGCGCGAGTGTGGAACAAGCCTTCGAACAGTTTCATCTCCATCAGGTGCACCATCTCGCGGTGATCGATGAGCACGAACACTGCCAGGGTGTGGTCTCGGAATACAACCTGCTCAGACGCGATAGCCGGTTCAATCAGGAGGGCCCCACTCGGGCTGGCTTAACGATCGAGGGGGCCTATCCAACCCAGCTGATCTCAGCGACGCCCGATACCCACATTCATCAGGTCGCCCTCGCCCTGCTCAAGCGCCGCCTCAGCAACATGCCGGTAATCGATGCTCAGGGGCAGCTGGTCGGGATCGTCACGCTCACCGATCTGGTGCACATGGTGGCCAACGAGGCCTCTCGTGAGCGCTGGGCTTAAGAGCGGTTAAGCGGCAGGACCGACGGGGGGTTCTGTCGGCTGCCGCCCGAACAGCCGTAGCAAAAATCCAAAGATCCTGGCGATGCCGCGCATGATCTTGGGTAGCAGCCAGGCCAGCAACACCAGAAACAGCACCAGCCAACCGAGGAACCAGTAGGGGTGGTTCAGCGCGGTCCAGATACCCCCGATGACGACCACATCTTCGGTCACCGAGGCGCCCCAGTTACTGAAGGGTTCGGGCGAGGTGTTGATCATCACCCGGCTGCCGGCCTTGAGCGCATGGCTCCCGGTCGCCAGACCGCCGCCCACCAGAGCCGCGGCAACCAGGACCGCGATATTAACATCACCCACGGCCCCCGCCGCCAGAGCCGCACCTGCCGGAATTCGAATAAAGGTATGCAGGGTATCCCAGCCGGTATCCACCCCCGGAATTTTGTCAGCGACAAACTCCACCGCATACATCAGCGCCGCCGCCATCAGCACCAGAGGATCTCCGACCACCGCCAACTCAGGCGGCAACTCTAGATGACCCATATTCGACAGCACCCCCAGCATCAGCAGGGTCGCATACAGGTTAATGCCGCTGGCCCAGCCGACGCCCATCGTGAGCGCGATCGTGGCGATAATCTGATCTAGGTTTTCCATAGTGACCTCAGAGAAAAAGAGCTAGGAGCCGTAACACAGTTGGAATAAATTCTAACCTACAGAGATCACCTGTGGGTTGGCCATCAAACGCTCCTGCATGGGCGGCACGCCCCACAGGGACGTGGGAAATGCCGTTGTTGCAGGAGCCTTCAGCTGCCTAGCTACGTCCCTGTAGTTCGGGCTTTAGCCCGACGAAGGCAATCTGAGAATAACGTCAAGCCCCTGAACAGCGAATGAACAGGCCGCTATGACTGCAGCTCGCTGGAGCTACGGTAATCCTGCTCGGTAACGATGCTGAAACTCTGCAGATAACCGTCGTAGCAGATCACCACCTTGCCCCGCTGCAACTGCTGCCGCACCTGTTCGATCTTATCCTGGAGCGTATAATTCTGATCGCCGTAGTCGGTGCCTTCGCGGCAGACAAACTCTTCCAGCAATCCCTGTAGCGCCTCGGTGCTCAGTTGTTGATACGGAATCTTCATGGTGCCTGCTCCTGCTCCAGTAGTGCTAGTAATCTTGTCTCATCCCACACCTCGACCCCCAAGGCTTCGGCCTTGGCCAGCTTAGAGCCCGCATTAGCGCCGGTAATCAGGGCATCGGTCTTTGCCGTCGGCGCACCGGTGGTGACCTTAGCCCCCAGGGCTTCGAGCCGGGCCTTGGCCTCGGTCCGACCCAGGATCGCAAACTTTCCGGTGATGGCGAAAGACTGGCCCCGCAGGGGTTGCGACTCTGCCGAAGGTGCGGCGATGGCCGGCCAGTGGACGCCTGCCGCCAGCAAGGCATCGATCGTGTCGAGGTTGTGCGGCTGACGCAGAAACAAGGCCAGATGTTCCGCCACCACGGGGCCCACATCAGAGACCTCCTGTAGGGCCTCAACATCGGCAGCGCGGATCGCCTCCAGCGACTGGAAGTGTTTGGCCAGCGAGGCGGCCGTCGCTTCGCCGACTTCGCGGATACCCAAGCTATAAAGAAAGCGCGGCAGCGTGGTCTGCTTGCTCTTGTCGATCCCCGCGAGCAGGTTATCGGCAGATTTATCACCCTTGCCGCCCAAACCCGCCACTCGCTTGCGGTCCAACTGATAGAGGTCGGCCAATTGCTCTACCAACCCCTTATCCACCAGCAGATCCACAAACTTTTCACCCAGGCCGTCGATATCCATCGCCTTGCGCGACGCGAAGTGTTTGAGCGCCTGCTTGCGTTGCGCCGAGCAGCTGACCCCGCCGCTGCAACGCGCCGCCGCCTCATCGGCGGCCCGCTCCACCTGGGCGCCACAAACCGGACAATTCTCAGGCAGGCAGATCGCCTGAGTCCTGTCCGGACGCCGCTCGTGCACGACCCGCGCTACCTTGGGAATCACATCACCGGCGCGGCACACCACCACCCAGTCACCGACCCGCACATCCAGGCGTTCGATCTCATCCATATTGTGCAGGGTCGCATTACTGACCGTCACCCCACCCACAAACACCGGTGCTAGGCGCGCCACCGGCGTCACGGCACCCGTGCGGCCCACCTGAAAGTCGACCCCTAGAAGCTGCGTCAGCGCTTCCTGGGCCGGAAATTTGCGCGCTATCGCCCACCGCGGCGCACGGGCGACAAAACCCAACCGCTGTTGCAGCGCGCGCTGATTGACCTTGAAGACGATACCGTCGATGTCATAACCGAGCTGCTCACGCTTTAGCGCCAGCTGCTGGTAATACGCCAGACAGGCCTGGATACCCTCGAGGCTACGCATCTCCGGATTTATCGGCAATCCCCAGCGCCTAAACTGCTGCAGCAGTTCGGTGTGCTGCCCTGGCAGTTCCACCCGCCCCGGCAGTTCGCCCCGCTCCAGCACTCCAAAGCCATAAGCACAGAAAGTTAAAGGACGGGTGGCCGTAACGGCCGAGTCCAGCTGCCTCAAACTGCCGCCAGTGGCATTACGGGGATTGACGAAGGGCTTTTGGCTGCTCGCCAGCATCCGTGCATTGAGCGCGTCAAAACCTGCTTTGGGCATATAAATCTCACCCCGCACCTCCAGCCTGCGCGGCCAGTCGTCACCGCGAAGCTGCAGCGGAACCGCATCAATGGTGCGGACATTGAGGCTAATATCCTCGCCGGTTTCGCCATCCCCCCGAGTGGCACTGCGCACCAACAGCCCCTCCTCATACATCAGGCTGACGGCGATACCATCGAGTTTGGGTTCGGCACCGTAGTCGACCGGCTGATCGTCGGGGATGTTCAGGCGTTCGTGGACGCGGCGGTCGAAGTCGAGCAGATCTTGATCGCTGAACGCATTGCCCAGCGATAGCATCGGTACCTGATGCTGAACCTGGGAAAAAGAGCTCAGGGGCGCCGCACCCACCCGCTGACTGGGGGAATCATCACGGACAAGCTCAGGATGCTCAAGTTCAAGCTCAAGCAGTCGCTGAAACAGCCGGTCATAGTCAGCATCGGGAATGGAAGGCGAGTCTTCGGCGTAATACCGAAAATTATGCGCGTCGATCTCGCGACGCAGGGTTGCCAGTTGCTGTTCAATGCTGGGGTCGATCATCGAGGGTTCCAAAACTAGGAGGCTGTCGGGCTTGGCCGATCGTAGCGAGGGCTAAGTTGATGTTGGCCAACGCTATGTTGAGCCGAGTTCCCGGTCATCTGCGAATAAGCCGTTGCCGGGTAGGCCTGCTTATTCTCGGCCAACCACCTCGGGTCAGCGGCTACGAGTTAAGGCCTTACGTTCAAATTCGCGAACCTTCTGCCGGTAGTGCTCGATAGTCTGGGTGCGCAAGCTGCTGCGATGTTCATCCTTGAGGTCACCGCCAAGATTATCGGCAACGCATTTCGCAGTGGCCAACATACACTCCAGGGCATTCATACGTTCGATCGGATCGGCCAGGCATAAGAAGAAGGTCACCGCAGGCGTTGACCAGGGCGTTTGTTGGCCGGGATCGAAACTGCCTGGCTGAACCGCGTTAGCCATACTGAATTGCATCGCTCCCCGTCCATGAGACTGCTCATAACGATGATAGATACCCTGCTCGCCAAACTCCATACCGCAGGCTTCAACCAACTTAAAGAGTGGTGGTCCGGCGAAGGGCATCCGCTTGGATTGCACATTAATAATCAAGACTTGATCTTCAAACGGAGTTTCGGTCGGTGCCTGCGTAGCACTCAGCGTTGCGTCTTGCTGCTCTGTTTTCTTGCTCTGCCGCCGTGATTTTGAATTAGCAGCGGGGGGTGTTATTAGGGGATCAGAATCACAGAAATCAAGCGGCTTCTGGGCTAGCGCACTGCCCAAGGTATCAGCACCATCGGAATCTGGGCCGCTGTTCGGACTCTGTTCCGAGGCCTTCGCGGGTCTCTGCGCGTCCCTATGCTCTTCCCTACGCTCTTCCCTACGCTCTTCCCTACGCTCTTCCCTACGCTCTTCCCTACGCTCTTCCCTACGTTCTTCCCTACGTTCTGGCACCGCGACAGTCGCCTTGGGGGGTATTGGGGTCTGAGCATCAGGAGCAGACGTTGCCTGCTGTCGGGCCTGCAACAGCTCGTGCACCGGCCGTTCCAGATCGATCTGCTCAGCCTCAGCAACAAATCCCAGGGAGGGTGCGACTGCCTTGGATTCAGGACGGCCTGCCACGTCGGCAGCCCCGCTATCGGCGTCGTCAGTCTCGGCGGCCGCAGCATCCGGCCCTCTGTTGACGGGCTCTGCACCGGCCTGATTTAGCCAGCGACTCGCTCCTTGGCCTAAGCCTTTAAATTCAAGCTCTAATAATAGATCGACCTCTGCGTCCTGCTCCCGGCTACCACTCAACTGAGGATCAATCACCCAGGCCTCAGACGAAGCGTTGCGGCCAATGGCGGCTTCGGTGCCTGCCTCAGAACCAGGCTCGGCATGCCCCTTGGACGGCTTAACGCCGCGAGCAGCAGCCGGTTGCTGCGAGGGAGTGGCTTGCCGGGGAAGCGGTTCGCCGTTCGACCTGGCCCTGGCGCCACCATTAGGGAGCTCTGAACTCAGATCAGCCTCCGGAAAGTCTTTGAACTGCCTATCAATCGCCAGACGTAATTTATTCCGCTGGAGATAGCGTCGAATCAAGTCCCCCAGCACGATGACCAGGATGACGATCCCAGCAGTAATCAACCCTTCACGAATACTCATAGTTCAGTCTGTAAGCCTCTTGCGCGCCTCTCAGCGGACATCCTTAGTGTTCAGCAGTCGCTGTAGCCTCTCCTGAGCAGCGGTATCTGTTGGTTTAGCACTGACCTTAGCATCCTCTCCTTTACGCCTGCTTATCAGTAATACCACCACCGCACCGATCAGCAACATCCCGATCGGGCCATACCAGAGTAATAGGGTGCTCGAATCCCGACGCGGGCGATAATTAACAAAATCGCCATAGCGTGCCACCATGAAATCCACCACCTGCGGGTTAGTCTGACCCTCAGTCAGCATGCGATGAATCTCGCGACGCATATCTTCGGCAATGGGCGAGTTCGAACCCGCCAGATTCTGATTTTGACATTTGGGGCAGCGCAGTTGTTGAGTCAATACCTGGTATTGCTGGTGCTGCTGTTCAGTAGCAAACGAGTAAGCATCGATTGCGGCCTGAGCCGACCAGGGCAGCAGCGATCCCAGCAGCACGCCCAGAAACAGGACCCGCAGGCGGGCCCTTCGCAGCATGAGTCGCATCATTCCTTTCACCCTTTTTTTCACCCTGTGTTGTACCCTGTGTTGTACCCTGTGTTGGCCAATACTCTCATATTACTCTTTAGCCGCATCACTGAGTAGACTCCTTAATGGGGGTCTCGTTCGACCGCTGCTCGCGTCTGAGTCGGCGCTTATACGCCGCCATAAACTGCTTTTTAGCTAATAAAGGGCTGAGCACATTGAATACTATAATGATCAAGGCGATCGCATAGGCCAGCCAAACATAGAGTCCGTGGCCACCCATCGCAATAAAATCGCTAAAAGTGTCAAAATACATCAGTGCGCCTCCACCAGCTCTTTGACCCAACCCGTACGTTTTTCACGCGCTAAAATCTCCATTCGGGTCCGTAGCATCAGCACCACCGAAAAGAAGCAATAAAAGCCTATCACCATGATCAGTAGCGGCATCCACATCTCCGGTGCCATCTTGGGACTCTCCGTAATGCTGAAGGTTGAGCCCTGGTGGAGCGTATTCCACCACTCCACCGAATATTTAATGATCGGGATATTAACCATCCCCACCAGTGCCAGCACGGCACCGGCCTTGCCCGCATTCACCTCATTGTCTATTGCCCGGTGCAGGGTATACACACCCATGTACAGAAACAGCAGAATCAGCATGGCGGTCAGACGTGCATCCCATACCCACCAGGTACCCCAGGTTGGCTTACCCCAGATCGCACCCGTTGCCAGAGCCAATACTGCCAGGCTAGCACCTATAGGGGCGCAGCTTTTGGCGACCATATCGGCTACTTTCATTTTCCAAATCAGGTTGATAGCCCCGGCAACAGCCATCAGCACATAACAGGACTGGGCGACTATAGCGGCCGGAACATGGATATAGATAATCCTGAAGCTATTGCCCTGCTGGTAGTCTGCCGGCGCAAACGCCAGCCCCCAGACGATCCCGCAGCCCAGCAACGCCACGGCGGCCACCGCAAACCAAGGCAGCAGCTTGCCCAGGATCTCAAAACTCCAGCGCGGCGATCCGAGACGGTAAAACCAGGTGGGCATCTTCCATATATTGGCCATCGCTACACTCTCACTTAATAATCAATTAGTCACTAACGCTAATACGTAAACTGGCCGCCACCGCCACCGGTGCCAAGACTATCCCCAGCGCTAAAATAGCGCCGAGGATAGCGAGGTAGCCACCCACCGGCAGCCCAGCAGACGCGGCCTGAACCGACCCTGTTCCAAAGATCAGCACCGGTATATAGAGCGGTAACACCAACAACGAGATCAACACCCCACCCTTACGCAGCCCTACCGTCAAACCTGCCCCGATCGCACCGATCAGACTCAGTGTCGGCGTGCCCAGCAGCAAGCTGATCACCATCGTCGACATGCCCTGTTCCGGCAGAAACAGCATGACCCCCAGCAGCGGGGCCATCAATGTCAACGGCAGGCCGCTAATCATCCAATGAGCGCAGATCTTGGCGAACACTAACAGAGCGAGCGGCTGAGGACTAAGCAGCATCTGTTCGAGCGAGCCATCGTCAAAGTCAGACCTAAATAGACTATCCATTGACAATAAAGTTGCCAGTAATGCCGCTACCCAGACGATTCCGGCAGCAGCCTGGGATAAAAACTGCGGATCGGGGCTCACCCCCAGCGGAAACAGGGTCGCCACCATCAGAAAAAACATCAACGGGCTGACCAGGTCATTGCGCCGTCGGTAGGCCAGCATCAGGTCTCGCCTTAGCGTGATCCAGAACATTCGGGTCAGGGACAGGTCCAGGGTAGCATCGGTGTGCATCAGCGCCCTGCTCCAGAACCCAGCGTTACCTGGCGTACATTGTCACTGATCCCCAACAGGTGGTGCGTCGTGAGGATCACACTCCCGCCCTGTTCTGCATGCGCGGCGATAAGGGCTTCCTTGCGCGCCACTCCGCGCTTATCGATCGCCGTAAAGGGTTCGTCCAGTATCCATAGCGGGGCATCGCTGAGGTATAACCGGGCCAGACTCACCCGTCGATTCTGGCCCGCCGATAATGCCTGACAGGGGACATCCTCATAGCCAAACAGACCGACATTAGCCAGAGCCGCGGTGATTCCTTCGAGACGGGTATGAGGGTGCAGCGCACAATACCAACGCAGATTCTCCTCTGGTGTCAGGGTCGCTTTAACGCCGGGTAGATGGCCAAAATAGAGCAAGGCGGCTAAGAACTCATCCCGTACCGCATCGATTGGCTGACCCCTGAATAGCAGAGACCCTTCGAACGCCTGGTAAAGGCCGCTGAGAATACGCAGCAAGGTCGTCTTACCACTGCCGTTGGGACCTTCGATCTGGACAATCTCGCCCGGATTAAGCGCGAAGCAGAGCCCCTCGAACAGCACCCGCTCATCACGTTCGCAGAACAGGTCTTTCACCTCTAGCAGGGGGGTAGCCAAGATCGACATAACCTTATAGTAAAATGTTGGTATTTAGCGTGCTATTGCGAGCTTGGCCGTTATTAACGGCCGCCTTTCTTTATTATCCGAAGCTTTTCTTTCTTAACCCTGACTTTCTTTATTAACTCAGGCCTTTCTTTCTTAACGATGTAAATCGGCGCATTATATACGAATAATCACCGCAGAAAGAGCCTTGCGACAACCATTAGGAGGCGTTTTGGTCGATCATCTCAATCCCTCCCGGCCGCCGCCGCCGATCGAAGCGATCTCTACTCTACAACGACTGGATGCATTGCTGGCCTCGGGACTGCCTCGCACGGCGAAGGTGGTGCAGATCGGTCCGCAACTCTCGACCAACCCTGCGTCCTCCGGCCGCCCTGCCACCGCCACGACCGCAGCAGGTGCCAGTGTCACGACCCCGGCTGCAGCCGCAACGCCAGCCATCAATCCTACCAGCCTCCCGGTAACCCAGGCCGAGACCTATAAAGTTCAGATCCGGCTGGAGGGACGGCTGTACGAACTGCTGACCTCCAAGTCACTCGAGCCTGGCAGTAGCGTCCAGATCAGTCGGGGTGCCGATCAGCGGATCCTGATCCAATCCTCAGCAACCCCATCCTCAACGATGCCATCGGCCCAACAAGGCAGCGGCACACCGGCAGCACCTAACACTCACATCGAGCGTGTCGCTATGCCAACGTCGGAGCAGGTTCGCATGGGCCCGGGAGAACGCCTCAATGCCCTGGTTATCAGCGTGCGAATCAACCCCGCGATGCAACAGTCCCCTCTCGCAGCCAGCCTGCCGCGGTCAGCACCCACCGCGGCGCTCCAAACAGACGCGGGCGGCTATCAGGTTCGCGTCGCCCTACCGCAGGGCAATACCCTTGAATTTACCAGCCCTGGCCTGCTTCCTTCGGGAACTCAGGTTCAGCTGGTACGCGACAACGCAGGCAAGCTCTGGGCTGAACTGCCGACCGCCCAAACCCGCGCGATCGAGCAGGCATTGCGTGAGCATTTACCCCAGCAGCAGCCGCCTTCAGCCCTGTTAAATCTGCTCTCCGACGCCCAGGCCAGCGGCCAGCTGCAACAGGCCAAGCCGCTGCTGCTGAACCTGTTTCAGATCCTGCTGGGGCGCTCCCTGACCCGTCCGCAGCAGACCGACGCCGCCAGCGTCAAACAGCAGGTGCAGAACAGCGGCACTCTGCTGGAGACCAAACTGGCCCAGAACAACACCCAAGGCATCAATCTGGACCTCAAGGCGATACTGTTAAAAGTGTCCCGCAGCCTCACCGCCGGTCAACAAAGAGAACTTCCTGCGGCACTGAGCGAACGCATCAGCGCGCTGACCCAGCAGGCGCTTAGTCGCGTGCTGGTTAATCAGATCACCAGCCTCAGCACTCAGACCCAGGATGCCGCTAACGAACAAAATCGTACCCTGGTGCTGGATATCCCCGTTGCCTGGCACGGCAAGACCGAAAATTTGCAGCTCAAAATACAGCGCGACCCCAAGGGTGAAGATGAAGCCACAGCGACGATGCGGTATCGCTGGCAGGTCAGGCTGAATTTCGATGTGGATGAGCACCGGTTGCTCGAAGCCGAGTTGACGCTGGAGGCCGACCAGATCAGCATCCTCTGGTCCGGAGATCCCGAACTCAGGCTGCAGATCGAAGCACATCTTGATCAACTCCAACAACGCCTGGAATCGATCGGACTCAAGGTCAAGACTCTTGGCGTACGAGAAAGACTGCCCGAGACCGAGAGCGCACTCAAGCCACCCCGCAGTCAACTGATCGATATTAAGACATGAGCGCTGACCTAGAGAAACCACGCTCTGCGATCGCGCTGACCTATGACCAGCAACGCGCACCTTACCTGTCTGCCAAGGGTAAAGGACTGGTCGCCGAAGAGATTATACGTATCGCCGCAGAACAGGGCATTCTGATTTATGAAGATACGGCGCTGGTAGAGATGCTGTCCTTATTGAAGCTGGGCCAGGACATCCCCGAATCACTCTACCAGGCGATTGCCGAGGTGATCGCCTTCGCCTATAGCCTGCGCGGCGACGATCCTCTCAGCGATCCGAGGTCAAAGCCGCCAGAGCTGTAAGTTGGCTCTGTTCTGATGTTAGTGGCTGACAAACCATTCTGGAATCGATCGTTTAGTCCATTTTGCAAATCTGGATTTATCACCCCTATAAAAATTTCGGTATGCCAATACGGGATCATTTGAAACTTTATACTGATCCGGCATCGCTTGGGGAAAGGTTGTTAATCCACTTGATGCAAATGAATACGTTGATATTTCAGTTAGAACAGCAATAGACTTGTGATCGAAGAGTTTGTCATAGCGATACTTGTATTCTTCATTAAGTGCGAAGGCTAAATCTCTGAGCCACAAATAATTATCGTAGGACTCTTCGACCCACAGCACACAGGGATGATTTGAATGCGTTGATTTATAAGGGGTTCCAAAGCCTTTCTTATTCAATGCGGTACAAAGAAGCTGAACACTTTCTAGAATCATTTTAATGACGTGTTGATCACAATGATATTGAGCACATTTTTCAATATCGTTATCTAGAATGAAAATATTCAATGACGGCCTCACTATTCATAATAAAAATGTTTAAAAAATAGCTGTATAGCCGTTAGTTGTTGCGACCAGCACGGTTCTATACTGGCTGGTTTTTATGATCAGGCAGCTGCAAGCTCCTGCAACAGCGCCACGCCCCACATCCCTGTGGGCTGGGCTCGCGGTTGTCTGTGGCAGGATAGTGGTCATTATAGGGGTCAAAAGATCGCTGCAGGAAGGCGGTCAGCGTTTAGTCTATTGGAACGGCTGTCGACAACAGGTGCGGACATTTAACCTCTATAAATGGGATCGGCAAAACGCAATACCCGACCCCACGGGGTGTATTTATAGGCAGATTTATGAAAAAAAGATCAGTAACGGCCCAGCAGCTCTGCATTACTTGGGTACTCATCAAGTAATTCAGCGAGCCTCCTGGCGCCTTCTACAGGCTTAAGCCCGGTAAGCTCTCTGCGTAATCGGGTTACGTTTTGGATATCTTTCGCATTCAGAAGCAGCTCCTCATGACGCGTGCTACTTTTAGCGATATCCAGCGCGGGAAATATCCGCTGACCCGCGATCTCTCGTGATAACACGATGTCCATATTCCCCGTGCCCTTGAACTCCTCAAAGATCACCTGATCCATCTGGCTTCCGGTATCAGCGAGTATGGTCGCCAGAATCGTGAGCGACCCCCCATTCTCAATATTTCTAGCTGCGCCAAATAATTTTCGAGGTATCTCCATGGCTCTGGCGTCGAGTCCACCCGACAGGGTACGGCCGCTGCTCTTTCGCTCTGCATTATGTACTCGTGCGAGCCTGGTCAGAGAATCTATGACAATCATCACATTGTGGCCTTCCCCGGCTTCCTTACGGGCAGTGTCAAGCAGGTTGTTGGCCACCCGGACGTGATGGGCATAGGTTTCATCCGAGGAAGACGCGTGGACCTGTGCCGACACGCTACGCTTAAAATCAGTCACCTCTTCCGGCCGCTCATCAATCAGTAACGCATACAGCTTTATCTCGGGATACGCAGCCCCCACCGCCTGACAAATATGTTTTAACAGCGTCGTTTTTCCACAGCCAGGGGGCGCTACAATCAACCCTCGCTGCCCCATTCCGATGGGAGTGATCAAATCCATCGCTCGAATGCTGGGTTGTTGGGAGCCTGATTCCAGGCGAATACAGGGCGCCGGATGAATGGCTACGCCATTTAAAAAACGCTGTTGTGGGTCAACATCAACATCGTTGACCACTGCAGCTGCTTGTTTTGAATCTGTCGTTCTTTTCATCTTCAAAGATAATGTTTTTTTCGTCATAATTTCGGTTTATAGCTCTAGATAATTAAGTGTTTATCCATGCGGGCAGGGCTTTATTGTGATGAAAGCTGGCAAGGCGCAGGACCTTAGGCAGGGATGAAATCCCAGCACTGGTGAAGGTTCGTATCGTTGCTGAGTTCGTAGGCTGGGATGTAATCCCAGCATTGGTGCAGATTCGTATCGTTGCTGAGCTCTCAGTGATCCGACTTAAGCGCGGCCACCCCTTTAATCTCTCGATGCTGTAGTGCCAACAAGAGTGCCATCAGCTTCGCCTCGGGCGGGGCAGGTCTCTCAGTGATCCGATTTAAGCGCCGCCACCCCTTTAATCTCCCGATGCTGTAGTGCCAACAAGAGTGCC
>JBLHND010000076.1:0-16405 GCA_047622605.1 Motiliproteus sp. | reverse complement strand
GCGCCTGCGGCGCTATGAAATACAGCTTGAGGCTGACAGATTCGGCATCCTGCCTCAGCTGTCAATCTCGCCATCCCTGGCTCGACCCTGCGGGCCTTTTCAATCTGAATTTCATCGGTTTAGAAGGAGGTTTGGTGTCATTCTGATGGTGCGATTGCCGCTTCAAGCCTTGCAAGAGACTGCCTGATTACCAATACAACCCCTGCCTACATGCAGGCGATTAAGCGTCCTGTTGCTTCGCAACACTTAACTGGTACAGAGCCTTTTTCAAGGTACCGCGTTCAGGTGGGAGATGAACAGGGTGAATATTTCTGACTGTGTGGAGGTATCGAGTCGGGTGTGAATGTTTTTGCGATGGACCTTCACCGTACCTACGCTGATATGAAGCTGGTCGGCAATGGCCTTGGAGGAGAAGCCTCGTAAAATAAGGCCGACAATCTCTCGTTCACGTTGAGTCAGGACGGCGCGGGCGAAAGTTTTAAGCGCCTGATTCATAGGGCCATCTGAACGTTCGTACTGGATAAACTCTCCGGACTGAGCCAGCCAGAACTGGCCGACAAGGGCGTTGATAATCGGATAAAACTCTTTTAAAGCATTGAGTTCAACGCGGGTGATCGACCCCAAGGACGCCTTACGACTCAGCGAGACTGCGCAGGTGACCTTGTCGTCCAGTTGGATTATTAAGACGATCTCGTCGACGAGGCCGAAGTCCTGATAACAATTCTGGTAGTACTCTGTTGCCTCGAAGGAGTCGGGCATGATCTCCACCAGCCGAATGATGTCGGAGGGAGAACCCTCCTGGATCGCATGAAACAGCGGGTCGAGGACATAGGCATGGTTAATGTACTTGCGCAGGCTATGGCTTTGTTCGGCCGGGTCGATTGGGCTGATGATGATCGGTCGGAACGATTTCTTGTAGGTCACCATCAGAAAGTGGTCAAAAGCACAGTGGGTGGCTAGCAAATCTTCCAGCGCTGCCGGAAAACTGCGCATTCGATGGTGGTCGATCAGTGCGCCGAGGTTTTTCGACCAGTGCTCGTTGATACTGATTTTACTGGCTCGATTTTTCATGGGTGTTCCCGCATAAGATGATCTATAGCACAGTTTAAATTGAACGCCTGAGTTTATGAAGGCTTGTAATGACCGTTAACAGGCAGATCTTTCAGCGTAACCCTGCTGAGCAGCTGGCCGAACCTTTCATCAAATAGCCGAACTCAAAAAAGAGCATCAACCACCCCAGGGGAATTGGGGCGGCGCTAACAAGGGGTCTCGGTGGTGCCGGGCCAGCAGGGTATAAGCCATCAGCTTAAGATCAACCAGGGTGCGCCGGGCACGTTCGCCACTCTGGTTGATCAACACCAGAAACAGGCTGTGGGTCATCTCCAGATAGAACCGGGCAATGCGCTCGCGCTCATTGAGATGGCGCAGCAAACCCAATCGCTTAAACACCGCCGCCATCCTCGATATCACCAGTTCATCGTGCTCTATATCAAGCGCACGTAATTCCGGCACCGAGAACATGGCTTGCACCAGCGTCATCATGGCCTGCTGTTTCTTATACTCCTTGAAGTTGATCATGATCAACCGCTCCACCGCATCCTCTAGCGTCAACGTCTCTAGTGGCCACTGGTCGATCTGATCCAAAATTATCTTAATCCCTTCTAGCCAGCGACGCCCCATGGCATAAAGAATCGCATGCTTGTTGGGAAAGTAGTGATAGAGCGATCCGACCGAGATCCCCACCTCCTTAGCGATCAGCGTCGTATTGAGATCATCAAACCCCACCCGTTCGAGCAATGCTCCGGTAACATCGATAATCTGTTGCGCCCGCTTTCTAGAGCGCTGCTGAACCGGATCGCGACGCGGGGTCAGGTGCTCATCACGATTACTCTCAGTCGCCATCTTAGTCAAAGTTCGGGCCCCATCGCCGTCATAGCCGTCATAGCCGCGATGCGAACGCCATTGTAAAGTAAACCCATCACCATCGGTCTCGGAGGGAGTAGTAGAGCATGCCCGCTACCAAGCCGGGCCAGCGTAACAGGGTTCCTCCGGGAAAGGTCGGCGTCGGCACTCGGGCAAACTGGTCAAACTTTTCGGCGGTTCCTGCGATAGCCTCAGCCATCAGCTTGCCACCCAGGGTCGCCAGTGCCACACCGTGACCAGAGTAGCCCTGCGCCACAAACAGGTTCGCGTCGATGCGCTCGAAATGCGGCATCCGGTTCATCGTCACCGCCAACGTGCCGCCCCAGCCATAATCGATCCGGACATCGGCTAGCTGCGGATAGATCTCAAGCATCGTTTTGCGAACAAAGGATTTAATATCAGCAGGAAAGCGACTGCTGTAGTTTTCGCCTCCCCCCCACAGCAGCCGGTTTTCAGCCGACAATCGGAAGTAGTTAATAACAAACTTTGAATCGGCTACGGCGACATCATCACGGATCAGCTGACGCGCCCTTGACTCGCTCAACGGCTCGGTAGCCAGGATAAAGTTATTGATCGGCATGATTTTTCCGGCTACCTTCGTCTCCAGCTTGCCTAGATAACCGTTACAGGCCAGTAACACAAACTTGGCTTTCACCGCGCCGTTGAGTGAACGTACAAATGCGGTCTTATGAGGACCTATGGCCGTGTCATAACCACTGACGCGGCTATTTTCAAACAGTCGCGCGCCGGCAGCCGTAGCGGCGTTAGCCAGACCCAGGGCATAATTAAGCGGATGTAAATGAGCACCGTCCCGCCATAGTTCACCGGAAACATAACGGTCTGTATCGAGCATCTGCCGGAGTTCGGCTTCTGGCACAAAGCGCACCCCGTCATAAGCATACTCACGCTGCAACTTATCGATCGACCGCTGGTAGTGAGCGCCGGCCGAGGCCTTGGTCGCGACGTGGAGTACTCCCGGCTTTAGATCGCATTGAATATGATGTTTATCGATCAGCGACTTGACCAGATCGACCGACTCCAGCGACAGATCCCAGAGCGCGCGGGCATTCTGCGGCCCGACGCTGGCTTCGAGTTCGCCCTGATCCACATTCTGGCCGGCATTGAGCTGACCACCATTACGCCCCGACGCGCCCCAGCCGACCTTCTCCGCCTCGAGTAGCACCACTGAATAACCCTGTTCGGCCAGATGCAGCGCAGCCGACAAGCCGGTATAACCACCGCCGATGATACAAACATCTGCCTCCTGCTCACCCTCAAGCGCGGGATACTCCTGTTTGTCATTCGCACTATCGACATAAAAGGAGGATTCGTAACCCTTCAGACCCATATTCATCTCCTCACTACCCGTAAAACTACCCGTAAAACTACCCGTAAAACATACCCGAAAAACGACCCTATAATCGAATACTAAGATTAACAAAAGGCATTTTTTATGCCTGCTGCTAAAAACCAATAACCGAATGATAATTCTGTTTTTACAGTGTGTCGAGGTTATTCTATAAGAGCAATAATCATCTTTTCTATGACTCTGGTTAAAATAACATATTCACCTAAGCTGAAGAATAATTCGACTCTGCTATGCGAATTGAGGCACCCTCCGATCGACCATTTTTTAATTAGCGGTGGATAATCATGCAACCATCGAGCGGGTCAAGTAGGCTATGCATTAAGATTAACGACACTAGAGGCTATAAAGATGAACATCATTTTCCCAACATTTATAGCAAAAACTGCCCTCTGCCAATATATACCCCCGGGGGTATATATTATGTATCCGAGAAGAGAGTACCTTTAATTGACCCTAGCCATATCCAATGCTCGGTGTTGCAATAAGCTCTCAATAGATCAGACAACAGGCTTAAGGCGCGGCACGCCCGATTGTCGAGGTAGTGATTGATCCATAACAACAAACGAAGGCTAAAATACTATGACTAATACGACTCATGGCCGTTTTAAACTAGCCGCAACGACGCTGCTACTGGGCTTGGCGGTAACGCTGCCGGCACAGGCCGCACAGGAGCTAAAGTTCTACAACTGGTCCGACTATATTGCACCTGACACCATCGCAAACTTCGAAAAAGAGACTGGCATCAATGTTATCGCGGATGTCTTCGACAGCAACGCGGTACTGGAAGCCAAACTACTGACCGGCAGCTCCGGTTTCGATCTGGTCGTTCCTACCTCATCCTTTCTGGGTCGCCAGATAATGGCAGGGGCGTTCCAACCGCTCGACAAGAGCAAGTTACCCAACCTCAAGAATCTTGACCCTAAGATGATGCAGGTACTGAGCGATGTCGACCCTGATAATGCACACGGTATCCCTTACCTTTGGGGCACCACCGGTATCGGCTACAATATCGACAAGATCAAAGAGGTCCTGGGTGATGACGCACCGATCGATAGCTGGGACCTGATCTTCAAGCCTGAAAATCTCAAAAAACTAGCCTCATGCGGGGTCGCGATGCTCGATGCACCCACCGAGATTATCCCTATCGCATTGCACTATGTGGGCAAAAACCCCAACAGCTTTAACACCAGCGATTACAAGATGAGCGCCCCGGTTGGGGAACTCCTGCAGAGCATCCGCCCCCACGTCACCTACTTTCACTCTTCGCAATACATCAACGATCTTGCCAATGGCGATATCTGCGTCGCGGTAGGCTGGTCTGGCGATATCATTCAGGCGGCGACGCGTGCCCAAGAGAGCGACAACGGCGTCAATGTCGGCTACTCGATCCCCAAAGAGGGCACCGCCGTATGGTTTGATATGCTGGCCATCCCGGCCGATGCCTCGAATGTCGAGAACGCCCACACGTTCATCAATTACCTGATGCGCCCTGACGTCATCGCCGAGATCAGCAACTATGTCGCCTACGCCAACGCCAACCAGGCCTCGGTACCGTTGATCGATGCTGAGATTGTCAATGACAAGACCATCTACCCCAGCGATGAGGTAAAGGAGAAGTTGTTCTCATTCAAGGTCCTGCCCAGGAATATCGACAGGGTCATCACCCGCCTGTGGACGGACTTTAAATCGGGTCGCTGAGAATCAGATAACGGGGTTACAGGTCAGGATTTGTCTGCGACGTACGGATCAACGACCTCGATGCTAATAGGGGTGGCATCAGGTGTTCCGAAATGACTCTGGCCTCCGAAGGGTGTCACGTAAGCGCCCACCCCCAAGTAACGAAGGGCTGCGATGCAGCCTTTTCACGCTTGACTGATCACTCATCACTATTCGCCCCTCCTCGCTCCTCCTCGCCCCTCCTCGCCCCTCCTCGCCCCTCCTCGCCCTTCATCTTTCTTGTTTGGCTACTCGAAATTGCGTACCCGATAAACCCGCTCACCGCCTGATCAGAGAATCCCTCGCGTGTATAAAATATGCCGGAGTGGGTATATCAGCCCCGCGACCGCATGACCTACTGTTAATCATCGCGCACAGCCCGATGCGAGTCACTCAACTGCCGACTCTGCTGCGGGCAGGATAAAAATCAACTATCGCTGATGACAGGCTCATCGCTCGAGGTTATTCGGGAACTTATCATGCCATCTATTTCTCACCCTTCGTCCTATTATGCCGCCTCGGCTAACGACCGCCGCCAACGACCCTCACTTCAGGGTGAGGTCGCAACCGATATCTGCGTCATAGGTGCAGGCTACAGCGGTCTATCCACTGCGCTGCATCTGGCCGAGCAGGGCTTTAGCGTCACCGTCCTGGAGGCTAGCCGGATTGGTTACGGCGCCTCGGGCCGCAACGGGGGTCAGATCGTTCACGGTTACAGCCGCGATATCGACTTTATCGAAAAAAATTACGGCCATAAGACCGGTGCTGCGATGGGCCAGATGGCATTTGCAGGCGGCGAGATCATCCGTCGTCTGATCGACCAGTACGCCATCCAGTGCGACCTGAAGCCCGGCGGTATCTTCGCTGCGTGCAATGCTAAGCAACTGGCGGGGCTGCAAGCCAAGCAGGAGCTGTGGCAGAGCCACGGTCATCAACAGCTGGAGCTCCTCAGTGCAGAGCGAATGCAACAATATGTCGGCTCCGAGCGCTACCATGGCGGCTTACTCGACAACAGCAGTGGCCACTTTCACCCGCTCAACCTGGTCCTTGGCGAAGCGGCAGCACTGGAATCTCTGGGCGGAGTGATCCATGAAGGTTCTGCCGTCATCCGTGTCGAGCCGGGCACTCAGGCCAATCACCACCGAGCCCGAGTGCATACTGACCAGGGCTGCGTTAGCGCCGATTTCGTGATGGTAGCGGGCAATGCCTATCTGGGCGACCTGATCCCAAAGCTGCAACGTAAGGCGATCCCCTGCGGTACCCAGATCGTGGCTACCGAGCCGCTGAGCCCGACCTTGCAGCAACAACTGCTTCCTCAGGGGCAGTGTATTGAGGACTGCAACTACCTGCTCGACTACTTCCGCCTGTCGGGTGATGGCCGGCTCGTCTATGGCGGCGGTGTCACTTACGGAGAGCGCGAACCGAATAAGATCGAAGCCTTGATCGTCCCCAAGTTGCTCAAGACCTTCCCGCAGCTTGGAGGCGTCAAGATCGATTACGCCTGGACCGGTAACTTCCTGCTGACATTGATGCGACTGCCTCAGCTCGGCCGTATCGGCAGCAATATCTATTATGCCCAGGGTTACAGCGGTCACGGCGTGACCTGCTCCCATCTTGCGGGCAAGGTCATCGCCGATGCCATCCAGGGCCAGGCCGAGCGGTTTGACGTCTTTGCCGGCCTGCCCCAGCCCGCCTTCCCCGGTGGGCAAAGGCTACGCATCCCGCTGACAGCACTCGGAGCCTGGTACTACAGCCTGCGAGATCAACTGGGCCTTTAACGGTTGAGCCTAGCGGAAGGGCTGGCTGGAACCTCGGCAAGCCCTCCCTGCTCCCCGGGTTAACAAACCAAGGAAACTTATGTCCATTACCTCCTCTCGCTGCGCCTGGATGTTGCTATTACTGGTCTGTTTTATCTGGGGGTTCGAGTATGTGTTGCTCGACCAAGCGATTGAACTGCTGCCGACCCATACCTTCAACACAATCCGCTTTGCGGTCGCTGCGTTATCGTTGCTGCCACTCTTGCACTTTTCCAAAGAGCCGGTTGTGACCGGACAGCGCTTGGCGTTGCTCGGTCCCGGACTGCTACTTGGTTTTCTGCTGTTTATTGGCTTTTATACCCAGACGGAGGGGTTGCTCTATACCAGCGTCGCCAACGCCGGGTTCATCACCGGGCTGATCGTGCCTCTGGTACCGCTGTTGGGATGGGTGCTCTTTGGTAAACGGCGATCGCCGTCGGTCTGGATAGGCGTGATTTGCGCCAGCGCCGGGCTCTATTTTCTGACCCTGGGTGACAAGCTGGAGTTCAATAAAGGGGATCTATTGGTGTTGATCTGCGCTTTCGCCTTTGCCCTCCATATACTGGTGACAGGTCGAGTGATCGGCAACTTGCCGGTCATTCAACTCAGCATCATCCAGCTGAGCGCCGTATCCCTTTATAGCGCCGCGGCGGCGCTGCTATCACCCGAACCGCTGTTCAGCGACCAGGCTATGGGGTCGCTCGCCTGGTATCAACTACTCGCTGATCCGATCATCATCAGCGCCATTCTGATCGCGGGCATTCTCGGATCGGGTTTTGCGACCTGGGCACAGGCCTCCAGCCAACGGCTGCTGGAGCCCCACAAGGTGGCCTTGATATTCGCCTCCGAGCCGGTCTTCGCCTACCTCTGTGCCTGGTTTTTTCTGGATGAGGTATTGGGTCGCCAGGGCATCATCGGTGGCTGTTTGATTATTGCTGGCATGCTGATATCAGAGTTGGGCGACAGTAACGCCAAGCCCCGAGTCAAACCGCTGGATCATACCGCCACGGCCGACTGACAACCGCGCTGACCGCGACGACCCTGGCAACGGAACGGCTCGACTGCGGTGAGCGGCTCCGGCGGGCAACCTGAGCAGCCTAGGGTCGCGGCTGCTCCAAAAATGCGGCCATCCAGCGTGCGACGGCCAGAGCGTCGGTCGCCGCTACCGGTCCACGTAAGCTGGCAAGTCCCTGATCCGCACTCGCCTCAGGCACCACACTGCCCTTGCGTGATTGTACCAGCGTGTATTCGAACGCGAGACTGAACTCTGGATGCGCTTGTAACGTCAGGATCCGGTTGTCATAACGCAATGCGGCGTAGCGGCAGAACTCAGACTCGGCCACAACCTCGGCATTGTCTGGCTTATCCAGTACCTGGTCCTGGTGCATCGCGTTGAGAGTAAACCCCTGATCTACGGGGGTGAACAACGGATTCTCACCAACCAACTGGTAACGATGCAGGCCGACTCCCCAGCCGCCGGGATACTTATCAACCCGACCCCCGAACGCCTCGGCAATAATCTGATGACCGAAGCAGATGCCAAGCATCGGTTTTTGGGCTTGATAGATCTCCACGATCAAGGTTTTCAACCGCAGCATCCAATCCAGCTGCTGGTAGACATTGCACTTGGAACCGGTAATGACCCAACCATCACAGTCCTGCGCCGAGGCGGGAAACTCTCCGTCACGGACATCAAAGGTTTCAAATCGATACTCACAGCCAACGGCTGTGAACAGCTCAGTAACCATACCGGCATAGGTGCCGAAGTCATCGAGCAGATCATCGGGAGTGATACCTGTCGCCAAAATACCGATCTTCATACGCATACCTATTTTCCCTAGCCATCAGAGCAGGGGCTCCTGCACTCCAACCGTGGTCGTCTGATTTTATAACCAGCCTAACCAATCTCGCCGTCGCTGTATCTATCACCCAGGGGGTATACCTCGCAAGCAGCCGGCAATATATCCCCTATGGGGTATATAGCGTCCTGACCCGATTCGGTATTGTGCCTTCATCGGCAGCATCCCAATGCAAGTAAGGTGCTACCGTCCCCTGAGTCACGAACGGCTTTTAGCCACTACCGGACAGACCGATATTTTTTACCCGCGTTCCGCTCAAGGAAGGCGTTGATGGGAGAGACCCTATGTTGCACGCCGTCGATAACAACAACGACACTAATACTAATACCCATACCAAGCAGGTTCAGGCGATCGATGCGGAACATCACCTGCACCCCTTCACGGATACTCAGGCACTCAATGCCACAGGCGCACGCGTCATCACCAAAGCCGAAGGCGTCTATATCTGGGACAGCGAAGGTAACCGGTTAATCGACGGTATGGCGGGACTCTGGTGTGTCAACCTCGGCTACGGCCGTCAGGAGTTGGTCGAAGCCGCCACCAAACAGATGCAACAACTGCCTTACTACAATACTTTTTTCCAGACTACCCACACCCCAGCAGCGCTGTTGGCTAAAGAGATCGCCGGCATCACTCCGGGCGATCTGAACCATGTTTACTTCGCCAACTCCGGTTCTGAAGCGATCGATACGCTGATGCGAATGGTCCGTCACTACTGGACGATCCAGGGTAAGCCGTCCAAGAAGATTCTGATCAGCCGCGACAACGCCTACCACGGCAGCACTATCGGCGGCACCAGCCTCGGTGGCATGAGTGGCATGCACAAACAGGGCGGCCCCTGGGTACCCGATATTCACCATATCCGCCAGCCATACTGGTACGGCGAAGGTGAAGATCTGAGTGAAGCAGAGTTTGGCCTGGTATGCGCCCAGGCCCTGGAAGCTAAGATTCTGGAGGTTGGCGCTGATAATGTTGCCGCCTTCGTGGGTGAGCCGATTCAGGGGGCAGGTGGGGTCATAGTGCCACCGAGCAACTACTGGGGCGAGATCAAGCGGATCTGCGACAAGTACGACGTCCTGCTGGCCGCCGACGAAGTCATCTGTGGCTTCGGCCGGACCGGTAGCTGGTTCGGCAGCCAAACCTTCGGTTTTCAACCGGACATCATGTCGATGGCCAAAGGTCTGTCTTCAGGTTACCTACCGATCTCGGCGGTGGCCGTCGGCGATCGTATCAGCAATGCCTTTATAAGCAGTGGCGAGGACTTTAACCACGGTTTCACCTACTCGGGCCACCCGGTTGCAGCCGCCGTCGCGCTGGAAAATATCCGCCTGATGAAACAGGACAAGATCGTCGAGTACGTCGCCAGTGACATAGGGCCTTACTTTCAATCCAAGTTGCGAGAACTTCTGGGCGGCCACCCGCTGACCGGCCATATCGAAGGCGTAGGACTGGTAGCCGGTATCGCGCTGGTCAAAGATAAGGCCCGCAAAGAGCTGTACCCGGACGCGTTGAATATCGGCGGACTGTGCCGCGATCACTGCTTCGATAATGGTCTGATCATGCGTGCCTGTGGCAACCGGATGGTGCTGTCTCCTCCACTGGTGATCAGCCACGCCGAAGTTGACGAACTGCTCGCCAAGGCCCTGCTCTGCTTCGACCTGACCCTCAAGCAGGTCAGTCCATCGTCAGAAAAGCCGTCAGGCTGAAGCCTAACCTACAACAGCGCATTCATCAGACCGAACCTCGCAAACCCACACGCCGGGCTTGCGAGGTAAGCGTATTAACCTCAACGCTCGTTGAGCGATGACTTACCCTCTTTTTGCCTGGCTTATGCCAGGCTTTTTTTTGGCTCTGTACCAGTTAAGTGTTGCAGAAGTTGATTCTGAATTATTGTCTTTTTAATCAGATCCTTGTTCCGCCTCCCGGCGGCTTCATTTCTTTGTACACGACAAAGAAACCGAAGCAAAGAAAGCGTGCCCCGCTAACCGCCCTGCGGGTACGCGCCTACGGCGCTATGAAATCCAGCCTGAGACAGACCGATTCGGCATCCTGCCTCAACGGTCTGTCTCGCCGTCCCTGGCTCGACCCTGCGGGCCTTTTTCAGTCTGAATTTCATCGGTTAGCAATGGGGGTTTAGCGTTATCCTGATGCTGTGATTTTCGTTTCAAGCCTATGAAAAATATCTTATTTACCCACAAAGATCCGCCTTTAGCACCGTGGGAGCCTGCCTGCAGGCGATCTTTTGAACAGAATGAAAGAGCTGGTCGCAACACTTAACTGGTACAGAGCCTTAAAAATGGCCAAAGTCGGCTTTTCCGCAGTAGATCAGTGTTAAGTCCGACAGGCGGCTAGACACTAAATTTTAACAAGAAACCCAAGGACAGATAATTCGAGCATCCAGACTGGCCCCTCTATGTCAGGATAGTTGTAGAGTGGGCACTCTCGGCGACCTTAACAGGGTCTGCACCACCTAAGTCCTACAGCCAGGCCAAGCGAGTCGCTGCGGCTATCAGGACGACCACCAGACCTCATTCTACTGCGGGTGCTCCTACAGCAGCCAAGGCAAGAAGTTCGTCCCCGCTTTCGACTCTTGCGGCTGTGTGCCGCGTAAAAAGTTGAAGCGTGTCTCGCGCATCGAGTGGAAGGATGTCGTGCTGTGATCAACCCCTACTAAATGGTTCATTGCCGTCTCCCTGGCGGTCACTGAAGCTATACACCAGTGTGGCCAGCGCGAGTGCGCAAGCGAGCAGGATAAACAGCAGGCGGTACTGCTCGCCAGGCGCGAGCTGCAGTGCCTGTGCATGGGTGATCAGTACGCCACTAATACTTTGAATCAAGGAGACACCGATAAAACTCAGCGCCGTCAGAAACGCCATGCCCCGGCCATAATACGCAGGGGCCAGGAAGCTCCGACAATGCGACATCAATAACGGATAGTTAAAGCCAAACAGCCCTATCGCAACAAAGGCCCACATCGCAAAAACAGCCCCCTCGGCGGGATAGACCGCCAGCAACAGCAAGGGGGCCAACGTCAGCAGCGAAGTGACGATCACCAGCCGCTTCGTGTTTTGCAACCATCGATCCAGTGCCCCCAGCATAAAGGTGCCGACCCCCATAGCCACCGACATCGCCAGCAGGATCGTTCCCCGTTCGCCGGTATCCAGGTGAAATACCTGAGCCAGATAGGGGCCGCTCCAGAGTCCGCGAATAGCCGTCAACACCGCGTAGCTGACCAGAAACATGGGGATAATCGGCCACAATCTCCTTACGGTCGTCACCCGTGCCATCCCCCGCAACAGCACGCCCAGCGACTGAGGCTTACCCTGGGGCCGGTCAGGCTTGAGCCCCAGCAAGCAACAACTGGCCGCTGCCGCCGTCAACAACATGGCTAGCAGCAACGCCGACCGCCACCCCAACCATTCCGCCAGCAAGGCCAGCGGCGTGGTTCCGAGTAGGTCGCCAAGACTACCGACCGCAATCACCAGCGCGGTAATATAGGCAAAGCGCTCAGGAGGACATTGACGACCGATAACGATCATCGTACCGGTAAATATCGGCGCACAACCGACGCCGATCAGTACCTGGCCAATAAAGGCGACCATCGATGACTCGGCCAGCGAAAAGAGCACCGTGCCCAGTACCGCTAGCCACATAAACAGACCGATGCTCAGGCGTGCACCGAAGCGGTCCAGCGCCAGGCCACTGGGTATCTGAGCCACGGCAAAACTGATAAAAAAGGTCGACGACAACAACCCCAGGCTACTCGCGTCCAGCGATAGGTCTGCAGAGATCTCCGGTGCGATCACCGAGATCATACCGCGGTAAAACAGGCTGATCGCGTAGGCGAAACAGAGTATCAATAACTCACGCATGCGGACTGATCCCTCAATAAATACTATTACCGCCCTTGTATGCGGAGTCCTCGCAATGGAACTGCTTGGGCTTGGGCTTGGGCTTGGGCATAGGCATAGGCATAGGCATAGGCATAGGCACAATAATCGCCACTTGCTATTAAAGTAGGGCACGAAAAATAACGCGCCAAACCCTTTGCCATACCAATCCTGCCGAGCTTATCATTTACATCAGAAACATTGCCATTGATGTCCCCTTGCAACCCTCCGGATCCTAGCCTCATGAAAAACCTGCCAATGGACCTGCTACGGACCTTTGTCACCATCACTAACCTGGGTGGCTTCACCCAGGCTGGCGAGGCGCTGGGCCGGTCGCAACCGGCTATCAGCCTGCAGATCAAACGCCTGGAGGGCATGCTCGAGGCGCTGCTGTTTAACCGCCTTAAGGGTATGACGCTGACGGAAGAGGGCCAGATTCTCTACAATTACGCGCGAAAAATTTTGGATTTAAATGACGCCGTCGTTTCTCGCATGTCGGCCCCTGCGGTCAGCGGCTCGGTCAGGCTGGGGATACCCAACGATTTTGAAGTCTCCTTTATGCCAACGGCCTTATCTAAATTCTCTCAGGCCTACCCGAATGTGACGCTGGAAGTGCGCACTGAATTAAGCGTAAACCTGCTTCAGGATTTTAAGAAAGGATCCTATGACCTGGTGATGCGGATGGACGAGCACCAGGGGCACAGTTTTGAAGAGCATGACTTTATCGTTGAACCGCTCTCCTGGATCAGCTCTCCTGGCTTTAGCTTCAATCCTGAGCAACCGCTCCCCCTGGTACTGTATCCCAAGGGTTGCCTCTATCGGCAGCAAATCACCAAGGCACTCAACAAGGCAAAAATTCCGTGGCGGGTACTCTACTCCACCTCAAGCCTTCAGGGAATCCAGGCGGCGATCGAAGCGGGGCTGGGGGTTAGTGCGCTGGCCATCAATACCGCGCCAGGCGCCCTGACCTCCAACGATCTTCAACGCCAGTTGCCAGCGCTGGGCAAGGTATCCATCGGCTTTAATTATGATCAATCCAACCTGGCCCCGGCGGCAGTCAGGCTACTGGATCATCTACGCCGTGGCTTACAACAAAGCCAGAAACAGTAACCCTACTCGTTGAGCCGCTGACTGCGAAGTTCGGAACAACGTATTCACAGATTTCTTCAAGAACCTCCGCAACCGGTCTCGAAGAAAAGCGCAGGTTAAAACTCACATGATTGACGCCTAGATCACGCAGAGCCTCCAGATGAGACAGCAGGGTATTGCGTCCCAGGCGGTAGCCTAGGTGGATCGGGCTCGCCGCCGTGTCCGGGTTTGCGGTCAGATCGATATAGAGCGACTGGGAGAAGGGTTTCCACTCATATCCGGCCGCCTGAACCGCGTGCTGCCAGGAGGTCACCACCGAGCGCTGCTGCTCAATCGGGCGGGGATACATCAGCCAGCCATCCGCATTAGCCGCGATCCAGTCTAACGACTGGCGACTGTTGCCCGTGACCAACAGCGGAATATCGCCCGCATGCGCCTTGGGCAGCAGCTCTACCCGTTGCGAACCGACGGCCTGCTGGTTATGCCAATGCGCGGGCCGGTGGGTTGCGGCACGTATAAACGCGAAGGTCTCCCGGAATGTCTGACCCCGCTGTTCGAAGGGTACTTCATAGACCGCATATTCGACCGGTCTGTCGCCTGAAGCGACGCCCAGCAGCAACCGCCCAGCGGATAGTTGATCGACCGAGGCTGCCGCCTTAGCCAGATCGACAGGCCGGCGCAGTGGCAGGATGATGGCGCCGGTACCCAACGCGATCTTCGTGGTCTGTGCGGCGACATAGCCCAGCCACACCCAGGGGTCATACAGTTGGCCGGCGTCCCCAAAAGACGGATCAAGCAGGGGTACATCACGCGACCAGAGTGCGGCGAAGCCGCCCTCCTCCGCACGCCGAGCCAGCGTAATCTGCTGCTGCATATCGGCAACGGGACTGGAATAGGCTTCGATGGGGAAATTCAATCCCAGGGTCAGGGTGCCCTGGTGATAAACCGACGTGTAAGCCTGCCCTAAGTTGCGTTCATTCATAGACGAGCTCGGTAGTTGTCGAAGTCGTTGTCGAGTTCATTTGTCGTCGATCTCATTCGTCAGAGACACAATCGATGTGGACCTGAGCACCTGAACGGCGATAACCGCTCAGTCTCTGAACCGAAGCTAATGCAGTTTCAATTTTGGCCCGACAAACTTACTCACCTTGCGGCTCAACATCACCAACATCGCTTTGAACCAACCGTGCACCGCAAACTGATGCATGCTGTATAAAGAGGTATACACCAAACGCGCCAGCTTACCTTCGATGAACATGCTGCTATTGGACAGATTACCCATCAGGCTGCCTACCGTGCTGTATTTGCTCAGATGCACCAACGAGCCGTAATCACTGTATTGATAGTCAGCCAGCTCTTGCCCTTTCAGTTTATGCACAATGTTTTCAAACACGGTCGTGGCCATCTGATGAGCAGACTGTGCCCGGGGTGGTACCCAGGAGCCGTCCTTTTGTTGAAAGGCACAGCAATCACCCAGTACAAAGATATCCTCGTTATCCAGCGCCTGCAGGTGCACATCAACCAGTATTTGCTGACTACGATTGATGGAAAATATACCCAGGTCTTTGATCAGATTAGGCGCCTTCACGCCTGCCGCCCAGACCATCAGATCGGCTTCGATCAATTCATCATCGGCATTCACAAAACCGTTTTTTTCCGCCCGCATAACCCGGGTATTTTCATGAATCTGCACCCCGATTTTTTGTAATGCCTGCCTGGCAGCATTGGCAATACGTTCAGGCAAGGCGGGGAGCAGTCGCGGACCGGCTTCAATGATCGCGATCTTAAGACGCTTGGCCGACATCTCCGGCATCCCATAGGCCCGGGACAGATTAGCCACATGATGCAACTGAGCCGCAAGCTCGGTACCCGTGGCCCCCGCGCCAACAATAGCGACGCGCAACATCGATTGCTGAGTATCGGGCTGATTAACCCGCAACATTTGATTAAGCAAGGCACGATGAAAGCGCTCGGCCTGTGCCAGGGAATCCAGGAAATAGCTGTGTTGGGCCACGCCCGGAGTACCAAAATCATTGCTCACACTGCCAATGGCCAAGACTAAGATGTCATAGCTAATTTTACGTTCCGGTAAGATCAGCTGATTTTCTTCGTCATAGAGGGCGTCTAAGGAGATACTCTTATCCTGGGTATCTATGCCATTTAACGTGCCTTGCTGGAATTGATAATTAAAGCGACTGGCGTGAATACGATAATCAACCCCGTCAGAACTCTTATCAATCACCCCGGCGGCCACCTCATGTAACAGCGGCTTCCAGACATGGGTACGGACCCGGTCAACCAGGATCATCTCTGTTGACGGCTGTTTACCACGCTGCTTACCACAATAACGGCTCAGTTTCGCGGCTAACTCGAGGCCACCTGCCCCGCCGCCGACTACGACTATGCGTTTCATGCTTGTTACCTTATAAGTTGTTATGGAATTTGAGTCAGTCGTTACAATCCAACGTGGCTGAGGGTCTTTAGACCGTAATGACTGACACAGGCCACCGCTTAAGCACCACGACTATATCCTTACCGCCAAGTATTAGACGGATGATTATCGATGGTAAGACTGTCTTAGACGTCGAAAAATGGCTATGGGTCTTTAGGTAGAAAATACTGATACGGCCTGCCCTACCCGAATGACGGAAGCGCTACGTACAGCAACGGCCCCGAAGAAAACCTCAACCTCTAGTCGCCTGCTACAGCCGACTGTTTAAGTTTCACGGCTAATCCGTACCCCAAGCATCAGCTTGGTAAATA
>JBLHND010000075.1:0-16491 GCA_047622605.1 Motiliproteus sp. | reverse complement strand
TACGCCGGGACGCAGTTCAGCGGGCTATCGAACGCTATCACCAGCTTTCCGGCGCTTAATTCCGGCTGCTGGAGATCACGGCTGCCGAGCAGGACGCCCTGACCGGCGATGGCCGCCTCCAGCGCCAGCAGTCCGTTGCCAAATCGCCGCTCCCGTAACGTGCCGATTTCACACCCTTGCTGCATGAACCACGCTTTCCAGCCGCAGGGCTCGTCGAACTGGGTAAGGGTGCTGTCGCACAGCAACGGCAGTCCACACAGTGCGTCCATGCCGCTCAGGGTGGCGGCCAGCGCCGGTGCACACATGGGCACCAGCTCCAGACCCATCAGCCGCTGCGATTCAATGCCCCTGTACTGGCCGTAACCGAGGCGCACGGAAACATCGATGCCGGCACGCTTGAGGTTGGTTACACCGAACGTGTTATCGCGAGTGCGGTCCACCGTATGCAAGCTCGCCTGCAACCGCACTTCGGCCTCTGGACAACGGGCGTAGAAACGGTGCAGGCGTGGCACGATCCATTTGGTGGCGAACAGGGGCTCGGAGCACACAGTAACGATCAGGCGCTCTTCGCCATAGGAGCGGATCTTGTCCACCGCGCGATCCAGGGTCTGGAACCCCTCATGCAGCTCCGGCAGAGCCACGTGCGCGGCCGGGGTCAGACTGACCCGCCGGTGGTGGCGAACGAACAGTGCAACACCGAGATACTCTTCCAGCGCCTTGATCTGGTGGCTGATCGCCGCCGGCGTGACATGGAGCTCTTTGGCCGCCAAAGCGAAACTCTTGGTTCGCGCGGCGACCTCGAAATAGGAGAGAGCGAGCAGGGGTGGGAGTCGTAACATGACTAATACTCGCAAGAAGGGGGGCGCACTGCGCGATTATAGTGACCCGTTTAACGGTCACTATAATCGCTGTCGTGGTAAAAAGCAGGTCGCTGTCCCACGGCTGCTTCAGCCCCTAGCTCCCGACCGGTTCAGGCTGGCAGACGGGGCTCGAGCTGCTGACGCAGCAGGAACTTCTGGATCTTGCCCGTCGAGGTGGTTGGCAGCTGGCTGAAGATGATCTTCTTGGGCACCTTGAAGCGACTGATATTCTCCTTGCAGAAGTGGATCAATGCCTCTTCGCTCAGCTCGCTGCCGGGACGCAGCTGGACAAAAGCGACGGGGACTTCGCCCCACTTGGCATCGGCCATGGCCACCACCGCCGCGATTTCGACGTCTGCATGTCGCTGAAGGATCTCCTCGACCTCCAGTGAGGAGATGTTTTCCCCGCCTGAGATGATCACGTCTTTCAGCCGGTCGCGAATCTTGATGTAACCATTCGCGTCCACCACTGCTAGGTCACCGGAGTGAAACCAGCCACCGGCAAAGGCTTCACGGGTGGCCGCTTCGTTGCGCAGGTAGCCCTTCATGACGATATTGCCTCGAAACATAATCTCGCCCACCGTTTTGCCGTCGGCGGGCACGGGATTAAGGGTCTTCGAGTCGAGTACCGCGACGCTTTCTTGCAGTGGATAGGTGACACCCTGACGGCCATTGAGCCGCACCCGCTCATCCAGAGGCTGTTGATCCCAGCCGTCCTGCTTAGCGCAAACCGTGGCGGGGCCGTAAGTCTCCGTCAGCCCGTATACGTGGGTGAGCTCGATGCCGATTTTCTCCATCCGCTCCAGCACGGAGGCAGGCGGTGCCGCGCCGGCGATCAGTCCCGAAACCCTATGCTCGATCGGCTCCCCGGCAGCAATGGCCGCATCGGCGATCATGGCATGGACGATGGGGGCGCCGCAGTAATGACTGACCCGATGCTGCCTGATCAGCTTGAGAATGTGTTCGGGGTCCACGCGCCGCAGGCAGACGCTGGTACCACCGACCGCCGCTAGGGTCCACGGGAAGCACCAGCCGTTGCAGTGAAACATCGGCAGGGTCCACAGGTAGGTCACCTTGGCGGGCAAGGTCCAGGACAGGACGTTGCTGACTGCGTTCAGGTAGGCGCCGCGATGGTGAGTAACCACCCCCTTGGGGTTACCGGTAGTGCCCGAGGTGTAGCCCAGAGCAATCGCATCCCACTCGTCTTCGGGTAATTCCCAATCGTGTTTCTCCGACTGATCGGCCAGTAGCGCTTCGTACTCAAGGTCGCCGATAAAGCGTTCCGGACTCTGGCTGGGGTCCGACACGTTGATAACGATGGGTGCCGGCCGCGCCATTCGAGCGAGCGCTTTTTCCACCACGTCGGCGTACTCGGGGTCTACTAGCAACAGGCGCGAACGGCTATGATCGAGGATAAAGGCCACCGCTTCCGAATCGAGACGAATGTTGATGGCATTGAGCACCGCTCCGACCATGGGCACGCCAAAATGTGCTTCGTATAAGGCGGGTACATTCGGCAACATGACAGCCACGGTATCGCCTCGTGCAATACCGTGGCTCTGTAACAAAGACGCCAGGCGGCAGCAGCGGGCGTAGGTCTGACGCCAACTATAGCGAGCCTCATTGTAGATCAGCGCGGTACGGTCGGGATAAACCGCGGCAGCCCGCTTGATAAAACTCAACGGTGACAGCGGAACATAATTGGCCGTTGTCTTTTCCAGAGCCTCATTGAAGTCGCAGATATCATTCATGGTCTTTCCCTTGTTATTTTTATGCAGGGTTCATCACCCGACCGTTAAATCGGCACGCGGAGGGTTTCTAACCTTTACCGGTTCAATAAGCGTAACCCCATTTATCGGTGATGCCGCCACCGGACCTCAGGGGAGACAGCCGAACCGGCGACACTGAGCGCGAAATGCTCGCCAGCGCTAGCGGCCCAGCGGCTCCCACTGAGGTTCGCGCTTGCCGAGAAACGCATCGATTCCTTCTCCAGCATCGGCACTCATCATGTTCTCGGCCATTACCTTGCCGGCAAACTCATAGGCCTCGGCCAGCGGCATCTGCCGCTGGGGGTGGAACATGCTTTTGCCAAAGCGAACAGCCGCCGGACTCTTGCTCAGGATCTGCGCTACCTTAGCCGCTACCCTCGCATCCAGTTCGACATCGTCGGCTACATCGCTCAGCAACCCCCACTCCAGCGCGGTATCCGCATCGATAAAGTGACCGGATACCAGCATGTCGAACGCGCGCTTAGGCGTGATATTGCGTGACAAAGCCACGGCAGGCGTCGAACAGAACAAGCCTACATTGATGCCCGACACACCGAAACTGGCCGATCGGGCGGCGATGGCTAGATCGCAGCTGGCTACCAGTTGGCACCCTGCCGCCGTGGCCATGCCCTGGACTTTGGCAATTACCGGCACCGGCAAGGCGACGATACTCTGCATCACCTGACCGCAGCGGCGAAATAACGCCTGATAGTAGCCATGATCGGGGTGGGCGCGCATCTCTCGCAGGTCGTGACCCGCGCAAAAGCCCGTTCCGCTGGCGGCGATCACCACCGAGCGCACCGCAGGGTCGACAGCGATAGCGTCCAGTTCGGCCTGCAGTGCGGTCAGCAACGCTTCGGAGAGGGTGTTGAAGCGCTCCGGTCGATTTAGCGTCAGATAAACGGCGCCTTCTTTATCCTCTCGAAGCAGGACGTCTCCCTTCGATTGTATATCCTTCATAAATAACTCCCGCCAACGATGTCTGATTTAAAGGGCCTGATTAAAGAGGGTTGATTAAAGAGGGTTGATGGTCACCTCAGCGGTGATTGAATTGCGTATAAAACAGTTGCTATGGGCATTGGCGTGGATTCTTGAAATCGCCTTCTGGTCAGGCAACGTGTCGCCACTGAATATAATCCGGGGAAACAATTCAATACGCGTCACCTGCTTGCCTTTTTTATCATTGCCCTCCAGATAACCCTTAGGGTTATCTACATATGAATCAACACGATAGCCCTGAAACTCGGCAATGGCCAGGACAAACAACATATGGCAACTGGAGACGGCGCTCACCAGCATCTGCTCAGGATCAGCACAATTAGGGTCACCTTTGAACTCTACCGATGCCGAAACATCAACCTCCTGGCCTCCATTCAAGGTGACGCGGTGGTTACGCGAGTAAGTGTTTGCCTCGGACTCGTGACCGGTGCGCTGCCAGTTGATGGCTGCCTCATGGACTGACATAGTTTCTGCTCCTGTGAATGTAGAGCCTCATCGTAAAAACAACGCAAGCAGGTGTAAAACGACAATTACTAAGCAGATTGATTAGCCAGGCTAATGCAAAGCCCTCTGGGTCGTCCTTCCGTTAACTTCCAGTCACATAGACTGGTGCCATGACTGGATATGCCTGGCCTGGCTTTAGTCCAAGTGGTCTAAAGCGCTTAAAAAAAAAGTCCGATTACCCATTTTTTCGGCCTCTGTTTAGACCTATTTCTCTCAATATTTCTCATATCATTTCCTCTGTTCAAGCGTTTTGAGTGGTGTGTGATGTCACCGCAATGGACGTGATCGCACACTATGAGGATGAGAAAATGGCTAAACAACAACAAAAAGACTTTGGCTTTGGAACACAAATTCGCAAGTCACCCTACTTCGATGCGACCCTGCGTTGGGGCGCCACAGGGTTCTCGGTGTATAACCACATGTATATCCCTCGCGATTTCGGTGATCCCGAGCAAAACTTCTGGAACTTGGTTAACAAGGCCATCCTCTGTGATGTTGCCGTTGAGCGTCAGGTAGAGATCACCGGCCCCGACGCCGCACAATTTGCTCAGCTGCTAACCCCTCGTGACCTGTCAAAGTGTGCGGTAGGTCAGTGTAAATATGTACTAATCACCAATGCTGCAGGCGGGATTTTGAACGATCCTATCCTGCTGCGTCTCGAGGAAAACCGCTTCTGGATCTCTCTAGCTGACAGTGACATCTTACTGTGGGCGCAGGGCGTCGCTATTAACTCCGGCTTGGATGTCCAGATCCGCGAACCGGATGTTTCACCGCTGCAGCTGCAGGGTCCGGAGTCCGGTAAAATCATGCAAGCGTTATTCGGCGACAGTATCACCGACCTCAGGTATTACTGGTTACGCGAATACGACCTGGACGGTATCCCTCTGATCGTTTCCCGGACCGGCTGGTCCAGCGAACTCGGCTATGAACTCTACCTGACAGACAGCGCCAAGGGTGATGAGCTGTGGGAAAAGATCATGGCGGCAGGTGCGCCGTTCGGTCTTCAGCCGGGCCACACCTCGAGCATTCGCCGTATTGAGGGCGGTATGCTGTCCTACCACGCCGATATGGACAGCAACAACAACCCCTATGAACTGGGTATGGATCGTTTGGTCGAGCTGGATATTGAGGCCGACTTCATTGGCAAGGCTGCACTTAAACGTATCCGTGCAGAAGGGGTGTCACGCAAGCAAGTAGGTGTAATCATCGATGGTCCTGCACTGGCCGGTCCCAACTCCCGGTTCTGGGCGCTGGAACAAGACGGCAAGCAAGTCGGCAAGGTCACTTCTGCGGTGTTCTCACCTCGCCTGGAGCAAAATATTGCCCTAGCCATGGTGGATATCGACTATGCGGCCCTTGGCACCCGTTTTGACGTCGAGATGCCCAGCGGAACAAGAACGGCCACCGTTGTCGCGAAACCGTTCTTCGATCCGAATAAGAAAATAGCGGCGACTTAATATCAACAAAAAAAGCACAATAAAAGAGTGAGCGATCACCGCAGGCTCGCCTTCAGGCTAAGGCTTAAGCGTTTTGTAAAGCCTGCATGAATGGCGTATTGCAAGCACCGAAGGTCGCTGCAGCCAGGGCTACCTCTGCGCCTGCGGCCGCTTATCGAAAATTAATACAACAGGGTTAAACCACCCACCAGCACGCAGGATAGATTTTATGGGGCTGCTCTCTTTTTTTCAAAAACCTTCCGCTGCCAGCACCGAGGATCAAACATCCTGTTTGTTGGAGAATTTTCTAGACGGCTATTCCATTGAGGTGATGCCGCGGACCGCTGACAAGGTGGAGAGATTTCGCGATATCCTGCCAACAGGCACCCGTGTCTATATCGCCCATCTCGCGGGAACACCGATCGAGGATATGGTTCGCACGGCACGCCGTCTGACCGACGAGGGCTTCCCGGTCATGCCTCATTTTCCCGCTCGCCTCATCAAGGATAGGGCTGAGCTGGCCGAATGGATCGCCCGATATCAGGGCGAGGCTGGCGTAGAACAAGGGCTGCTCTTGGGCGGCGGGGTGACGACTCCGGCTGGCGAATTCGAAGATTCCATGCAATTGATCGAGACGGGCCTCTTTGACGGGTTCAAGAATTTGCACTTCGCGGGCCATCCCGAGCGCAACCGCGATATCGATCCCGATGGTTCCGACCGAATGGTGGCACAATCCCTGAAGTGGAAGCAGGCTTTTTCTGAGCGGACCGATGCCCGTGTGGCACTCACCACCCAATTCTGTTTCGAGGCGGCGCCGGTGATCGCCTGGGCAGACCGGCTAGCAGCCGAGGAAATTAACCTACCCATCCATATCGGCGTGGCCGGCCCGGCTAAGCTCCACACCCTGATCAAATACTCCCTATCTTGCGGCGTTGGCCCCAGCATGCGGGTACTGCAACGCAGGGCAAAGGATGTCACCAAGCTGATGCTGCCCTATGAACCTACCGAATTGTTGACCGCGCTTGCCGCCCACAAGAAGCGCCACCCGAACTTCGGCATCGAGCAGGTGCATTTCTTCCCGCTGGGCGGAATCGGTGTCAACGCAAACTGGGTTACCGAAAATGGAGGAGCCGCGGGTCGGCCCGCCTCCACCGAGTAACGTTAAGCAGTAACACTGCCGCGCTGGATCCCCGTTTTTTTAGAGGACTAACGAGCGCAGCAACTTTGCGCGGCGGCGCTACAGAATAAAAGCAAATGCACCGCCTTTACCGATCTTCAACCTGGTTTAGGCGGTGCTAGAACGGAGAACAAGATCGCATGAGTGCACAAATCATCGACGGCAAGGTCTTCGCCGCCACGCTACGTGAAAGGATCGCCCAACATACCTCGCGCCTCAAGCAACAACACGGGATCACTCCCGGCCTGGCGGTGGTACTCGTGGGTGAAGATCCGGCGTCCCAGGTCTATGTACGCGCAAAGGGAAAGCAAACCGTTGATGTCGGCATGAACTCCTACGAGCACAAATTGCCTGTAGACACCACCGAGGCCGAACTCTTGGCGCTAATCCATCAGCTCAATACGGATACGGCGGTGCATGGCATCCTCGTTCAGCTTCCTTTGCCGAAGCACCTTGACGATGCCTTAGTGATCAATGCGATTGACGTGACCAAGGACGTAGACGGGTTTCATATCTCCAATGTCGGTCTGCTTGCGACCGGGCAGCAGGCGATGCTGCCCTGCACCCCCTTGGGATGTCTGATGATGCTTCGCCAGTATTGCGGCAGCCTGTCGGGCCTGAATGCGGTGGTGATTGGGCGTTCTAACATCGTCGGCAAGCCCATGGCGCAGCTGTTGCTCAGAGATAGCTGCACCGTCACCGTGGTCCATTCCCGTACGCGCAATCTACCGGAGATCGTGCGCGGTGCCGATATCGTGGTCGCGGCAGTGGGACGACCTCTGTTCGTTCAGGGTGACTGGATAAAACCTGGCGCAACGGTGATCGACGTGGGTATCAATCGCATTGAAAAGGACGAGGGCATGACGCGGCTAGTCGGCGATGTGGATTACGACGCAGCCAAAAAGATCGCTGCCGCGATCACGCCGGTACCCGGCGGCGTCGGCCCGATGACCATTGCCTGCCTTCTGGCCAATACGGTGACGGCATGCTGTCGTGCGCATTCCCTTCCTGAGCCCAAGGGCCTAACGGCCTAGCAACCGGAAAATACTGTGGGGCGGTTCAGTGGGATACCGAATATCGCCCACATCGGCAACGGGCGTCGGCTCGACTTCTCGACTTCTCGACTTCTCGACTTCTCGACTTCTCGACTTCTCGACTTCTCGACTTCTCGACTTCTCGACTTCTCGACTTCTCGACTTCTCGACTTCTCGACTTCTCGAAATTGAGGATAAAATTTCTAATCAATTGAACTCAATAGTTATGGGCTTTTTTATATTCCAACAGTTTCGACAAGCTAATAGGTTTTGATTTCACTTCCCTGGTCACCATATAAATAACATAGCGTTCAATACCTATCTCGTTATTGAGCATCTCCTCCATCACCTTTTGAAAATCATGAAGGTTAGCGCTAATTACTTTCATCACATAGTCTGAACCACCACCCGTAGCGTTACATTCTACGATGTCATCGACGCTCTGAATGTAGTTTTCAAACCGCTGAAAATCTGCTCTATTATGCGTCTTCAGTGAAATCGTAACAAAAACTGTTGCTAGGTCGATAATCTTATCGATGGCAATATCACCTCGATAACCCTTTATGTAGCCAGCCTTTTTGAGCTTTTCTAGTCGAATCCAGCAGGGCGTCGGCGAGAGATTAACCAGTTCTGAAAGTCTCATTTTACTGATTTGTCCGTACTGCTGCACGGCGCTCAAAATGCGGATATCCACTGCATCCAATATGACTTTTTTCATATTATCATCGGCTCGGTCAGCAAATACACTCACACAACGTAAGCGATATTGGGGAAGGGGGTTGGAGTACGGTTCCACACGCTCAGGTTTCTTTTGCCATATCCTCATGGACTACTGGCGTTGCTCTTCGGCTCATCTACCGTTCGTGTGAGTGTGACTGGGCTGATTGCCCGCTTGGCTGGCTTGATTCAGGATTGGCGCCAGCACTCCTGCACCATCAAACGCCTCAGTCCTTCAACTCAGCGGCCCACAGTAATGATAGGGACGCCAACTGATGTGGTCAAGTCCGGACGGCCATCCCTGTTAAGCGACAATCCACCCAAGTTAAACGTGTCCAGTCGTAAAACACACCGCGGTAGTCGGTGTCATATAAAACATAATAAGCGGCGAGGAGAGTTGTGGTCCAGCATTGTTTTTAATGGATCCCAGCCAGTGTCTAACGCTGACTTAACCAGCCTGGTTTTACCGACTTATTCACCTGATACATTGCCGATAAAGATCGCCGCGCTGTTCTTTACCCGCTCACGGCTGTTTACGAGTGTGCGGCTATTGAGTGCTTTGCATACGAAGTCTGGCGTCATCCGTATGTCCATCGGCCACCGATGACCGTCCGTGAGTGCAGATCGATGGTCACCGCAACATAAAGCCAAGCTTTGCTGATCATTACATAGGCGGTCACCCCCCACGCCCGATGTGCTGTCGAATAACACATCAATCAGCCCTTACTCCCTTGACAGACAAGCGGTGACATAGCACTCAATGTAACTATTTTAGATGCCCGCATAGGATATAAATCTATTAAATCAGCGATTTTATGGCCTTAGACCAAATGGTCTAAAGAACGCAAAAAACAAGTCCAATTGACCATTTTTTCGGCATCTGTTTAGGCCTATCTCTCTCAAAATTTCTCATATTATTTCCCTGTTCAAGTGCTTTTAACGGTGTGACATGTCACCGCAATACTTGGTCGAGCGGGATATTGAGGCCGACTTCATCGGCAAGACTGCACTTAAACATATCCGTGATATCAGGAGTGTCACGCAAGCACAAGACGGCCAGCAAGTCGGCAAGGTCACTTCCGCTGTGTACCCACCCCGCCCGGAGAAAAACATTTCCCTGGCCATGGTGGATATCAACTATGCGGCCCTTGGCACCCGTTTTTACGTCGAGAAGCCGTTCTTCGATCCAAATAACAAAGTCACGGCGACTTAATCTCTAAGCAGATCCGTTGAGCGCCAACGACGCTCAACGGAAATTGGCGTGTATCAGCAATAGTCTGTTGCTTATGACGACGCTGCTCACGCGCTACGGTGACACCTGAATTGATCAGGTACTGAAACCCTTAGCGCGACACATAAAAAATATTAAAGGACCCGTAGAATGAATCAGAATAAAAAAATCTATGTGCTGACCGGGAGCTCTCTATCCAAACTGGGTGTGCTCGACCTGATAATTAGTAGCCTGTATCGGAACGCGTGTTACGCGTATGAGATGCACACGTTTGATGATGCAGATACGGGGCGATTTTTCTTCCGTGTGGAGTTCAACTTCGTCGGCAACGGTGAATTTGCTGAAGAGCAATTGCGTAACCAGTTTGCCGATAAGGCTGAGGACTTTGAAATCAAATGGGAGCTGAGCGATCTGGCGACTCCAGAAAAGGTGGTGATTCTGGTATCTCAGTATGATCACTGTTTGCAGGATATTCTCCATCGCTGTAGTACCGGTGCGCTTAATATCAAAATCCCGGCGATTATCTCCAATCATCCCGATCTAAAAAGGTTGGCTGATTGGTACGATATCCCGTATTACCACCTGCCGATTACCACCGAAACCAAGGCACAGCAGGAAGCGCGGATGTGGGAGATCATCCAGGAAGCCGACGCTGACCTCGTTGTGCTGGCGCGCTACATGCAGATACTGTCCGAAGGTATGTGCAAAAAACTGCACGGGCGTGCTATCAATATTCATCACTCCCTGCTGCCAGGCTTCAAAGGCGCCAAGCCTTACCATCAGGCCTATGAGAAGGGTGTGAAGCTGGTAGGGGCTACCGCGCACTACGTTAGTGAACACCTGGATGAGGGTCCGATCATCAGCCAGGGAGTGGAGCCTGTGGATCACACTTATACGCCCGAGGGTCTGGTGGCAAAAGGACGTGATACCGAACGTCTGGTGTTATCAAGGGCGGTCAAGTTGCATGTCGAGAAACGCTGCTTCCTCAACGGCAACAAAACCGTCGTCTTCCCGGGGCACTGAGGCACCTACGATAGCGTACCCCTTTGTGAGCGATTCTGCGGTCCAAGATGTTGCGGCTTAATGGCTCGGTTTTCGCTCCTACATCCTCCCTCTGTATGCCGATTTCCCAGCATACAGAGCGATTATCCTACGCTCGCAGCATCCGCTCCCTGCGCACGCCGTGCGTAGTTAAAGGCTGTATGCAGAGGTGAATCATCTACAGACCAAAATTGCTTTTTCGCACTAGCATTAGCTTGGCGTCAGAGCAGACTTAGTGTCAGGCGCGACTCGGTTACTGGCGCTGGGGCATCGTTGTTGCACCACCGAATCATGATCAACTTGACAGGCCGTAGCCTCTTTAACGATGTGCTGTTGATGTACCTGACTGTCGACTGGAACATCGATCAGCAGGTGGCCCTCTTTTCCGGTTATTTGCGAAGATAAATCGGCTGGACAGCCGATGTACACCGGGTTAGCTTCCCGTAGGGCAAGCTGCAGAGACGCAGCTTGTGAATAGTGGTTCTATTTACCAAAATGAACGGCAGATATGGCCAAAATGTGAATTTAGCAGTAGGTCCGCCTCCTCGGCACGATAGACGCGGGTCAGACGGCGGTCAGTTTACGGAAGCGCTTGATCCCGTTCATACAAGCAGGTTGGTGCCCCATCAGCACATCAGCACCCCGGGTCGTTGCTATCAATTCGGTATGCAGCACGCTGGACGATCTTCTTCGCCACCTCAACGCGTGTTAGGCATTGCTTGCCCTGTCCTGCATACTATATCAATCACCTAACAGGCAGGCAGCGTGGTTTACAGCGCCTGATAACCCCTTGAAACGGCAGTTTACAGATGGCTCAACTCATTGATGGCAAGGCTTTTGCTAGCACACTTCGACTCAAAATAGCTCAGGAAGTGGTCCAGCTTCACGAGCAGGGCATTACCCCGGGACTGGCCGTTATTCTGGTTGGCGAAGATCCCGCCAGTCAGGTCTATGTCCGCAACAAGGGCACCCAGACGCTCGCAACGGGAATGGCATCCTTTACCCATCTACTGGCCGATGACACCTCCGAGCAGACCCTACTGGCGCTGATTAACAGCCTCAACGCCGACCCCAGCGTCAACGGCATTCTGGTACAGATCCCCCTACCCAACCAGATCAACGCCGAGACGGTGATTAATGCTATCGCACCTGACAAGGATGTAGACGGTTTCCACCCGTTGAATATCGGCCTGTTTACTAGTGGTGGCGACGGTACTATCCCCTGCACTCCGCTGGGCTGCTTGATGCTGCTCAAAGACCAGCTGGGCGATCTCAGCGGTCGCCGCGCCCTGGTACTGGGTCGCTCCAATTTAGTCGGCAAACCTATGAGCACCCTGCTGCTGAACGAGAACTGCACCGTGACCACTGCTCACTCGCGTAGCCGGGATCTGGAGCAGGAATGCCGACAGGCGGACATCTTGATCGTCGCGGTGGGCCGGCCGGAGATGGTCAAAGGCAGCTGGATTAAACCGGGTGCCACGGTGATCGATGTCGGCATCAACCGTATCGAACGCGAGGATGGCAAGGCCCGCTTAGTGGGTGACGTCGACTTTGCCAGCGCCAGTGAACAGGCCGCTGCGATCACGCCGGTGCCCGGCGGTGTGGGTCCTATGACCATCGCCTGCTTGCTGCTCAATACGCTCACCGCGACACTGCGGCAGCATAAGCTGCCCATTCCCGCGTGGATACCGACTCAGCAGTAGGACTCTCCAGCACTCTCCAGCACTCTCCAGCACTCTCTATTAATCAAGACGAGGAGCAGCCAGGGGCTCAGGCGATAAACTGAGCCCCCCAGAGTACGCCCATACCCGCCCCCAGCGTCAGCAACATATTCTTGCTTTTCCAGGCGACTAGCGCCGCGACCAGTGCCGCCAGCAAGCGATGCCAGTCATACTCCAGACCCTCGGCCTGGAGTTTTATAAGCGCAGGAAACACCAGTGCGGCCAGGACACTGGCGGGCACATAATGTAGTGCCCTGTTAAGCCATACCGGCTGACGCTGACTCCCGGGAAGCAGAATAAAGCAGCCGCGCAGTAGGAAAGTCCCGACCCCTACGATCGCAAAAAGCACCCACAGATAGGTTTCACTCATATGCCTGCCTCCAAATCCCTGGCTTCAAGATCCCTGGCTTCAAGATCCCTAGCCGCTTGAGCGCGGCGCTGCTGCCGTGATTCAAGCCAGATCCCTGAGCCGATGCCACTGATCGCGGCCAGCATCAGACCACTGTTGTAGGGCAGACTGTAGGCACAGACCGCGACGGTGCCAGCCACCAGCGCTGCCGCCAGGGAGGGAGAGTCTTGAATCACCGGAATCAGCAATGCCAAAAACATCAGCGGAATGGCAAAGTCGAGCGACCAGCTCGCGGGTATCTGAGCACCCAGGACGATCCCGACGCCCGCCGTAGACATCCATACCAGCCACATGCACAGCGATGCCCCGGCGAAAAAGTAGTGCCCATACTCCCCCATCGTATTATTGCGATATTTCATAATACTCAGGGCATAGGCATGATCGGTGAGCAGATAGCATAGCGGCCATTTCCAGAACCAGGGCAACGGACCCAGATAGGGCGCCAGAGAGGCGCTGTACATCAGAAAGCGCATGTTGATAACCAGCGCGGTCAGCAGAATAATGGGCATCGCCGCCTGATCATTGAGCATCTGCAGGGCGGCAAGCTGTGAGGATCCGGCGTAGAACAGGCCCGTCATCCCCAATGCCATCTCTGGCGTCAAACCCATCTTCACCGCGGTAACGCCGGTTATCAGGCCGAAGGGTGCGACCCCAGGCACTATCGGCAACAGTGCCTTGATTCCGGCCCACCAGGCGGCGGAAGCGGTCTTATAACTCATCGATGGATCCTTGGTGTTAGTTCCATGTTGGTATCTATCTCCCTGTGGTTGACCGGCTGTGGTTGGCCGGCTGTAGTTGATCGGCTGTAGTTGACCGAGAATGACATAATAAATCACTTTTTAAGGGCGAGTGACACCTGTTCGCACGCCTGCAGCCAGGGACTAAAGGCATCGCTGCTCTGTAATAGTTCCAGTCCCGTCAGCGTATAGGTGCCCGGTGTTGCGATCGAATCACTGATACCTCGCAGTGGCAGCTCGGGTCTGGCCGCCGCAAACTTAGCGGCGCCTTCGACCGAATGTAACACCAGCGCCCGGGCGTCGGCAGGGGCCATCCCCTGATCGACGTACCAGAGTATCAGCTGATCGAAGAACGCGTACATCCAGCCATTCATGCAGGCGGCCACGCTGGCCAGCTCGAACTCGGCTTCATTCGTTAAACAGATCACCTGCCCGATCACTCCCAGCAGCTCCCGCACCTGCGGATGATCCGGATACAGCGGCACGGCACCCTCCCCAACCTCGGCGCAGGCCAGGGGGAGCGTACGCACCACCCGGGCCGGTGCCACCAGACGCTCGAGTTCTGCCAGCGGCATACCCGCGACGCAGGAGATCACCAGCTGTTCGGCACTAAAGGTTAGAGACTGCAACAACCCCTCCGCCTGTGCCGGGCGCACCGCCAACAGGAGATACTCCGACCCCCTGAGCAGCTCCTCATTGGTCGCGGCCCGCTCACAGCCATGTTGTTTGGCCAGCGCGGCACTGCGCTCCGGGTTACGCGGCGATAACAGGATCGAGCCGCTGTAGCCGCCGTGCCGTAATCCCGCCACCACATAGCTGGCCAGATGCCCCACACCCAGAATACCCAGAGTTTCTATCATGCTTGCTCTCCCATCTGCTAGATCTCTTTGACCAGACGCAGCGCATCATAGATCGCGGCATGCGTATTACGCGAGGAGACGGCGTCGCCGATTCTAAATAGCTGAAAGCGGCCCTCGGGATTGTCGTTAAGGGTCTGCTGACGCCCGGCAAGCAGAGCCTCCTGATCCACCGCGCCCAGATTGCTCGAGTGCGGCCTGAGCTCGAAGTACAGATCTTCCAGCGGCAGGGTACCATGATTGATAACGATCTGATCAAAGCTGCGTTGTTGACGCAGTTCTGAGTAATCAGTCCCGATGCTGGCACAGAGCTCCACACCCGCACTCAGACTTGTTCGAGTGACACTGAGCAAGCGGTAGGTGACGGTAAAGGTCACCTCCTTAGCCTGCAGGGCGCGCATATAGGGTACCAGATTCATCGCCATCACCTCAGGGGCGAAACTGCGATCCGGGGTCATGATCTCGACCCTGGCACCGGTGGCCGCGATCTGCTCGGCGGCCTGCAGGCCGACATGATCACCGGCATCGTCGTAGACCAGGACATTGTGGCCGGGCTTAACATCACCCGAGATAATATCCCAGCTCGACACCACCAGCTCATTACCACTGGCCAACACCTCGGTATCCGGCAGCCCCCCCGTGGCGATGATCACTACATCGGGGCTGAGGGCGACCACATCGGCGGCTTCTGCCAAGACATTAAAACGAAATTTCACCCCCCGGGCCAGACACTGCTCCATGCGCCAGTCGATAATCGCCAGCATCTCGCGGCGGCGTGGATTCTGGGCGCAAAGGCGTACCTGGCCACCGGGTTCAGGCGCCGCCTCGAGCAGGGTCACAGCATGGCCGCGCTCGGCGGCAACCCGGGCCGCCTCCAGCCCCGCAGGTCCCGCCCCGATGATCACCAGGTTCCTGGGCGTCGATGCTGGCGTTATCTCATGCGGCATGCTCAGCTCGCGCCCCGTTGCCGCGTTATGAATACAGAGCGCATCGCCGCCCTGATAAATGCGGTCCAGACAGTAGGTGGCCCCGACACAGGGACGAATATCGGTTTCACGGCCCTGGATTATTTTTCTGACCAGATGCGGATCCGCCATATGTGCGCGGGTCATCCCCACCATATCGACCAGCCCTGCCGCCACGGCATGGCGCGCCGTGGCTACATCATTGATGCGCGCCGCATGAAAGGTCGGCATCCCGGTGGCTTTGCGCACCGCGCCAGCAAAATTCAGATGCGGGGCACTGGGCATCCCCTGTACCGGGATCACATCGGTCAACCCGGCATCGGTATCTATATGCCCCCGAATCACATTGAGAAAGTCGACCTGACCGGTATCGCGCAGCAGTTTCGATATCTCGATCCCCTCGACGGCAGAGATTCCCCCTGCGAGCGTCTCATCGGCGGTATAGCGCACCCCGACGATGAACGCCTCCCCGACCCGCTGACGGATCGCCGCCAGGACCTCGGTGGTGAAACGCAAACGGTTCTGCAGCGAGCCGCCATAGGACCCCTCCAGGGCATTCCCCTCCAGGGTATTAGTCAGCGGTGACCAGAACTGATCCATCAGATGGCCATAAGCCTGCAGCTCGATGCCATCGAGTCCCGCGGCCTGCATCCGTTCCGCCGCATCGGCGTAATCGACGATGATCCGCTCGATATCCCAGCATTCCATTCGCTTGGGGAAGGCGCGATGTGAGGCTTCGCGGCGGTGTGATGGCGACACCACCGGCAACCAGTCGCCCTTATTCCAACCGGTGCGACGCCCCAGATGGGTGAGCTGGATCATTACCGCGCACTCGTGTTCATGACAGGCATCGGCGACCTCCCGCATCCAAGGCACTACCTCATCTTTGTAGGCCAGGATATTATTGAACACCGGCGGACTGTCTCGGGATACCGATGCCGAGCCTGCCGTCATCGTCAGGGCCACACCTGCCTTGGCGCGCTCTTGGTGATAGGCGCGATAACGTGCCTTGGGCATACCGTCTTCGGGATAGG
>JBLHND010000074.1:0-16504 GCA_047622605.1 Motiliproteus sp. | reverse complement strand
GTTTCTATGCTCTTCAAAACCGGTGATCTCTTTTAGAAAACTCTTAGCCAGGGGACCGCTGTCGCCCGCAGCGCGTGCGCCGGAACCCCCTAACCCTTTGAGTACAAATTGCAGGAACAGGCCCTCTTTTTTACGCGTGTCGGCATCGTCGGTAATCCATTGCCGATAGACGGTACGAACCTGCCAGCAGCAGTTTTCGAACTCCAGCCCGGTGATCAGGTCCAATGCCTCCTTGCCCCTGAGATCTTGTTGCCAGCGACCGAGCATACTCCACTGGGGCGATAGCGGCCAGATCATCGTCAGGTCGGTCTGCTCCAGTTCATCACGGGTAAAGCGGTAGCGGAAGCTCAGTATATGATCGGTATCGGTGCGGTAGGCGACCTTGGCGTTGCGGGCCTCGTTGGTGCTGGCATCGCGATCCCATTCGGCGTCAGCGGAGATCCACAGGGTCTGGGTGATGTTCCATACCCCTTCGGCGACAATGTTGGAGCTGCTTTCGGTAAGGGTCGGATCAGATGCGCTGAGGCGGACGTTGCGATCCTTAAAGTAATAGGTCTGACCGATGCTGGCATTGCCGCGTTCATAGCCCTGGTTGTCGAGTAGCCGGGTGGTCAGTCCGGCGGTCGTCTGGCGGGTGTCGCCGATGCGATCGAGGCCGCTGAAACGGTTGTCTCGGAACAGCTGGTTAAAGCCAAAGGTCAGCTCGGCCGAGTCAAATTCAGGTAGTTCAGATTGATCCTGGTACGGTACATCGAGGTAGAAGAGTCTGGGTTCCAGCGTTTGGGTATAGTCCTTGCCTTCGTAGTCAAAGGCTCTGTCGAACACCAACCCCAGATCAACACTCAGCAGCGGCAAGATCCTGGAGGGCTTGTCGTCACTGCTGGTGTTTTCCAGGGCGTACTGGGTATGCGTCAGCCTGAGGCTGGGGTGAATGTAGCCCCAGGGTCGATCAAGCGGCATCATCAGGGTTGTTTCCAGATGGAATCGGGTTCCTGTGGTCTGGGCATTGCCGCTAAAATCGCTCGGATCACGATCGAAACTGATCAGGCTGCTGAGATAATCTACCAGCAGCCAGTCGTTATCCAGCGCCGGGGTGCCGGTAACCTTCAGCGAGGGGAGCTTTCGATAAGGCACATCGGCACTATCATCGATGGTCTGGTAGTCCTGTACCAAGGCTTCAAAGTTGAAGTCGCTGGAACGGTAGCTGATAGCGGCCAGCTGATCCAGGTGTGACTGTTCGCTGAGGTTCAGATCGGTTCCCAGGTCTTCGAAATAATTACCATCGCTGACACTGGTGTAATCAATCCGGGTAGACCAGTTGGTCGCCAGGGTGCCGGTGTGGTCGACACCCAGAATCCAGCGGTCCTCAGAATGACTCAAATTATCGTTAGGCAGATAGGCCAACCCTAATTCAAACTGACCGTAGTCGTTGAGATAACGGAACTGATTCTCGAGCATCTCGCCACGCTCGCCTGCATGGCGAAAGGTGAGGGTATCGTCGTAGTTAGGTGCCAGGTTGAAGTAATAGGGTTGGGCAAGATCGAAGCCGTTATCGGAGGTCAGTGAGAACGAGGGGGGGAGCAGGCCGGACAGGCGTCGACCATCGATCGGAAAATATAAATAGGGGAAATAGAGAACCGGAATTTCGTTGATTCTCAGCGTGGCATGGGTGACCTCACCCAGGCCGCTTTCCTGGCCTAACACCAGGTTGCTACCCTGAATGCTCCAGGAATTGTCGCCAGGAGGACAGCGGGTATAAGCACCCTGAGTGATGATCAGATCGCCGTTGGTGCTGCGGTTTATTTTTTCTGCTGTGCCACGCAGATGGGCGTTATGGACGACAAATTGCGCTTGTTCGATCACCGCTTCATTGGTCCCCATGTCGACGCTGGCACGTTCACCGAGCAGCAGCATGCCGGGCTCACGAAACTGCACCAGGCCATTCATCTCTGAGGTTTCGCTGAGATGGTCGACGCGGGCCTGTTGGCTGCGTGCCTGGCGGTTACCCTTGCGCAGATAGACGTCGCCGCTGAGTTCTGTGGTCTTGCTATTTTGGGTGCGGCTATAGTCCGCATCTACATAGACCGACTGCTCATTGGTCGCCAGACTGCTGTCCTTAAAGTCGAATGCCGGTTGGATATAGCTGCCACCACAGTGCGAGAGGGGCGAGATGCCGGTCGGGTTGGGGTACCAGTCTAAAAAAGCGAAGGGGGCAGCCGCGAACAGGCTTTGTGGCTGGCCTATGCCTTCGGGGTGGGAGGCCTTGCGCGAGCGCTGTTGCCACAGCTGCCGTGCCTTTTGCTGTTGAGCGGAAACGCGGGGTAAGGGGGCATAGCCGTTGGGATAGGCTTGTCGGTATTCGGTGTCAGCCGGATCGACGGCAATGCCGTCCGACGTCGCCGTCCGCAGGCGTACCTGCAGCTTCGTCGACGGACAGCCCTGAGCGCTTTTTTGGGTGTTGCAGTCCCCCGCGGAATCTATAGGCTGCGGTTGCGTAGCTGTAGCCGTTTCAGCCGCCGGACTCGAGTCCGCCAGTGCGGTCATGGGTGCACTCAGGAGTGCGCAAAACAGCAGCCCGCGCAGAAGAGGTGTGACTAGAACGGGCATGGTAGGCGTTTGGTTTCCTCAGTACTGAACGGCGGAGACCTAAAGCCCCTGTCCGAAGGTGTTGGATTTCTTGTAAGATGCGCGCAGTAGAGGAGGTGGGTTAGAATAACGGCCGATACTTCCCTAACGCACGCATGATAAAGCATCTGCTCAAAACCTGGAAATCATTTAACGTGGATAATACGCTCGTGGATCAACGCCTGCAGCTGCTGCATGACTGGGTGGCCATCGCCTTCGCTCAACTAGGAATGACGCTGGCGCCTGATTGGCGCCTGGAAACAGTGTCGGGTGACGCCAGTTTCAGGCGCTATTTTCGTATCTATAGTCATCAGCGTAGCTGGATTGCTGTCGATGCCCCGCCGGATAAAGAGGACAGCCGCGCATTTGTGGAGATCGCCCGTGCCTGGGGACCGTTGGAGATCGCGGTCCCCAGGGTGCTTCTGGCTGATCTGGAGCAGGGTCTTATGTTGCTCACTGACCTCGGTGATGTGCTCTATCTGGATCGGCTCGATGCGGCCAGCGCCGATCGGCTTTATGCCCAAGCACTGCAGACCCTGATCCGGATTCAGCAGTGCCGCACGGTTTCCGGCGAACGCTTACCGCCCTATAGCAGGGCGCTGCTACACGCAGAGATGGGACTTTTTCGGGATTGGTTTCTGGGGCAACAGTTGGGTCTGAGTCTCACTGGCGACGAGCAGAGGTTGCTGGATACGTTGTTTGATAGCCTGGTCGTTTCGGCACTCAGCCAGCCGCAGGTCTGTGTGCATCGGGACTATCACAGCCGCAATCTGATGGTCATTGAGGGTTCGGCACCCGGGGTGATCGATTTTCAGGATGCGGTGGTGGGGCCTATCACCTACGACCTGGTGTCTCTGCTGCGCGATTGCTATATCGCCTGGCCTGAAACTCAGGTTGAGGGTTGGGCGCTGGACTATGCGGCGCAGGCGGTGCAGGCCGGTTTGATGGAACAGGTGTTACCGGAGCGGTTTATGGGCTGGTTCACACGCATGGGCATGCAGCGCCACCTGAAGGCGATAGGGATCTTTGCGCGGCTGAATATTCGGGATGCCAAATCTGCCTATCTCCAGGATATTCCGCGCACGCTGAACTATTTGCGCCAGGCCGCCCGCCAGTATCCGGACTGCGCAGCGTTTGATTGCTGGCTGAGCGAGCGAGTGATTCCGGCCATGGCTGAGACCGGGCTGTTCGATATGAGTTCTTTAGATCGGTCTGAGGGGTTATGAGAGCGATGATCCTGGCCGCAGGTCTGGGTGCTCGAATGCGACCGCTGACCGACTGTTGTCCCAAGCCCTTGCTAAGGGTCGCTGGCAAGCCGCTGCTCGCGCATAGCATCGAACGTCTGGCGGGTGCCGGCATTCGGGAGCTGGTTATTAACGTTAGCCATCTCGGTGAACAGATCGAAGCCGAGATAGGCGATGGTGCCCGCTGGGGTGTTGCCATCGCGTATTCGCGCGAGCCCGAGCCGCTGGAAACCGCCGGTGGGGTGTTGCAGGCGTTACCCCTGCTTGCCGAGGTTGATGATCGACCCTTTTTACTGCTCAATGGCGATATCTGGTGCGATTATCCGCTGGGCCGCTTGCCGGAAACGCTGGCGGCTCAGGCCCACCTGCTGCTGGTCGATAATCCCGCGCATCATCTGCAGGGCGATTTTAGCCTCGAGTTGGGGAGGGTCGTTACCGCAGCCGCTCCCAGGCTGACATTTTCCGGCATCAGTCTGCTGCGCCCCAGCCTGTTTGACGGCTGCCTGCCGGGTGCGCAGGCGCTGGGCCCGCTGCTGCGTCAAGCGGTGGCTCGGCAGCAGGTGAGTGGTGAATATTACGGCGGTGACTGGATCGATGTAGGTACCCCGCAGCGGCTAGCCGCGTTGGAGCAACGGCTACAGAACCTCAGCACGCATACGGAGACGACAGGATGACCCCACAGCAGTTGGGAGAACGGATCTACCAAAGCCGAACCGGATTACTGATTGGCGGCTTGATCGGGGTCTTTAGTGGCGGTCTGTTTGGATTAGCCTTCGGGGCTTTTATCGGTTACAGCCTGCAGCGGATGCTGATCGGGGTGAAGCTGGGCGTCCTGAGTCCGCAGAAGGCTTTTTTTGAAGCGACCTTTGTGGTGATGGGTAAGATTGCCAAGGCCGATGGCCTGGTATCAGAGAGTGAGATTCAGTACGCCCGTGAGGTGATGGCGCGGATGAACCTGCCAGAGGCGAAGCGCTTGCAAGCGATGGCGCTGTTTTCTCAGGGCAAAGAACCTGATTTCGATATCAGTCCGCAGGTGCAATCGTTGGCACGGTTGATCCGCCATCGCAGTAACCTCAAACAGATGTTTGTTGAGATTCAACTGCAGGCGGCCTTCGCCGACGGAGTGGTGAGTCAGTCCGAGCTACAGGTGATTCAGAAGGTCTGCTCGTTACTGGCGATCAGCTATCCGGAGTTGGAAGTGATCCTGCGTCGCTGTCAGGCGGAGCACGCCTATGCCGATCAGACCTACCAGGCGCATCAGGAGGGTAATCCCAATAATCCGCGCTTGTTAGAGCAAGCCTATGCCGTGCTCGGCGTATCGTCTGAGGTCGGTGACGGCGAATTGAAAAAAGCCTATCGACGGCTTATGAGCCAGCACCACCCCGATAAGTTGATCGCTCGCGGGTTGCCGCCCGAGATGCAGCAGATCGCTAAGGAGAAAACTCAGGAAATTCAAGGTGCCTACGAGCGGGTTAAACGATCGCGGGCAGTCTGAGCTGTCGCGAGCAGGGTATCAAGGCCTTCCTGGCGTGGTCTGTTGTTGCGCTTGAGGCGCGATCCCAGGTTTTCCGCCCAGAGCATAGAGCCGTGGCAGCATGCCCCGAAAGACCCCGAGTAGCCGCTTATCCAGTTGGTGCCAGTCGCCTGCTCGCGGCGCGATACGGCGGCTTATAAGATAGCGGCTGCCTTGGCGCTTAGACGCATCCAGGCGTTGTTGAGCCAGTACCTCGACGAGGTTCTGGCCGCTGCCGTTGCCATGATAGAGATCCAGCGTAGGTCGCTGCAGCCGGGTCATCAGTTCGACCAGGTCCGGCTGGGTCGGCCCTGCTGGCGGCAGGGTGTCGATCAGGATCGGAAAAAGAGAGCTGGCCGCCCCCTGCTCGATGCTGTAGCGCAGTGCCCAGTAGCCTCCGGTACCCTCGCCCAGAATTAACACCTGGGTGGGTTGCTGCTGGCCAAGATAGTTGAGCCCCGCCTCAATCCGGGCACTGAGTTGCTCAAAATGAGTCTTGAGTCTGTCCTGAACCAGATCGGTGCTGGTGGGCGTACTGCCGTCAGTCGCGCTGGGAGCGGCTGCGCTGCTAGGCGTATCAAACTTTGCCAGAATCACATCCTGGGTGCGTGGCGGAATATATTCGGGGGCATCGGGGAGGGCGATCGATAAGGTGTGCCAGCCCTGATCGGGTAGCCCCCGGCGCAGTGTACTGATGCTGCCGGGCCAATCGGCGCTGGTGCGGTCGTGATGCAAAAGCAGGACCGCCCCCTTGGCTGTAGGCGCGTTGGCGGGTTTGAACAGCCCCAGGAACGATTCCTGTGGCGTTTCCAGCCAGAGCGTCTGGGTATCCGGCAGATGGCTGTTGGCCAGGGCCTGTACGCGCTCTTGCTCTAGGTCGGGCAAGATACGCGGGTCACTACCGCTATCGGCGGGCGTGGCGAGAGCCGGATCCGCAGGTTCTGTTTCAGCCGCCCGCAGCGGTGTCCCCGGCATTGTCCCTAATAGGGTCCACAACATTGTCCACAACACTGCCCACAACAGGGGTCCTGGCGTCGGGGTTGCGGTTGAAGATTTCAGTTGTCTTTTATATATCAGTGGCTTAGGTCTGTGTCTGAGAGGGTGTGGGTTCATGGGACGATTATACCCAGCATTGGCTGAAGAACCCAAGGGGAGTTTTTGTGCCTTGCTGGGGTTAATTTGGGCTGAAATTTCGACCGATTCGGTTAAGCTAGGCGCTTGCTCAATTGCCGATGCCTATTGCCCGTATCCCTAGCCCGTACCGCCGAGACTGACTATGACCGACTTTTTGATCGCGCCTTCGATCCTATCCGCCAATTTTGCCCGCCTGGGCGAAGAGGTGGATAACGTACTCGCGGCCGGTGCCGACGTGATCCACTTTGATGTCATGGATAATCACTATGTGCCTAACCTGACCATCGGTCCTATGGTCTGCAAGGCGCTGCGTAATCACGGCGTCACAGCCCCGATCGATGTCCATCTGATGGTCAAACCGGTCGATCGAATGATTGGTGATTTTATCGAGGCCGGTGCCAGCTATATAACCTTTCACCCCGAGGCCAGTGAACACATCGACCGCAGTCTGCAGCTGATCCGTGAGGGCGGCTGCAAGGCCGGTCTGGTGTTCAATCCCGCAACCCCGCTGCACTGTCTTGAGCATGTGCTGGATAAGATCGATATTATCCTGCTGATGTCGGTTAACCCCGGATTTGGCGGCCAGTCATTTATCCCCTCCACGCTGGTCAAGCTAAAACAGGCACGGCAGCTGATCCTGGCCAGCGGCCGGGATATACGTCTGGAGGTCGACGGCGGGGTAGGGGTCGGCAATATCGCCGAGATCGCGGCGGCCGGTGCGGATATGTTTGTCTCAGGGTCGGCCATCTTTAAGACCCCGGACTATGCGGCCACCATCACGGCGATGCGCGAACAGTTGGCCCAAGGCTGATGTCCCTCTCTAGTCTCTCTAACCTTCCCGTCCTCTCACGACCGCTCGAGGGGGTCGAGCTGGTGCTGTTCGATCTGGATGGCACCCTGATCGATAGTGTTCCCAGCCTGGCTCTGGCGGTAGACCGGATGCTGCAGCAGTTGGGGCGCGAAACGGCGGGTCAGGAGAAGGTCAGGCAGTGGGTCGGCAATGGGGCGGCAATGCTGGTCAACCGGGCCCTGAGTGCTAGCCCTGAGGTCGATCCTGAGCTGGGTGAGGCGTTGAAAGCGCAGGCGCTGGAACTGTTTATGCAAGCCTACGCGGAGGCTGATCATCAGGACACGCCGCTCTATCCCGGTGTGCGCTCCTGTCTGGATCAGCTTGCTGAACGCGGCATTCGGCTGGCACTGGTTACCAACAAGCCGGAGCGGTTTCTCGGCTCGCTACTCGATGAGCTGGAATTGGCGCCCTATTTCGAGCGGGTGCTGGGGGGCGATTCCCTAGCGCATAAAAAACCACATCCGCTGCCGTTGCTGCACTGTATTGAACACCTAGGTAGCGGTGCGGCACGCACCCTGATGGTGGGCGATTCGGCAACCGACGTCCAGGCGGCGCGCGCGGCCGGGGTCAGGGTGGCCTGCGTCAGCTACGGTTACAGCTATCCACAGCCGGTCGCGGCGAGTGAGCCTGATTGGCTGGTTGATTGTCTGACCGAGCTGCTGTAGTTTTGAAACCTTTTATTACGTCATTTCTTTTAAGCTTTTTCCATTTATTTTAATTTTAAAACAGGCAGGCAAGCAGGTGGTTGGATTGAATTCTGGCAAGCTACACGCAGTACGGCAGAGCAACTGCGACGGCACGTGTTGGCGATGGCATACGCACGCTGCTTAACCTGAACTCCCCCCCGGGTCTTTTCTTAAGGCTCGCTGACGTTATCTCTTGCTGTTGGAATGATCATGACTCCCGAACGTTTTTCTGAACTGGCCCGCCAGGGCTATAACCGTATCCCCGTTATGCGCGAAGTGCTGGCTGATCTGGATACCCCGCTCAGTACCTATCTGAAATTGGCCCACGGCCCCTACAGCTATCTGCTGGAATCGGTGCAGGGTGGCGAGAAGTGGGGCCGTTATTCGATCATCGGCCTGCCCTGCAGGACGGTGCTCAAGGTGTTCGGGCAGCAGATCCGCATCGAGACCGATGGCGAGGTCGTCGAGCAGCTGCAGCAGTCCGATCCACTGGCGTTCGTGGAGGCGTTTCAGGCCCGCTTTAAGGTCCCCGAGCTTAAAGGGCTGCCGCGTTTCAACGGCGGCCTGGTGGGTTACTTTGGCTATGATACGGTCCGCTATATAGAGCCGCGCTTAAAGAGTGTGCCTGAGGATGATCTGCAAACCCCAGATATCCTGTTGATGGTATCCGACGAGGTGGTGGTGTTTGATAACCTCAGCGGCCGGCTGATGCTGATCTGTCATGCCGATCCTGCCGAGGAGAATGCCTTCGCGCTGGCATTGGCGAAACTGGATCAGCATATCGCCAAACTCCGCGATGCGACCCCGCAAGAGGCGGCCCCTATGCCCCCTCAGCAGGTGCTCGAAGCGGATTTTAAACCCGGTTTTGCAGAACCCGATTTCAAGGCCGCGGTAGCGCGGATCAAAGAGTACATCCTCGCCGGTGATGTGATGCAGACGGTGATCGCGCAGCGGATGTCGATCCCCTTTGAGGCGCGGCCGCTGGATCTGTACCGGGCGCTACGCAGCCTCAACCCCTCGCCCTATATGTACCTGCTTAACCTGGGCGACTTCGATGTCGTCGGTTCCTCGCCGGAGATTCTGGCGCGGCTCGAAGAGGGGGAGGTGACGGTGCGACCGATCGCCGGTACCCGTAAGCGCGGACTCACTCCCGAGCGGGATCTGGCGCTCGAACGCGAGCTGCTCGAGGATCCCAAGGAGATCGCCGAACATCTGATGTTGATCGATCTGGGGCGTAACGATGTCGGGCGGGTGGCCGAGATAGGGTCGGTCGAACTGACCGACAAGATGGTGATCGAACGCTATTCACATGTGATGCATATCGTCTCCAACGTCACCGGCAAACTCAAACCCGGGCTGAGTGCCATCGATGTGTTGCGGGCCACCTTCCCGGCCGGAACCCTCAGCGGCGCGCCCAAGATTCGAGCGATGGAAATCATTGATTCCCTCGAACCGACCAAGCGTGGGGTCTATGGCGGGGCGGTCGGTTATCTCTCCTGGAACGGCAATATGGATACCGCCATCGCCATACGTACTGCGGTTATTAAAGATAAGCGCCTGTATATTCAGGCGGGTGCCGGAATAGTGGCAGATTCGCAGCCCGAGCTGGAATGGCAGGAAACCCTGAACAAGGGTCGCGCCGTATTCAAGGCCGTGGCGATGGCCTGCCGGGGGCTGGATCATATCGACTAGCCGCCTTCGGGTTAAAAGATGGCTATGGACCCGTTAAGTGTTGCTGCGCTGTCATCGTCAGGCAGAAGCCTAACCCACAAAAGACACTCCGTCCTCTGTGGGTTGGTTTTTTGTGGGTTGGCTTTCTGTGGGTTGGCTTTCTGTGGGTAGAAAGTAGTCCGACAAGGCTGGCAAGGAGCTAGTGATTGTCGGACTAAAGTCCGACCTACAAGCCTAACCTACAAAGCCTTATCTTTATTAGCTGCGGCAGGGGCTGAAGATATCCAGTTCCTGCTGGTATAGCGGGGTGTGAACATCCATCAATCCGAGGATGGAGTCGAACAGGTTGTCATGGGAGAAGGCCTCCTCATTGGCACGGCGTTTAAGGCAGCTCGAATCCAGTTGTTTCTGGCTCTGTAGCTCTGGCGAAAACCAGGTGAGTAGCGGCACCTGGGTCTGCTCCTTCGGCGCTAGGTTGTAGGGCATGCCATGCAGATAGAGGCCGTTCTCGCCTAAGGATTCTCCATGATCTGACATATACAGCATGCCGCTGCGCCAGTCGGCGCTATTGGCTGACAGGATCTGGATGATCTGACTCATGATGAAGTCGTCGTGATAGATGGTATTGTCATAGGAGTTGACGATCTCCGCCTGACTGCAGTTCTGAATATCACTCCTGGCACAATCCGGCTGGAAGTGAGCATAGCTTTCGGGATAGCGTTGGTAGTAGGTGGGGCCGTGGCTGCCGACGAGATGCAGCACCAGCACACTGTCTTGGTTCTTTTCTTTAAGCCGGTCTAGTGCCTGCTGGAAGTTATCCAATAAGATCTCATCTTTACAGTACTCACCATCACACCAGTCGCTCTTATCTTCGGGTCGAAATTCCAGGGTGCTAATGCGATCGCAGACCCCCTTGCAGCCGCCGTCATTTTCCAGCCACAGGGTGTTGAGGCCTGCGTACTGCAGTACATCCATCAGGTTGTCCTGATTGTGGGCGCTGCGCTTATCAAAGCTAAGGCGCCCGAAGCGCGAAAACATGCAGGGCAGGGAGACGGCTGTCGCCGTTCCGCAGGAGCTGACATCCTGAAAAGAGGTGAGTCCCTGCTCCTTGGTGAAGGCATTGGTGTTGCGGTCATAGCCGTTGAGCCCGAAGTTCATTCCGCGGGCCGTTTCCCCGATGACCATCACCAGCAAGTTTGGGGTAGGACCGGTTGTCTGGGTCATGCTGGCGCCGGTTCCCAGTTGCTGATAAGGGGGCAGAGGTTTGATGTAGTTGTAGTGGATGAACTTGCCGATGCTGTAAGTGTAATGGGTAGGAATGATCATCTTATTGAGATAATGGTTGTTGCGCCCTACCGCTGCGTAATCCTTGTAATACAAGCCTGCGATACTTCCGACCACCAGCATGGACAGAGCAATAGAGGCACTCTTATGCAGCAGCTCCCTGGGTAAGCGGTGGAACCTCAGCGGCGCTTTGTAGACGAGTAGCGCAGGGATGCCGCCCATCAGCAGAACCCAGACCAGGGCGCTGCTATTGAGGTAGGACACCGCTTCGCCGTAGTGGCTGTCGACGATGTTTCTAACCATGTCAGAATCGATGAAAATGCCGTAGCTGTAGCTCACATAGCTCACACAGCTGGAGATGAGCAGCAGCACTATGAAGAAGGGTTTAGCCACATACTTGAGGGTAAATAGGTTGAACAACAGATTGAATACTGCGATAAAAAAGATCGGCAGGGAGATCGCGAATCCCCAGTGCAGCTCTTCGTTGAGACGCAAGATCTCAATCAGCCTGATGACGATAGGGATATTTATAACGAAGAAGAAGTACAGGGCTAAAATGAACGCAAAGGCCGTACTGCTCAAGCGGGCATCTTTGTGCCTTGGATTCACAAAAAAGTACATAGCTGTCCTATTCCTGTTGCTATAAAGATGAGGGCGTCGGGTTTAGTCGGCCCTAGTTGATAAAGAGCAGGGTACAGAAAGACTCTTAAGACAGTCTTAAGGTGCCTTTTAAGGAGAAAGAGAGGGGAAAGAGAGGGGAAAGAGAGGGGGAAAAGAGGAGGCTAGGGTATAGGGGCTAGAGGGGCGGCAGAGGCGAGCAGTGCCCGCCGGTATGGGTGCAGGTGTGACTTCTTGAATAGACTGACCTGCTGCTAGATCCGCCTGTGATCATCAGGTAGCGGGCGCAGATCGGGCGGCTCTTGTGGGAGCCGGGCTCCCAGCGAGCTTGTCGATCCACACCCTGGCAAAACGCGCGACCGGATTTCGTTGTTACGCGATGATATCAGCAGTATGTCGTTTGTATGCAAAATATGGGCGATTGGGTGCTACAAGAAATGCCTTCATACAGGATAGTATCCTTCTTTATAGCCTCTATAAATCTTCTCTGTTGTTAAGGATGGTAAAATCAAATCACTTGATGGTTCACTAGAAATATCCTCATTTACACCCTATAAAATCGAACAGCTACCTGTGGAGGTCATATTAAACGAAGAGTCATTGACCATTAAATGGGACGATCAGCATTCGAGTGAGTTTCATTATTTATGGCTAAGAGACAATTGTCACTGTGAGCAGTGCGTCTCAGGCCTAACGAGAGAACAACTCTTTGAAATCTGTGACGTGCCCGTCTCGATAAAACCTTTGAACGCGTACTTTTCAAAGGAGTCTAGATTGATTGTGGAGTGGGATTTCGAATCACATTGCAGTCAATATCACCCCGGCTGGCTTCGATATCACTGTTATAGCGAGGTGAGTCTAAAGGAAAAGCAATGGCTCCCCACAATCTGGGATGAAGCCAGGATCAGTCAGGAGCTAAAAAGTTTTAACTATAAGGATGTCATGCATAACGATGACCTGTTGCTTAGTTGGCTACGCCAAACTAGAGATTATGGTATCACACTTATAAAAGAGGTAGATACCACGCCAGATACCCTGGTTAAAGTGGCTAATAAAATATCCTTTATACGAGAGACTAATTTCGGAACCCTTTTTAATGTTCGCGCTAAAGCAAGTGCCAATAGTGCTGCCTATACTGATTTACGTTTACCCTTGCACACCGATTTGCCGACGCGTGAATTACAACCTGGATTGCAATTTCTCCACTGCCTAGTCAACGATGCTGTAGGGGGTGAATCTATCCTAGTGGATGGCTTTTGTATCGCTGAATATATGCGTGAGAAGCATCCTGAGGAATTTCAGAGCCTCAGCTCTATACCGATGTCTTTTTATAATAAAGATCAGCACAGTGACTATCGATGGCGTGGAACGGCCATTGTCAAAGATGATGATGACCAGATTGTTGAAATTAGGCTGGCTAACTTCTTACGAGGTCCTATTGATGTTCCCGCACATCAAACCATGGACCTCTATCGTGCCTATAGACGGTTTATCGCATTAACGAGAGAAAAGAGATTCCAGTTTCGTTTTCGGCTAGACGCAGGCGATTTGATTGTTTTTGATAATCGTCGTGTGTTGCACGCCCGTAATGCCTTTGATTTAAAGACCGGCAATAGACATCTGCAGGGTTGCTATATCGATAGAGACGAATTGTTATCACGCATACGCTTGCTGGAAAGAGATCTTGTATGAAGTAAAACACTACCTAGACATAAGCCGATACGCTGAGGCAGTCGTTCCATGGCGTTTTCGGTAGCTCCGGCTAAAATGAGTAACCGAGCTAAATCCGCTTGCAAAAGCGATTTCAGAAATGCTCAAGCTAGAGTCTAATAATAACTGTCTGGCATGGTCTATTCGTAAGTGTAGATAATATTCACTGGGGGTGGATTCACAATGCTTGGTAAACAGCCGCTCTAGTTGTCGCATGGAAATGGCCAGTAAGTTGGCTATTTCTTGGCTAGAAAGGGGCGCTTCGATATTCTCAGTCATCAGTTCTAGAGCTTTTAATAATTTTGGATGGTAAATGTTAAGTTGTTTCATCCATCCCATGGTTTGTTGTTCAGTCTGTTCTCGCATGCCGTTCTTTACTAATTGGTCGCATACTTTTTTTGCTAACTCGGATCCACAATATCCACTAATAAGGTGCAGTACCATATCGCTTGCTGCCGTGCCCCCTGCACAGGTGATGCACTTCCCATCTATTTCGAAGATCTCATTAGTCACTACCAATCCTGAATGCTGTTCTTTAAAAGCAGCTTTGGCCTCCCAGTGAAGAGTAATTCTTCTGTTTTCTAGTATTTTTGCCTTGGCAAGTAAATAACAGCCTGTATCTAATGCGCCTATAACATACCCCTTCATATTTAAACGACGTAGCCATTGGATGATTTTATCATCTAAATTATGTTCAGGATGAAAGCTGGCGTTAACAAACAAATTACGTGGGCTGCTTGCTAGGTTCATGTTAAGGCAGGGTTGTAGCGCCATACCATTGCTAGCCATCACCGGTTCATCGCTCGCACTAAGGCATTGCCACCTGAATACTTGCCGTTCCCCCAGCCTATTAGCGATACGTAAAGGCTCGATGGCAGACAACAACGACACCATGCCATATTCTGGCAACAACAAGAACGTTAAGGTGAAGACCCCATCATCATCTGCAATCAGGGGCGTACGTTGAGTCAATGGGAACACATTGTAAGCCTTTTTATGGGTTGTATAAGCCCAGAGTCGTATGGCATTGCCCCGCGCCGGAACGTACTATCTAGCCGCTTCTTAGGTGGGCACTGTAGACTAGGGTAGGTGGGTCTGTAAAACAGTCCTGTTAAGCGTACAATTTGTCGGCTAGAGCCTGGGTAAGTCTTCAGCGCTCCTGTCAAAAAAAAGATGTACGCCGGTTGTGCTTATAGAGAATGTAGATGATTGCCTCTGATCGCCCTAATACTGCTTCTGCGCGTAGCCGCCTCAGCCTGGCCTGTGTGTATCTGTTGCTGGCGCTAATGACCAGTGCGTGGGTGCTGCAGGCTGGCGGCACGGTCAGCGTTGCGGCCAGCTGGGTTGATTCGGGCCTGATGTTGGCGGGCATCGAAGGCGATCTGGACAAGCTCTCACTCGCTCCTGTGATTCCGGTACTGCCCCTGTTTACCGCCATTATTACACCGCTGCTAAGGGGTGCTCAGCGGCAGCGACACAGCCTTAGTATCCGCCTTATCAGGGCTCCTCCTGGACTGTTCAGTTAGGTCTGTTTTGCTATCGCTGTTGCGATAGCGCCTTATCTGAATTATTTCTTAGGAACCACGCCCGTGCCTCTAGCTCTTATAGCGATTAGCCTGGTGTTCGTCGTTGGCTATATAGCCATCGTTACCGAACACAGTATTCATGTTGATAAAACTGCCTCTGCCCTGATGACCGGCGTGCTCTGCTGGACCGTCTATATCCTGGCGTCCGGTTCCATCGTAGATCTGGCGGCTTTGCCGAGCTGGTTTACCGAGGAGCATAGCGGTAAGACCGCTGCCGAGATGGCGGTTGCCTGGGTCGGTCATCATCAGTTGCTGGAATTTCTGGGCGAGATCTCCAGTATTCTGTTCTTCCTGCTCGGCGCCATGACCATTGTCGAGTTGGTGGATGCTTACGGTGGTTTCTCTATTATTACCGACCGGATCAACTCAACCAGTACGGTGAAACTACTCTGGACCATAGGCCTGATCGCCTTCTTTATGTCGGCGGCGCTGGACAATCTGACCACCACCATCGTGATGATCTCGCTGATCCGCAAGCTGATCGCCGATAAGAAGGACCGTTTGTTCTTCGCCGGCATTATCGTGATCGCGGCTAATGCCGGTGGCGCCTGGTCGCCAATCGGTGATGTCACCACGACCATGCTCTGGATCGGGGGTCAGATAACGACGACCAATATCATTCACAGCCTGCTTCTGCCTAGCCTGATCTGCATCCTGGTTCCCCTGAGCTTTCTTTCCTTTACACTGCGTGGCCAGCACATCAAGACTCCGACGGTTGTTGAAAGCGACAGCAGCTTCGTGGTGACGGTCGCTCAGCGTAACCTGATCTTCGGGGTCGGTATGTCCGGCTTGCTATTCGTCCCTATCTTCAAGACGGTCACTCATCTGCCGCCGTTTATGGGCATGCTGCTGAGCTTATCGGTACTCTGGGTTGTCAGTGAGCGGATGCACAAGCATCAGCGCGACGAGGTGATCGATGCGGGTCTGCATATCGTGACGGTCCTGAAGAAGATCGATTCTGCCAGCGTACTGTTCTTCCTCGGTATTCTGCTGGCCGTTGCGGCCTTGCAGGCTACCGGTCTGCTGGCATCTCTGGCGGCGGGTCTGGACGAGACGGTGGGTAATATGGATCTGATCATCTTCCTGATCGGTCTGCTATCGGCGGTGGTCGATAACGTACCCCTAGTCGCGGCGGCAATGGGGATGTATGACATGGCCATCTATCCGACCGACCACAGGATGTGGGAATTTCTGGCCTACGCGGCCGGTACCGGTGGTAGCTGCCTGATCATCGGCTCGGCTGCGGGGGTTGCGGCGATGGGAATGGAGCGGATTAACTTCTTCTGGTACATGAAGGTGATGACGCCGTTGGCCCTGATGGGCTATGTGGCGGGTGCCGCGTTCTACCTGTTCGTTTAAGTAAGCCTACCAACTAAGCGTACCGCGCTGCGTTTTATCTGAATGCAGCGCGGTTCTTTTTTTTCTGGTATATGAAGGTGATGCTATGCGGGACTGGCGTTGGCCCTGATGGGCTATGTGGCGGGTGCCGCGTTCTACCTGTTCGTTTAAGTAAGCCTACCAACTAAGCGTACCGCGCTGCGTTTTATCTGAATGCAGCGCGGTTCTTTTTTTTCTGGTATATG
>JBLHND010000073.1:0-16675 GCA_047622605.1 Motiliproteus sp. | reverse complement strand
ATCGCCAACCTCAGCTGGACTCCGGAGGCGGCGCAGTCGATCCGCTATTTTGCCAATACCGGTGGCCATATGCCCCAGAGTCTGCTCGACAAACTCCGGGGTACTTTTACTCGAGCGCAGCCCTTCTTAATGTACGGCCTGACCGAGGCGTTCCGCTCTACCTACCTGCCGCCTGCGGATGTCGACCGTAAACCCGGTTCCATCGGCAAGGCGATCCCTAATGCCGAAGTGCTGGTGCTACGGGATGATGGCAGCGAATGCCTGGCTAACGAGATCGGTGAACTGGTGCATCGCGGGCCTCTGGTGAGCCTGGGTTACTGGAACGATAGGGCGCGCACCGCAGAACGCTTTAAACCGCTGCCGCCGCGCGCATCCGGACTGGTGTTTGAGGAGTTGGCGGTCTGGTCGGGCGACAGCGCTCGACGCGATGACGAGGGCTACCTCTATTTCGTCGGCCGCCAGGACGAGATGATCAAGACCTCGGGATACCGGGTCAGCCCGACAGAGATTGAAGAGATCGCCTACCGTTCGGGAGAGGTCGAAGAGGCCGTCGCTCTGGGGATTGCCCACCCCACCCTGGGTCAGGCAATAGTGCTGCTGGCAAGCAATCATAGCAAGGACCAGAGCCGGGTTCAGGCGGAACTCAGCGCCAGTCTGCTACAGCACTGCCGACGCGAGCTACCGAGTTTTATGGTGCCGCAGGCGATCATCAGCAGCGACCAGCCCCTGCCACGCAACCCCAACGGTAAGTTTGACCGTAAGCTGCTGGCCGAACGCTACGGCGATCACTTCAGGCCTGCTCCTTGACGCTGAACACTCATTTTTGGCCAGCCGTTTTAACCAACCGCTTTAACCAGCCGTTTTCAGCAGCCGTTTTCAGCAGCCGTTTTCAGCAGCCGTTTTCACCAACCAAGGCCCCGGTAATGACTATGACCACCCCTAAACCCGCCCATCAGAGTCACTGGCCCCTCTGGCACCAGGGCCAGCCACTGGTCAACAACCGGACCCTGGATCAGGTCGCCGCCATCGCCGGCCAAACCCCTTTTTACGTCTATGACCGAACCCGGATCAGCGCGCGGGTCGCGCAACTGCGCCAGGCGCTCCCCGCCAGGATCAAGCTGCACTATGCGATCAAGGCCAACCCGATGCCGGCGGTGGTGCAGCTGCTGGCGGGACTGGTCGATGGCCTCGATGTCGCCTCTCAGGGAGAACTGAGGATCGCCCTGGCAACAGCCACCCCCGCCGAGGAGATCAGTTTTGCCGGACCCGGCAAGGGCAAACAGGAAATCCTGGCGGCGGTCGCGGCGGGCATTGTGGTCAATGTCGAATCCAGGTTGCAGATAATGCATCTGGGCGATGCCGCCAAACAGCTCGGCCTGCCCGCCAGAGTGGCGCTGCGGGTCAATCCGGCCTTCGAGCTCAAAGCCTCGGGAATGAAGATGACCGGCGGCGCCAAGCCGTTCGGGATCGATAGCGAACAGATTCCGGCGGCGCTGGCCCTGTGTCGTCAACAGGGGATGGAGCCGGAAGGGCTACACCTGTTTACCGGCTCGCAAAACCTCAAACCCGAGGCGATCTGTGAAGCCCATACGGGGGTGCTGCGCCTGGCGGCGGAACTGATCCGCGATAACCAGCTGCGACTGCGCTTTATTAACATAGGCGGCGGACTGGGGATCCCCTACTTCCCCGGAGAGCAAGCGCTCGACCTGGAATCTATCGCCGCCAACCTGCAGCATGAACTGGAGCAGATCGAGTCCCTGATCGCGACCACCGACATCGTCATGGAGCTGGGCCGTTATCTGGTTGGCGAAGCCGGCCTCTATGTCTGCCGAGTGATCGATAAGAAGCAGTCCCGCGGCACCACCTACCTGGTCACCGACGGTGGCCTGCACCACCACCTGTCCAACTCGGGCAACTTCGGCCAGGTGATCCGCAAGAACTATCCGGTCGATGCCTGCCCCGCATCCCTTACCGAGGAAACAGAGCCGGTGACCATCGTGGGGCCCCTCTGCACACCGCTCGACATCCTTGCCGACAACATGGAACTCCCCCGTTGCGAGCTCGGGGATCTGATTGTCGTCAGGCAATCGGGCGCTTACGGATCCAGCGCCAGCCCCCAGGGATTCTTGAGTCACCCGCCGGTGGTGGAGCTGCTGCTCTGAGCAGTGAAAATTTAATCAGGGGCTCTATTATTTTCGACCCCCTAATGGCAGACCAGCACGATAGCAGAACCTAATCAAGGAAGAGGGTTTAACACTATGAGAACAAGCTACAAGACTGTTTGCGTGATCGGCCTGGGGTACATCGGCCTGCCGACGGCATCCCTGCTGGGTACCAAGGGCTATAAGGTCCATGGCCTCGATATCTCCGAGAGTGTCGTGAACACCATCAATAGTGGCGGTATTCATATCGTCGAACCAGATCTGGATATTCTGGTGAAATCCGCCGTCGGTGCCGGCAACCTCAAAGCCGGTTTAGAGCCGGTCGAAGCCGATATCTTTATCATCGCCGTACCGACCCCCTTTAAGGACGATCATCAGCCAGATCTGAGTTATGTCGAGCAGGCCACCCGGACTATCTCCCCTTATCTCAGGCCTGGAAATCTGGTGATTCTAGAGTCGACCAGCCCTATAGGGACCACCGATGAAGTGGTTGCCAGGATCCTGGCCGAGGACGGCCACGGCAACGATATCTTTATCGCCCACTGCCCCGAGCGCGTCTTGCCAGGCCGTATCCTGATTGAACTGGTGCAAAACGACCGCGTGGTCGGTGGCATCAACGAGGAGTCGACCCAGGTCGCGGTCGACTTTTACGAAACCTTCGTCAGTGGCGAGGTGCTGGCCACCTCAGCCAAGACCGCCGAGATGGTCAAACTGACCGAAAACGCCTATAGAGACGTTAATATCGCGTTTGCGAATGAATTGTCGATGATCTGCGACCAGGAAAACATCAACACCTGGGAGGTCATTCAGCTGGCCAACCGCCATCCCCGGGTTAATATTCTCCAGCCCGGGCCTGGTGTCGGGGGCCACTGTATCGCGGTCGATCCCTGGTTTATCGTCAGCCGCGCGCCTGAGCTGTCGCGGTTAATACGTACTGCGCGTGAGGTCAACGACAGCAAGCCCCAGTGGGTGCTGAACCAGGTGCGCAAGCAGGCTGATCGTTTCAAGAATCCGGTCATCGGCTGTCTGGGACTGGCCTTCAAGGCGGATGTCGATGACCTGCGTGAATCCCCGGCCCTGGATATCGTCCGCACCCTGATTAAAGACGATATCGGTCAGGTGCTGGTGTGCGAACCCAACCTGAAGCAGCACCCGGATTTTACGCTGTTGACGTTGGATGAACTGCTCAAGCAAGCCGATATCCTGCTGCTGCTGGTCGATCACAAAGCATTCAAGAAATTGACCGCTAAAGGCCTCAAGGACAAGATTCTGATCGATACTCGAGGGATCGTATCCTGATGCCCACCTCCCAAAACCCGCCCGCCTCGAACAGCAAACCGCTGCGGATCCTGAGTGTCTTCGGCACCCGCCCGGAAGCGATCAAGATGGCACCGGTGGTACTCGCATTGCAAAGCCATTCGGACTTTGAATCGCTGGTCTGCGTCACCGCTCAGCACCGCGAGATGCTGGACCAGGTCCTGGACATCTTCGCCATCACCCCCGACTACGACCTTAATCTGATGCAGCCGGGACAGACACTCTATGGCATCACCTCAGGGGTACTTCAGGGTGTCGGTCAGGCGCTGCGTGACGCCAGGCCCGATCTGGTGCTGGTGCATGGCGATACCACTAGCTGTTTCGCGGCGGCATTGGCGGCCTTTTATGAAGGAATTCCTGTCGGGCATGTCGAGGCGGGGCTAAGAACCGGTAACCTGCGAGCACCCTTTCCGGAAGAGGCGAACCGCTCGCTGGTTGGGCGCCTGGCGCAACTGCACTTCGCCCCCACACCGATCGCGAAGAACAACCTGCTGCAGGAGAACATCCCCAGCGAGCAGATTCGAGTGACCGGAAATACCGTGATAGACGCGCTGCTGATGGCGCGCGACAAGGTTGGCGCACGCTCCGAATCCGACTGGATCCAGCGCTTTGGCGCCGCGCTTTATGCCAGAATAACCGCTCCAGACCGCAAACTGGTGCTAATCACGGGTCACCGCCGGGAAAATTTCGGCCAGGGGTTTGTCGATCTCTGCACCGCCATCAAACAGCTGGCCAACACCCACCCTGACTGGGATCTGCTCTACCCGGTGCATCTCAATCCCAATGTCCAAAAACCGGTTCAGGATATTCTCGGCGGCTTGGACAATGTGGCTCTGGTCGCTCCCCAGGACTACCTGCCATTCGTCTGGCTGATGAACCAGAGCGACCTGATCCTCACCGATTCCGGAGGCGTACAGGAGGAAGGTCCTTCGCTGGGCAAGCCGGTATTGGTGATGCGCGAGGTGACCGAGCGACCCGAAGCCGTCGCTGCCGGGACCGTCCGCCTGGTCGGCACAAATACCCGGCGGATCGTCGAGGGTGTGGAGGCCGTACTCCTAGATACGGCCTTGTATAAACGGATGTCGACGGCCATCAATCCCTATGGCGATGGCAAGGCAGCCGCCCGAATCCTGGAGGCCCTTAAAGAATTGAGGGTCGGACTGTAGGTTAGGCTCAGCCTGACGATGGCCGCTCCCTGCTAGCCTTGTCGGACTACACTCGACCTACAAAACGCCAACCTACAGGGGCCACACCTCAATGCGCCAGCCGGGTGTGCTGCCACTCTTCGGTCGGTTCATTGAGTTGCAGGATCATTTCGATGGCCTCCTCTTCGCTGTTATAGGCATTATCGAAGCCGAGTTTCCTGGCCAGACGCTGCATTCCCAGATTGGTGGTCATGGTGGTCCCCATCAGCCGCAGAGTCCCTCGGCTGCGGCAGTAGTCGATCATCTTCTGCATCAACAACGCACCCAGCCCCTCCCCTTGCAGCTCGTCGAGCATCACCACCGCAAACTCGGCCGAGACATTGTCGGCATCGGTAGAAGCGCGCACCACACCCAGGGTCTCCTCACCGGGTTTACCATCCAGGCGGGGCGCGGAAACGATAAAGGCCATCTCCCGGTTGTAATCGATCTGCGTCCAGCTGGCCAGCTCATCATGATTGGGAGCACCGCGGCTGTAGAAATAGCGCAGCCGAATAGATTCGGGACTCAGACGCTTAAACATCTCCAGATGGTTGGGTTCATCCTCGCCGCGAATCGGTCGAATAGTCACCTGGCGGCCACTCTTGAGTACCGCCTGCTGGCTCAGATATTCCGGATAGGGCGGAATCGCCGTCGCCACTGGCTCTCCCAGCCCGATGCTGGCATCCACGGCCAACAGGCCAGACTTGTTAACCAGTAACGGATTGATCTCCAGGGTACGCAGCTCGGGAAGATCGAGCACCATGTCGGAGAGCTGCACCAGGATCTGGCACAGGTTATCGATATCCTCTTCGAAGCGGTAGCTGTTGTGTTTGAGGATCTGGTACACCCTCGAGCGCTTGATCAACGCCCAGGCCATGCTGTTATTGAGCGGCGGCAGCATCAGCTGTCGATCCGCCTGGGCATCGACATCATGGCCGCCGGTGCCGAAGAAGACCATCGGCCCAAACACCGGATCGCGGGTCACACCGGTACAGATCTGCAGCGACTGAAAGCCGCGTTTCATCTCCTGGACGCTGTAACCACAATGCTCATCAGCGCCAAAACGCTCGTCGACCCGCAGCGAGAGTTCGGTGACGGCATGGCGGATCTCAGCGTCGGAATAGAGATTGTGTGCCAGATCACGCCAGCGCTGACTACCGCGGTCGGCATAACTGAACGGATAGCGATTATCTTTATGCAGGGCTTTAACCGCCACGGCCGAACCCAGGCTCCTGGCGATACTCACCACGCCGTCGATGCTATCGGTGTAGTGCGACCGTGCACAGTCAATACCGTACAATCGCAACAGGGTCGCCACCTCCTCATGGCGCAGATAGTCGCGGTCTTTAGCGCGGGCCTGTTCTACCAATGCCCGTGCCTGCAGCAACTGCTCGGTATCCTCCTGCAGGCTCACCGCCGTCGGGGTCTGTTTCAGCAAAGTCTGGTTCTGGCGATGCTGAACCATCTGCATAAAGGCATCGACTGCTTTTTCCGGGGTGATATAGGTCGGCACCTTAGCGTCATTAAGCAGGTTACGCGCCGCTATGGCCGTATCCCGACCCATCCAGCTGGTCAGGATATTACGTCGGGTCTTCTTAGCCGCCTCGAGTACGGCCTGTGCCGACTCGAGGCTCGGCGCCATTCGGGTCGGCGCATGCAGCACCAGTACCACATCGACGTCAGGATCACGGCTGAGAATATCGACCGCCTGGCCAAAGCGCTCGGGCGGCGCATCCGCATGCAGATCGAAGGGATTACTGGCGACACTGCCGGTGGTACTCAACGCGGTCATCGCCGCGATGGTCTTCGGGGATACGCGCGCCAGCTTGCCTTCCAGCTCCAGCAAGCGCTGCACCGCCATCGCATTGAGACCCATGCCGTTACTGACCACCGCCAGACGTATACCGCGCAACGGTTTAACCGTGGTGAGCGTTTCCAGGGCATCGAAGAGTTCATCGGAACGCTTGACCCGCACCGCACCGCAGCGATTGAGTACCGAGTCATACACCTTATCGATATGGTTGATGCCGGGCGGTAACAGACTACGGACATCCTTGCCCCAGCAGGACAGGTTACTCTTGAGTACCAGTACCAGTTTATTGCGTGCGGCCGCCCGGATCGCGGAGACCAAATGCGGCGCATTACTGACATGATCGACCTGGATCAGCAGTGAATGGGTATAGGGGTCGCTGGCAAGATAATCGACCACACTGGCCAGATCGACATCCACACAACCACCGAGGGTCAGGAAATGAGAGAAACCTATCCCCTGACCATTAGCCCAGTCGATCATCGCCGTACCCAGAAGGCCCGATTGACCCACGTAAGCCACCGGCCCCTTGCTGATATTCTGGTGTGCATAACTGACATTGATCTTCTCGCCGGGCACCAGCAGCCCCATCCCCTCAGGCCCCAGAACGCGGACGCCATAAGGTTGTGCGGCCTCGCGTATCTCCCTATTGAGCGCCTCACGATCTCCAAAGCGGGAGCTGGACAGATCACCGCTCAGCACCAGTGCCGCCTTAACCCGATGCTCTCCCAGCGCTCTGATGGTCGCGGGTATATCATCAGCCAGACCGCAAACCACCGCCAGATCCGGAACCAGGCTCAGCTGCTCGATCCTCGCTACGTTGGGGACGCCGAAAACGCTGGCACCGCTAGGTCCGACCGACATGATCGGCCGTTCAAAACCCGCTTCAAGCAGGTTATTAAGGACCACGCCGCCCAAGTCACCGTGTACCTCGGTCACGCCTATCACGGCGATAGATCTGGGTTTGAAGAAACGTTTTAGATATTTTGTACTCACTAAAGTTCTCCTCTGGGCAGCAAGTGCTGCAGCGCAAAATAAAACCCAGCATACTACGAACGCCTGCATAATGCTGCAGCGCACAATAAAATTATGCCGTTCGACGAAAGTCTACAAAAAAAGGGCGCTAAAAAGCGCCCTTAGGATTATTCCAGATTTCTGCGGCCCTCAACCCAGGCTGAGAGCCGCTAACTGCTTAGCTGCTTAGCTTTAACAGCAGCTTGTTGAGACGATGGACGAAATCAGCCGGATCGGCCAACTGCTCGCCACCGGACAGGCAGGACTGATCAAACAGGATCTGGGACAGCTCTGCAAATTGCTCCTCATCACTCTCACTGTTGAGTGATACCACTAGCGGGTGAGCAGGATTGAGCTCCAGCGTCGGCTTAGAATCCGGCACTTTCTGCCCTGCAGACTCCATGATCTTACGCATCTGCGCGCCCATCTCATGCTCTGCTACGACCAGACAGGCCGGAGAATCTACCAGGCGATGAGTGATCCGCACCTCGTTAACCTGCTCCTTAAGAACCTCCTTGACCCGCTCCACCAGCGCACTGAACTCCTCGGCGGTATCCTGTTGCTGCTGCTTCTCGGCTTCATCTTCGACCTTACCCAGGTCTAGATCGCCCTTGGTGATATCCTTAAATTTCTTGCCTTCATATTCGTTGAAGTTGCTCATCAGCCACTCATCGACGCGGTCTGACAGCAGCAGCACTTCAAGCCCCTTCTTACGGAAGATCTCCAGATGCGGGCTCTTCTTAGCGGCGGCGTGGGTATCGGCTACCACGTAATAGATGCAGTCCTGGCCCTCTTTCATCCGCTCGATATACTGAGTCAACGACTGGTCCTGATCTTCCTTATCGGTATGGCTGGTGGAGAAACGCAGCAAGGCGGCGATCTTGTCGCGGTTGCCATGGTCCTCAGCCGGTCCCTCTTTAAGCACGGTCCCGAACTCTTTCCAGAATGCGGCATAGCCATCCGCGTCTTTCTTGGCCAGCTTGCTGAGCATATCCAGCACCCGCTTGGTCAGAGCACCGCGCATAGAATCGATGGCGGGATCCTTCTGCAGGATCTCCCGCGACACGTTCAGGGACAGGTCGTTGGAATCGATCACACCCTTGATAAAGCGCAGGTAGAGCGGCAAGAACTGTTCGGCATCATCCATGATAAAGACGCGCTGAATATACAGCTTGAGTCCCCGGGCACCGTCGCGGTTCCACATATCGAAGGGTGCACGACCCGGAACGAAGAGCAGGCTCGAGTACTCCAGCTTGCCCTCAACCTTGTTATGGCTCCAGGTCAGCGGGTTCTCAAAATCATGAGAGACGTGCTTGTAGAACTCCTGGTATTCGGTGTCGCTGACGTCGGTCCGCGGACGCGCCCAGAGTGCGGTAGCGTTGTTGACGCACTCCCACTCGATCTCCGGCGTATCAACGACGGGCTTAACATTGCCCTCCTCATCGTAGTCGGGTGTTGGCGCCTTGATCATCTCCACCGGAATGGCGATATGGTCAGAATACTTACGGACCAGGCTGCGCAGACGCCAGCCATCGGCAAACTCGGTTTCACCGCTTTTCAAATGCATGATAATGGTGGTGCCGCGCTCGGCCTTGTCGATAGAACCCACCGTGAAGTCACCCTCACCGGCAGACTCCCAATGCACCCCTTCAGAGGTCGGCTCACCGGCTTTACGGGTCAGTACTTCGACCCGGTCGGCGACGATAAAGGAGGAATAGAAACCCACCCCGAACTGGCCGATTAGATGAGAATCTTTCTTCTGGTCGCCGCTCAGGTGCGACAGGAAGTCGGCGGTACCCGACTTGGCGATCGTACCCAGATGGTCGACCACATCTTGGCGGTTCATGCCGATGCCGTTATCGATCACCTTGATCAAATTGTTCTCAGCATCAAATTCGATCCGAATCTTCAGCTCGCTATCATTTTCGTAAAGTCCGTCTTCGGACAGCGCCTTAAAGCGCAGCTTATCGGCCGCATCAGAGGCGTTGGAAACCAGCTCGCGAAGGAATATCTCCTTATTGGAGTACAGCGAGTGGATCATCAAATGCAGCAGTTGCTTAACTTCGGTCTGAAAACCCAGTGTTTCTTTATGTGCTTCGGTGGTCATACCTACTTCCAATTATCAGGTTGCTCGGATAAATGGGACACGAGAGTGCGGCCCGCTCACTGCACAGATAAATGGGGTCGGTGAACTGAATTTCAAGAGCCACCCGCAACTGTCTTACAAAGAGGGTGGAGTCACAGGGTTCAGCGGTAGGTTGAGGTTCAGCCAAACAAACCCGTCGGCATACTTTCTACCCACAAAACGCCGACCCACCGCTCAATCAACAGTCAACTGCTGATAGCTGGAGTCCAGGATCCGGCTTTCCTCTAGTCCGGCCATCAGCGTGCGCAGCGTACTCGAACGGAATTCACGCTGATAGAGCACATAGACCACGCCGGTGGACATGCCGATAAGCACCCAGGGATTCATCACCCAGCCCAGCAGTGCCAGACTGAAATAGTAGGCGCGTAAGCCGTTGTTGAAGTTGTTAGCCGCCATGGTTTCCATCTGCGCGGTCCGGTGAATGAACAACTCGCATTCGGCATCACCGGTCGATTCAGAGTGTACCGGTGCACTGCCGATCAACACCGAGGCAAAACCGTATTGGCGCAGACTCCAGGTGAACTTAAAGAAGGCATAGATAAAGAGCCCTATCAGCACCAGCAGCTTAAGCTCCCACTCTACTCGACTAGTATCGATCACCAGGGGGAACTCAGACAGCAGCGTAACCGCCTGCTCCGAGGCACTAAAGACGGTTAACAAACCCGCCAGCAGGATCAGGGTGCTAGACGCAAAGAACGCCACACTGCGCTCCAGATTGGCGATCGCGGCAATATCGGCGACCCGAACATCACGCAGCAACAACTGCCGCATCCAATCAATACGGTGCAGATGCATCACATTGACCAGACAGGGCCGGGTCTTAGACCTAAACCGGGCATAACGGCCGTAGCCTTTAATGCAGATCAGGAACCAGATCAGGGCCACAAAATTCAGCCAGTGAACCTGCTCCAGTCCGAAGAACGCCAACAGTTCCATTTATGCCTCTCTATTTATATGCACCTGTGTTTTCTTGGTAGGTTTCTTTTGTAGGTTAGCCGTTAAGCGCTCCTGCATGGACGGCACGCCCCACAGGGACGTGGGAAGTGCGGCTGTTGCAGGAGCCTTCAGCTGCCTAGCTACATCCCTGTAGCGCGGGCTTCAGCCTGACAATCATTGCACCTTGCCAGCCCTGTCGGACTAAAGTCCAACCTACAAAGATTCTAAACCTCTAACACCACCATTTTCAACGGTGGCTTGCCATCAAAACTGGGGAAGTCCGCTTCCGGCTCGATCAGCTCCATCCCTTTGATGGGCCTTCCTGCTTTGGTCGCCGAGCGTTTAAGCTGATCCAGCCAGGCATCGCGATCGACCTGGGCGACGTTATTGGTGCAGATCAACCGTCCGCCGGGCTTGGTTGCCAGTAGGCTGGGTTTGAACACACTGGGGTAATCGCGAACCAGATCGACCGTGCCGAAGGGGCTCTTGGCCAGGCGTGGCGGATCCAGAAACACCAGATCAAACTGCTGGGCTTCGAAACGCTGATAGTGCTTGGGTGGCGGGGCATCGCGACCACGCCGGAACCGGACTACCTGTCCGCCGAGCTGCTGAATAGCCGGAAAGAAATCGGAATGGATAAATTGGATCTTATCCCCAGCCAACTCATTGAGTTCGGCATTTTCTCGCCCGACTGCCAACGCCGACTTGGCGAAGTCGATATTAACGACGTGGGAGGCGCCCGCCTTCGCCGCGCACACTCCCAGGCCGCAGGTGTAGGCAAACAGGTTTAGCACACTCAAACCGGCGCAATTGGACTGTACCCAGCGCCGGGCGGCACGCAGATCCAGAAACAGCAAGGGATCGATGCCTCTATGCACGCCGCGGGTACGGTAGCTAACCCCCAGCTCGGAACAGATCGCCGCCGAGGCCGCATCAGCACCGACTAAGACCTGCTTAGATTCACTACTGGTTTGACTGGTCTGACGCGCGTGATAGAAGGGTTGCAACTCGACCCCAAGCAGACTGTTAACCTTGGCAACGATCGCCTCCAGTTCGGCCGCGTCCAGCGGGCGATGAAAACTCTGGATAATCAGCTGGGGACCATAGCGATCGACGGTCAGCCCCGGCTCACCTTCACTGGTGCCGTGAAATAAGCGATAGCAATCGGTTGACTCCCTGGCCAGCTGTTCGAGCAGCGGCTGACGGCGATCAAAAGCCTGCTGTAACAGGGTGGCTAACCTCTGCGGAGAATCGGTGTTCGACATCATGCTATAACCTTGGCAAAATTGGCCGACAAGTATAGCTTACAAGACTGTCAGTACCGACCTTTCTCTGTTTAACCCCGCTCTCTTTTGGCCCTCTATTAACTCTCTCTATAGAAAACGAGCAAACCCATGGATCAGACCAAAGCGATCAACCGTTACCGCAATTTTCTCGTCATCTGTATTTGCCTTATCTTTGCGCTCGGCCTGGCCCTGTATGAGTCCAAAATGGAACAATATGAACAAAAAAAGCAGCTACAACAGTGCCTCACAGACGCCTCGACCCAACCTGCTGTCAACCAGCAACCCGCTGTCACCCAAGAAGAGCGCGAGCAGCAATAGCCTCCAGCCTCCTAGCCACCGCCTGCCGCAAGTGGGATAATCACCGGCTGCGACAATTTTAGCCACCCGGCCCTAGGCGATTTATGCCTGCGTTCTAGCACGGGGGCTGCTTATACCTACCAGGACCTGCACTGGACCTACACAGGAAGGAACAACACTTTGGACTCTACTGAATTTTCATCCCTCAAGCTGCACGCCCCGTTACTGGAAAATCTCGATTCTTTGGGTTACCTGGAGATGACGCCGATCCAGGCGCAGAGTCTGCCGCATATTCTCGAGGGTAAGGATGTGATCGCTCAGGCCAGAACGGGGTCGGGTAAGACGGCGGCCTTCGGCCTGGGGCTGTTGCAGCAACTGGAGGTCAAACGGTTCCGAGTGCAATCGCTGGTACTCTGCCCGACGCGTGAGCTGGCCGACCAGGTCGCTAAAGAGCTGCGCAAACTGGCGCGCACCATTCATAATATCAAGATTCTGACCCTCTGCGGCGGCATGCCGTTCGGACCCCAGATCGGCTCCCTGGAGCACGGCTGCCATATCGTGGTCGGTACCCCCGGGCGGATCGAAGAACACCTGCGCAAAGGCTCGCTCGACTTACAGCATCTTCACTCGCTGGTCCTGGATGAAGCCGACCGAATGCTCGACATGGGCTTCCAGTCGACCCTAGATGCGATTATCGAGCACGCCCCAGCCAAGCGCCAGACCCTGCTGTTCAGCGCCACCTTCCCCGAACAGATACAGTCTATTGCCAAACGGGTGATGATCACGCCGGTCATGGTCGAGGCGGCCTCCAAGCAGGAAGACAGCACCATCAGCCAGCATTTTTATAAGGTCGAGAGCGACGACCAGCGCCTGACCGCGGTACGCCTGCTGCTGCAACATTATCGTCCCGCTTCGGCGGTGGTGTTTTGCAATACTAAACGCGAGACCCAGGCGGTCGCCGATGAGCTGTATAACTACGGCTTTACCGCCCTGGCGCTGCATGGTGACCTGGAGCAGAAAGCCCGGGATCAAACCCTGGTGCGCTTCTCCAACAAGAGCGCCTCGGTGCTGGTCGCTACCGACGTCGCCGCTCGCGGCCTGGATATCGATGCCCTGGATGCGGTGATCAACTATCAGATCTCGAACGATAACGAGGTGCATGTCCACCGCATCGGCCGCACTGGACGCGCGGGCAACAAGGGTATCGCCTGCACCCTGTATACCGAAAAAGAGCAGCACAAGGTGATCGGACTCGAGGCCTATCTCGATCAGAGCCTGAAAACCGAACCGCTACCCCCCACCAAATTGCTGGATACCCCGCCTCATACGCCCGCCATGACCACATTGCAGATTGACGGTGGTAAGAAGCAAAAAATCAGACCCGGCGATATCGTCGGCGCCCTGACCGGCGCCAACGGCATCCAGGGTGATCAGATCGGCAAGATCCAGATGTTCGATCAATGGGCTTATGTGGCGGTTAAACGCTCGGTGGTCAAGGTCGCGATGAACAAATTGTCCGAAGGCTCCCTGAAGGGTAAATCCTGTCGCTTTCGCCAGTTGCGCTAGCCGCGGCCGATATGACCAGAATAGCGGTGTTCGCCGATGTCCAGAATATCTATTACACCACCCGGCACGCCTACGGGCGGCAGTTTAATTATCGTAAACTCTGGCAACGGCTGAGCGCCCAGGGCGAGATCGTCGCGGCCACCGCCTATGCGATAGATCGCGGCGACGAACAGCAGCTGAAATTTCAAAACGCGCTGAAGCAACTGGGGTTTGAGATCAAACTCAAACCCTATATACAGCGCAGCGACGGCTCCGCCAAGGGCGACTGGGATGTCGGCATCACGATCGATGTCCTGGATGCCGCAAGGACCGCCGATACGGTGATCCTGCTCTCCGGCGACGGCGATTTCGATCGCCTGCTGGACAGGGTCAGGCGGGACGATAAGGTCCGCGCCGAGGTCTACGGCGTTCCAGCGCTGACGGCCAGATCATTGATCAATGCCGCAACGACGTACCACCCCATCGATGCCTCGATGCTGCTGTGATAAAGAAGCGCCCTTTACCATGGGTTATTCCTGCCAAAAGATCGCCTGCAGGCAGGCAGTTGAAGGCTCCTGCAACAGCTGCACTTCCCACGTCCTTGTGGGTCGGCTCCCACAGGTGCTATAGGCTGGGTTTTGTGGGCAGCCAGCCTCAGGGTATTCTCCCCCCTAAAACGAATTCTCAAACACCACTTCACTCAGCGGCAGCTGCCCCGCTTTAGGCCACGGATCTTTTATTCCTTTACCAATCGCTATCATCGGTCCCATAACATGGTCGTCTGGCAAATTAACGAGCCTGGCCACTGCATCAATATCATAACCAATTATCGGACAGGACTGATAACCCAGTTCCTGGGTTGCTAGCATCAGGGTTTGCATCCCCATACCCATCGAACGCTGCGCTTCATCGCGCTGCAGCCAGTCACGCCCCTCATGGAACGGCCCCATCAAGCTCACCATCAGCTCTCCCACCTCTTTCGGTGCATTGACCCAATATCGCTCTGGCGCTTTGTTCCATGCTTTTACGTCAGCGGTAAACAATACCAGCATGGAGGCATCGGTAAGTTGCGCTTGATCATTAGCGTACTGCTTACATATCTGCTCACGCAACGCCGGATCTCGCAGTATGATAAAACGCCAATGCTGGCAGTTAAAGCTAGTGGGGGCCTGTATAGCCGCTTCTAGCAAGGTGTTTTCTTCTGCTACTGTTAAGCGATGCCGTGAGTCAAAATGCTTAACGGAGCGTCGGCTGTAGATGGCATCAAGTGTATTCAAGCGTGTTTCTCCAAGTCTGGTGATATGTGAGGGGTTGGGTGTTCTTTAGCACCGCGCTGGAATAGCACGATGCCTATGGAGACTAATACACCTGCCAAGCCAAGATTAGGTGGCGCTATTTCGCCCAGTACGCTGACCGCTAATACAGTGCCGCTGAGTGCCGCAACCGTTCCAATTTGGCTAAGATAAACAGGCCCGGCGAGCTGCTGAAGCAAGAAATAAAACAGGTAAAGAATTGTAAAAACGGCAATTTCTAGCGCGAGTAAGACAAGCGTCTGGCTGGATGTGAATAGCGATGCGGCCTGGTCTGTTTCAATAAATACAACAAACGGTAGTAACGTAATAGCGCCTCCCAGCATCATGAGTGCTGCCAAAAATACCGGGGATGCCGCTGCCGGCCAGCGTAATGTTCGGTAAATATTCCCGCAGGAAATGACAATCGGCATCGATAACACTAAAAGAATCCAGCCTTGCGCCTCGCCAGCCCCTCCGCTCTTAGCCGCCGCGAGCACTATGCCGCCGCTTAGTCCTAAGAGAACACCCACTAAACGCAATGCCCGCAGCCGCTCCATCCGTAGCACAACCGCCATCAACCATGTGATCAGTATGGGAAAAGCAAGGCTCAGCGAGACAAACCCTGCGCCCACATGCTGTATCGCCAAAAACCCCAGGGCATTGGGCAGCGCAAACAGCGCACCTGAGACCATTCCATACTCAAGCATGCGTTTGTTTAATGTCATACGGTGGCGTTTGAGAGCGGAGATTACGCAAAGCATCACGCCCGCACCTAACATGGCGATCATGAGAAACGTCAACAATGGCGCCCCCACCGTAGACGCGAGTTTACCCACGACTAAAGAGAGCGATAAAAAAACACCCACCAGCAACAAACACCCAAAAGCATAAAAACCAGCTCTATTTGCTGGTTTAGCCGATAGGTGATTATTCGACTCTCTGTTAACCGACATTAGCCTTCTCCTGTTACGTGTTAATATAAGCAACAAGAATAAGTTTCTTAATAACTACCTTCTTGATGAAAAGTATCTTAACGAAGAGATAAACTTATAGCAATGAGCATAATGAAATTAGTCACGTCTCAATGGCAGCGTGAGATGCCCGAACTCGATCTTTTACCGATGAGAGTGGTTGGTCATCTGGGTAAAGCCACTCGCTTGGTTACTCGCGATTATCTAGATCCGTTCTTTAAAAGCCACGGTTTACAGCAGGGAGAATTTGATGTGCTGGCCACATTACGCCGTTCAGGTGCCCCCTATGAATTAGCGCCCACACAGTTGTTTGAGGCGCTGTTGATTTCATCTGGCGGAATGACCAACCGGCTGGATCGGCTCGAGAAAGCGGGATTGATTGCTCGCGCTCCCAACCCGCAAGACCGACGCGGCACGAGGGTACGATTAACAGTAGAAGGCCTGGCATCGATGAACCGCATCGTACCGCTGCATGTAGAAAACGAAGCCCGCTCGCTATCCAGCCTCAGCAGGGAAGAACAAGAAACACTAGAGCGGTTATTAGAGAAACTGATCACCGGGCTGGAAGAAGAGTAACTATGAATTACTGGGATTGCTGGGATTGCATCCCAGCCTACGGGCCTGCTTGATTAATGCGGTGCTTGATGCGGTTCACAAGCTCCGCGCACGCTACAATTCGGTCAGCATGAGCCTGTGGGAGCCTACATCCCGGTTC
>JBLHND010000072.1:0-16690 GCA_047622605.1 Motiliproteus sp. | reverse complement strand
GACGCTACTACAAGGTGTGGGACAGCTGCGTGTTGTCGCGCTATAAATTCCGGTCTGGTAACTTTTCAGAAGATTCCCGAGGTCGTTGGTACTTCAACGTAGTTGTCGAGGTCGAGGTCGAGGTCGAGGTCGAGGTTGAAGTTGAAGTTCAGATCAGTACCGGAACCGCCGCTGTGAGTATCGACTTGGGCTGTAAAGCAGCGGCTACCGACAGCAACGGCGATGGGGTGGTTGGTCGAGCATACCGCAAACTGGAAGAGACACTGGGAATTGCTCAGCGTGCCAAAAAGAAAAAACGGGGCAAGACGATCGCGGTTAAGGAGCTGGTTATTGCAGATGCCGTATATAGGTGCCAGCACTCAGGAGGCGGAAGATAATTGCGTAATAATGGTGGCGGATCAGTTAATTGATTTTCTCGAGAACGGCAATATCTGCAGTTCTGTCAATTTTCCGCAGATCGACCTGCCTCGCAGCACCCCGGTGTGGATCACCCTAACTAACAGCAATGTACCTAGGGTTCTGGGTCAGATCACTGCCATAATCGCCGATTACAACCTTAATATCGTCGATATGCTAAATAAAATCCGGAATGACCTAGCTTATACTATTATTGATTTGGAAGAGCGGCCCTGCGATGCGTCTCTCCAGGCGCTCAAAAACATCAAGAAAGATTATTAATCTGCGTGTTATCAGCCACGGATAACCGCCAGTCTAGCCTTCCAGCCCTATTTACTCTGGATTGGAGAGTATGATTTTTATGATGATAAATTTATGATAACGGTATAAATACAATCTTGGGTGTACTGCCGTTTAACGACACGATTGAATGTGGTTGCTCTGTTTACGTTAGCCTTAAATGCCATGATTGAGCAGTTTTTCTTTTCAACACCTTCAGAATACCTAAAAAAACTAATGCCATTCAGAATAGCTGTTCATCATAATTACGAGCTATGGAAGCCTACCCCCTCGAGTCCCGTTTCGATGCATGCGAGTAACGTAACTTCCCATTGCTCGTTTAAGGTGTCGTCTAAGTTAGCGGCAATAATTTCAATACGGCTATCCAAGCAGTCGTCGAGCTCTATTTCTGTTAAAGCGTCGCTTGTCAGGTTGTATCCAAACACACCCTCAGCAGTGATAAACACCCCTTTCATGCGCTCGGCAAGAAGACCACTTAAAAAAACAACTAGCTTGGCGTGATTAAATATACAGGAAGAACCGAAACGCCAACCGATACTCTGGAACCCCTCACCCTGATTTTCCGCTTTAACATAGCCGCTTTCGGGTACCGGAGCTTCATCCTGGCTGACATTCTCGACCTTGCCTTGATGATGATGATGCGAGTGCACCACAGCCCTGGTCGCACCCTGTAAGTAATCGAGATCCATCCTCCCCTGCCGGGTGAACATGATTTTCACGTCAGTTGAACTGTGTTTCTGGGTATAGGCTTGCAGTTGTTCTTTATCTCCTTCTTCATAAAGATCCTCTTTATTACCCACGACAATATCGGCAATGGCAATTTGTTGGTTAAAGGTGGCGTGTTCCGTATAGTCTGTATCGGAAAGTTTTCGCGCATCCACTAGGGTCACTATTTTTTGAATAGATAACACGTCGCGATAGTTCTCGGCAGACAGCATTTGTAATATCTCGACAGGGTGTCCCAGCCCTGTAGGTTCAATCAACAGGCGATCGGGATTGGTTCTGCTCAGTAATTGATTCATTGCAATTAGCATAGGTAAGCCTGCCGCGCAGCACATGCAACCCCCTGGCACCTCGCGAATAAATATGCTTTGTTCTTCTGTATGCTTACCCTGTAGCAGACTGCCATCCACCCCAACTTCACCAAACTCATTCACAAGAACAGCCCAGCGTTCATTATTGGGTTTGTGTTTCAACAGATGCAAAATAGCGGAAGTTTTACCTACGCCTAAAAAACCGGTGATGATATTGGTAGGAACCGAGAGGATCTTATTTCTTTTGCTTTTCATAGGGTGGTTAATTCCAGAATCCTGAGTCAGTTCGTGGCTAAGAAGATAAAATTCGGAGAGTGAAAACAGTAATACCGCAGCCATAGAGGCCGTTAGGAGGCTGTCGGACGTAACACGGACCTACTCGGCAACAAGGGCGTTACCCGCCCCCCAAAAACGGAGGTGCTTAGCATTAATGATATGTTATAATGTAACGCTTAAGGTGGTCAAGGCATGCTTAGAATACTATCAAGTTATAGAAGGCTGATCCTATAAGCTTTGTCATCAGTTTTATGATTTGCTCATATGATAACGGTATAAATATGACCCTAACGCCAAGATGCAGCTGAGCACCTCTGAATTAAAATAACGGTAAGCTATAGTCAGATCGGGGCGGGCCTCAGCGCAGCCCAATCTGATGTCTTAAGACACTAGCAGGAGGCGCTATAGAGGACTCAGGGGTGCCGCTTCGAAATGAACCCCGTCCCAACCGGTTCGCATAAATGCGCGGATATTGGCATGGGATAAGCCTTCAGCATCCTCCAGCACCTCTCGATGGTAGTAATCGCCGAACAGATTTAACGTCTGGGCCCGATCCAAGCCGTGCAACTGCGCAAATGCCAGCAGCTTACAGGATCCTTCATTCTGCCCGGCCTGATTAAGTACCTCGTTATTCCCTTGACCATTGCGGAAACCGGTCGGGGTATAAGAGTAATGTTCCGCCACAGCCGTTATCACCTCAGCTAACTGGATGATATCGAGCGCGCGAGCGCGGACCACGAGTTGTTCGACTGTTAATGACACTGAAAGACCCCCTACTTTAAAAACAAGCAACGCTAACAGCTCGGCAAGGCAATGACACCTTTCCTTAAAAAAGCCGGCCTTAAAAAACCCGCCCTTAAAACGAGTCACCCGCCGCAAGGGCTGCCAGTGTATAGTGCCGCACATGATTTTTAACAAGATAGACTCACTCTATGCACCAATACTACCTACACGCAGAAAACGCCAGGCTGGCGCTAGAAGCTCTCGCCAAGGGCCTTCCCACCGTTCGGCTTTCCACCGACTTGAATCTTTCTGAGCACGACTTTGCCCTGAATAACGAGGGGCTTATTCTTGACGACGACCATAGGCTCAGTATCACTGAGCTTAAAAAGATCGCCAAGAAGACCCAGAAGATCTTCCTCTATCGAGACGGAGATCTGGACCCTCTGGAAGACCGCAGCACTGGCTACTACAAGCTCGTTCCTACGACTGGCGCACCCCTGCTTGAGATCAGCGGCGTTAAGATGCACATCTCCAAGGGTACCGATCCCTTTGTCAGCTCCTCAGAGATGGCTAACCAGGCGGTAAGCCGCGGCGACCGGGTGCTGGACTGCTGCAGCGGGCTGGGATACTCGGCCATCGCCGCCCACCGCCTGGGTGCCAGGGAGGTCGTTAGTATCGAGCTAAGCCCGGAGGTGATGGCGCTGCGTGCCCAGAACCCCTGGTCGAGCGATCTGGGACTGGACGGCATTATTCAGCTGCAGGGCAGCAGTTATGAGTTAATCGTCACTATGGCCTCTGCCAGTTTTGATGCGGTCGTTCACGACCCACCGCGTTTCTCCCTTGCCGGAGAACTCTACGGCGAGGTGTTTTATCGAGAGATCTTTCGAGTGTTGCGCAGGGGCGGACGACTGTTTCATTACACCGGAAATCCTCATCTGCTAACGAAGGGCAGCAGTTTTGTCGACGGTGTTGTACGCCGACTCAAGGCTGCTGGGTTCACTAAGGTGGTCAGAGTCGAGCGACTGATGGGTGTCAGTGCCCAAAAATAGCGCGCCTAGCCATAGGCACATTAATGTCAGCCTTCGGTGCAGTCGCTCGCACGGGTGGTGAAAATACATTTAAGGAGTCCATCGATGAACTTGGTAACCATCACCAAAGAGCCTGTTGAGCTCTATAAAATACTTAAGTTTGAAGGTTTGGCCTCCAGCGGCGCTGAGGCCAAGATAGCCATTGCAGACGGTCAGGTTTCAGTCAATGGCGAGATTGAAACCAGAAAGAGACGCAAAATTATGAGTGGAGATACTATAGCCTTTGCCGAGGTGACGCTTAAAATACAGCTATTGTAAAAGGAATAGCATTGACATCTATGCCTGCTCAATTTATAGTCAAAATATACTTTGCTGCATTGCAACAAGAGATCTGCTTTAACCTTAAATTTTCCTGATGATGGAACACACCCATGTACGAATCAACTTTTGAAAACGTCAAATCCAGCTTTCAGCCGCTGATCGAACTGGCTGAGCTGAATCGTAAGACCCTGGAAAAAATGACATCCGTTCAGACCAGCTACCTGACCGATTGCATCAGCAGCTCGATCAAGCAGGTCCAGACCCTGGCCGCATCAGGCAGCCCACAACGTGCTGCCGAGCTTTCATTCGAGATGATCAAAGAGTTTGAGACTAAGCTGACCGGTGCTACCGAACAGAACATGGCCGCTCTGACTGAGCTGCAGACGGCATATAGCTCACTGGTTAACGACAGTTTTAAAGATGCGATTGAGGGCACCGGTCTTAATGCCACACCCGCCGCCGCTCAGCAAGCCATCGTCTCAGCAGCCCCTGCTAAGCAAGCTACCATTACCAAGACGCCCGCTAAAGCGCCTGAAGCCGTCGCCAAGATAGAAGCCAAGCCTGTTGTTGCTGCAAAACCAGCAGCGGCAGTCGTAGCCGTTAAGGCCACTCCGGCGGTAGAAACCAAAGCAGCCCCGGTTGCAGAAGCTAAAGTTACGCCAGTTACCGCAGTCAAAGCCGCTCCTGTTGCAGAAGCCAAGTCCACGCCTGTTGCCGCAGCACCGAAAGCGCCTGTTGCAGCGCCTGTTGCAGCGGCACCGAAAGCGCCTGTTAGGCGTGCGGCGGCCAAGCCAACGGTTAAAAAGACTCCTGCTAAGCCCACCCAACGCTAGACCCAAGGTATGACCACTGGCGCTAGCGCCTATGCTCGGCCTACACGCTAAAAAGGCGAACCCTCGGGGTTCGCCTTTTTTGTCAGCCCTACTTTTTCAGTTCTACGCCAGCAGTCCAGAGGGCATTCGATGATCGGGTGAGTATCACAAACGCGGATCTAAACTACGCAAGCTCAATGCAGGCGCTATTAATAACGACGTACAGGGTAGACAGATGACCAAGAATAATCAGAAGATCAGTTATTTTCGCGAACGCATTCCAGCATTTACCTGCAAACCTGGATGCCACGACTGTTGCGGCCCCGTCACCGCGTCCTCAGAAGAGATGGCCAGGCTACCGGAAAAAAGTGCTGCGGAACATGATAAAGCCATGGCGGACCTGAGCTGTCCTTATCTGGGTGAAAATGGCTGCGAAGTCTACGAAGAACGTCCTCTGATCTGTCGACTCTTTGGTACAACACCTCGTATGGCGTGTCCGAACGAGTGCCGTCCGATAAAGATGATCGACCTGAAAACAGAGACTCAAATTCATAAGTTCCACGCAGACACTCGCCAGGTACTCCTTTAAGGCTATGTCCTAGTTAAGTGTTGCAGAAGTTGATTCTGTATTATTGTCTTTTTAATCAAGAGAGGTTCCGCCTCCCGGCTACTTCATTTCTTTGTACGCGACAAAAAAACCGAAGCCATATGTGGGTTAGGCTTAAGATGACAGCGCTATTCTAAGTCAGCCTTCTCGCGCCTCGCCAGGTCGGGCTGATGTCCCGACAACCCCATCGCAAATTTCATCGCCGTGTTTCTGAGCGGCGTTACCCGTTGTGCTAGCCCCAGCCCAAAGTTACGCAGTAGCTTGAGTGGTCCCAGATCATTGCTAAATCCCCGGCATAACAGATCCATACTCGCCATCATCACCGTATTGTGCTGCTGCCTAGCGTGCTGGTAGCGCTGCAATACCTCAAGCCCGGCCCAGTTATCGCAGGCCCGTACAGCCTGGTTAATCTCCTGCGCCAACTGTGCCGCATCGAGCAGGCCGATGTTAACCCCCTGCCCGGCCAGCGGATGGATCATATGCGCCGCATCACCCACCAGCGCTACGCCTGGCTTAACGTACTGCAGCGCATACTGGCTGCGCAACGGGAAGCTGGCCCGCCCCAGCAGGGCATCGATCTGGCCCAGTTCACGAGGAAAAATGGCGTGCAATTCGGTTAAGAATTTAGTCTCATTTAGCTCCATAAGACGCTGAATATCAGCAGGTTTATGATACCAAACAACAGAACCACAGGAACCCGACAGCGGCAGAAAGGCCTGAGGGCCGCTGGGCACAAAACGTTGCCAGGTGATATCCTGCTGAGGGTAGGCAGTCTGCACGGATACAACCAATGCCTGCTGCGGGTAGGACCAGCTATGCACGCCGATGCCGACTTGCTGGCGTACCTGAGATTGACCGCCATCGGCAGCCACCAGCAACCGGCATTCGAAGACCGAGCCATCCTCACAGGTTAGCCGCGAGCCTTCAGCCTGGTAATCTATGTCACTGATAACACCCGGACACTGGATATGGATGTTATCGCACTGTTCGATGCGCTCCCAAAGCGCTAACTGCAAGATTCTATTTTCGACGATATGCCCCAGAACCGGCTGGTTGATATCCGCACAATCGAACAGCGTATCGCCACGCCCCTGGGTTTCCCAGACTCGCATGCGTCGATAGGGACAGAGCCGCCGCTGGGTGACACCAGCCCAGGCGCCGATATTTTCAAGCACCCTCTGCGATGCCGGGCTCAGTGCGGATACGCGCAGATCATGCGGCTGTTCGGCAGAAAAAGGCAGCGGTGCCCGGGCTTCAAGGAGCAGCACTTTCAGGCCGCTGTCAGCCAACGCGCAGGCCAGCGTCGCGCCCACCATCCCGGCGCCGACGATGGCGATATCATAAAATATGGCGGGGTCAGTCTCGATTGCGGTCATAGCGGTAGGTCCTGGTTGATCAGGCTGCGATTATAACAGCCGTTGACGCAACACTGGCAGGGGTATCCCGGCCTGTTTGTCGCCCTGCTGCTGCGCGACGACGATGCCTTGTTGATAACTTGTTATTGGTCTTTTATCAGCCGCTTAAGAAACACCTGCATCTCCTTTTCGGTCTGTTTGTCGCCCTGCTGCTGTGCCACAACGATGCCTTGCTGATAGCTGGCTATCGCCGCCTCGTTAAGCCCCTCGGCTTGCTGCGCTTTCGCCAGCAGCTTCCAGGCGGCTGAGTAGTCTGGTTTTATCGCCACACAACGTTGCAGATGCACTGCAGCCTGCGCTGCATCGCCACGTGTCAGGTAAGCATTACCCAGACCAAAGCGTAACTCTGCACTGTCTTTACCCTGTGCCAACATTTTTTCCAATCCAGCAATCATTTAAAGGCTCCCTGGTTATCGTTACTGATACTCGCAATCAGCCTACGCCAACTTTTTAAAGAAATGTAGCCTCAATCTGCATTCGGGTTAAGGGCTTTATTTTGGATGTGAGATACTCAGCTTTTTTTGCAGCAGGTGAGTTTAATGAAGCTAGGGATACCCGGGGTCAGTCTGATCATTGCCATGTTGCTATGGGGAAGTTCCTTCATTGCCTTGAAGCTAGCCTTTCAGGTTTATGATCCGATGGTCGTTATTTTTGGCCGAATGCTGATAGCGTCGGTCTGTATGTTTTTGGTTCTTCCTAAATTATGGCGCTTTGAGTACCGTCGCGGAGATCTTAAATATCTACTGCTGATGGCCATCAGCGAACCCTGCCTGTATTTTCTGTTTGAGGCTGCGGCTCTCGAGAACACCAGCGCCTCTCAAGCAGGAATGATCACCTCGTTACTGCCGTTGATGGTGGTGATAGGTGCCTATAGCGTTTTTCGCGAACGGGTTCACCGCAATATGCTGGCCGGGTTTGGGTTGGCAGTGATAGGTGCGGGCCTGCTGAGTGTAGCGGCTAAGGCTGAGGCCGATGCCCCCAACCCGCTACTGGGTAACCTCCAAGAGTTTATGGCGATGGCCTGCGCCGCAGGTTACATACTCTGCTTAAAGCACCTGGCCAGCCGTTACTCGACCTGGTTATTGACGGCGATCCAGGCCTGGGTTGGCAGCCTGTTCTTCTTCCCTTTTCTTCTGCTGCCTGGCACCTCGTTGCCCGAAAGCGTTGATTATCAGGGGCTCGGAGCGATCATCTACCTAGGCACTCTGGTCAATATAGGCGCTTACGGACTTTATAATTATGCCGCATCACGCATACCCGTCAGCCAAGCAACGGCCTACATCAATCTGATTCCGGTGTTTACGCTGTTCTTAGCGCTGGCTCTGCTCGGAGAATCACTCAACGCTCTGCAGTGGCTGGCAACAATACTGGTGTTTGCCGGCGTCTGGCTGAGTCAATACCGACCCTCAGCGAAGGTCTCGGCCCCGCTCTCAGAGCCGACCTAAAACAGATCAGGCTCTGCATGAGCCTGATCTGTTTTCACTTGGCCGCGAGTGGTTGCATATAACGGTTATGACGCTTCTCAATCAGCCTGAACAGACCGATAATCACCAGACTCATCGCCAGATAGATCGCACCGGCGGCAAGGAATATTTCGATCGGAGTGTAGGTCCGGGCGATAATGGTACGTGCCATGCCGGTCAGATCCAGCAGGGTGATCGTACTCGCCAGGGCGCTGCTCTTGAGCATCAGGATGATTTCGTTGCCGTACGCGGGAACGATCATACCGAACGCTCGCGGCAGCAGGATACGCCTGTAGGTCAGCACTTTGGACATGCCCACGACTTTACAGGCCTCGACTTCACCTCGGGGGATGGCACTCAGCGCACCGCGCAGGATCTCGGCGGTATAGGCTGAGGTATTGAGACAGAAGGCGATGATGGCGCACCAGTATGGCTCGCGCAGGTAGGGCCAGAGCATACTGTCACGAACCGCCTCGAACTGAGCCACACCGTAGTAGACCAGAAACATCTGCACCAGCAGCGGCGTGCCGCGGAAGAAGAAAATATAAGCGAAGGGTAGTGCCTTGATCCAGGCATTATCTGAATGGCGTGCCAGGCCGATCGGCAATGCCATCAGTGAACCTATGACACCTGAGATGACCACCAGCTGAATGGTGGTCCAGGCGCCGGTCAGCAGCCGTGGGAAATATTCAACTATGACTCCGAAATCCATATTCTGCTCCTCAGCGCATGTAGGCGTAGTTAGCGCGACGTTCTAGCCAATGGATCACCAACATGGTGATTACAGTCAACACCAGATAGATAGCAGCGGCGGTCATATAGAACAAGAAGGGTTCCTTGGTAAAGCCGACGGCTACATTAGCCTTACGCATAATGTCTTCGAGCCCTATCACTGAGACCAGCGCGGTATCCTTAAGCAGCACCAGAAACAGGTTACCGAGTCCTGGCAAGGCCAGACGCCAGACCTGAGGCAAGGTGATACGGAAAAAGATCCGCAGGCTGCTCATCCCCAGCGCCTCAGCGGCCTCGCTTTGACCCTTGGGTATCGCCAGCATTGCGCCGCGAAGCACCTCGGTGGAGTAAGCACCAAAGGTCAGGCTCAGCGCGATAACGCCCGCGATAAAGGGGCTGATCTCTATATACTCCTCGTAACCGAAGTTACTGGCGATCGCCATCAGCACCGTGGTGGCACCGAAGTAGATAATCAGTACCGTCAGCAGTTCCGGAATACCTCGTATCAGGCTGGTATAGAAGGTCGCCAGTGCCCGTGCCGGAGCAAACCCCGACAGCTTGGCCGCAGCGCCCGTCAGACCAAAAACTAGCCCCAGACTCAGAGAACACAGGGCCAGCTGCAGGGTGACCCAGGTTCCTGCCAGTAATTGATCACCAAATCCGTGCAGATCTAGCATGCTAAACCCTCAAGTAGAAAGCGGCCGGATAAACCGACCGCTTAGGAGACTGCTGGAGTTCCTTCTCAGGTTTTAATAGATCGAGAAAGGGAAATACTGGGCGTTGATCTTGGCGTAAGTCCCGTCGGCAATGATCTCAGCCAGCGCCTTGTTCAATTGCTTGCGCAGCTTATCATCGCCTTTACGGACCGCAATCGCGATCTTGTCGTCTTTAGCGAAGGCTTCGCCTTTGTACTCAAACCCCTCGGCAGCATCTGACTTCAACCAATCGTAGGTCGGCAGCTCGTCAGAGAGCGCGCCATCGAGACGACCCGACTTAAGATCCAGATAGACGTTATCGTTGTTGTCATAGAGTTTCATCTCGACCACACCGTCCAGCTGATCCTCAAGATACAGGCCCGCCACTGTGGCACGCTGGGCGCCTATGACTTTCCCCTTGAGCCCTTCCTTACTGATATCAAACGCCGTGCCTTTAGCCGCGACGAAACGCAGCCCGCCGCTGTAATAGTGATCGGTAAAGTCGACCTGCTCAGCACGCTCGGCGGTGATCGACATCGACGCGATGATCGCATCGAACTTCTTCACTTTCAGCGCCGGGATCAGGCCGTCCCAATCCTGAGTCTGCATACTACAGTCAGCTTTCAGCTTGGCGCAGAGTGCATTGGCGATATCGACATCAAAACCCTTGGCCGTGCCGCTGCTATCGATAAAGTTAAAGGGTGCCCAGGCACCTTCAGTGGCGAAACGAATTTTGTCCTGAGCCAACGCCATGCTCGAGCCTAGCGATACAGTTGTGATTAATAAGCCATTAATAACAATGCTTTTTAAGCTTTTATTAAAGTTACTTCTAATGCTTTTATTAGGGGTCATAGGGTTCTTATCCTGTCATTTTTGTTGTAGTAGTTGTTATTAGACATACTGCGTCATGCTTGACCTAGTACCCGGACACCGTGCCCTGAGTCGTTCCAAAAAGTATAACAGTGGGCGTCTGGCCGACAGGCATCTTTCTCGTTACGATCCTAGCGCTACGATCGATGCTCTCGGCCAGGCTCCTAGAACACGCTGGAGATAAACTCCTTGCAGCGATCCGAGGTCGGATTAGCAAACACCTGTGAGGGTGGACCATACTCTTCTACCTTGCCCTGGTGCAGAAACATCACCTGGTTCGAGACCTCACGGGCGAAGGCCATCTCATGAGTGACCACCAGCATGGTGCGCCCCTCTTCAGCCAAGCTACGCATAACGCCAAGCACCTCGCCCACGAGTTCGGGGTCGAGGGCCGAGGTCGGCTCATCGAACAACAATACCTTAGGATCCATCGCCAGGGTGCGCGCAATCGCAACCCGTTGCTGCTGACCGCCCGAGAGCTGACCGGGATAGAAGTTGCGCCTCTCGTACAGACCCACCTTATGCAGTAAGGCCTCGCCCTGCTCCAGCGCTTCGGCTTTGCTGAGTTTGAGTACGTGGGTAGGCGCTTCGATAATATTTTGCAGTACGGTCATGTGCGGCCAGAGATTGAAATTCTGGAACACGAATCCCAGCCGCTCACGCATTCGGGTCAACTGTTTCTGATCGGCTGCTTCCAGGTCCCCACTGCTGCCGCGTTTTAGCGCCAGTTGTTCGCCAGAGATACTGATACTGCCCTGGGTTGGATTTTCCAGCAGATTGATACAACGCAAAAAGGTGCTTTTTCCGGAACCACTGGACCCAATTATAGAGATCACGTCATGTTCGTGGGCGGTAAGGTCTATCCCTTTCAGTACTTCGATGGTGCCGAAGGTCTTGTGAATATTGGTCAACTCTACGGCGACAGGGCTTGAGCTCATCTGCGTTTCTCCACCTGGCCTGACAGAACCTGCCGGCCGGTTGTTTTTATAGTGCGCCCGTTCCAGTTGACTGGAATCAAACAGGCCCCCAGATTACCCAAAGCATCAAGAAAATAGTTGTCAAAATGGGATGGTAAGTTTTCTTAGTGCGACTCGCTCGGCTGCAAAGTTATCAATTCTATCAGAATGTCTGAACTAAGGCGCTAGCAGCGCTCCGGTGCGTGCAGCGTTGAACGCTGGGGACGCTCCAGAGGGACCTCACTGAGTCGATTACGCTCCTCGCGCGGGGTGATACCGTAGTGGTTGCGATAGGCGGTACTGAAATGCGAGGCACTGGAAAACCCACACGCCAGACCGACATGCAGGATCAACTTGTCGCTTTGCTGCAGCAGTTGTCGTGCCCGCTCCATCCGCAGCTGCAGATAAAACTTAGAGGGCACGGTTTGAAGGTGCTTCTTAAACAGCCGCTCCAGGTGGCGCCGTGAAACGCCAACATGATGGGCTAGATCATCGGTGCTCAAGGGCTCCTCGATATTGGCCTCCATCAGCGTCACCGCTTCGATCAACTTGGGCTGACTGGCACCGATCCGCGCCTTGAGAGGAATGCGCTGCAGATCATCGGAGGTGCGAATACGTTCGCAGACAAAGCGTTCGGATATAGAGGCGGCCAGATCCATACCATGTTGCTGGCCGATCAGAAACAACATCATATCCATCGCTGCCGTGCCGCCGCTGCAGGTATAGCGTTTGCCATCCACCTCGAACAGATTATTCGTCACCCGAGTCTGAGGGAACGCCTCGCGCAGATTGGCCAGATCCCACCAGTGAATAGTCGCCTTAAAACCTTCTAACAGCCCTGCACAGGCAAGCAGATAGGAACCCGTGCCTATGCCGCCGAACGCCAGATTTCTGGACGCTTGGCGACGCAACCAGGTAAGTACCGCCTCATTACCGGTGCGGGCGATGGGGCTCGCGCCACAGACAAAGATGGCATCCAGCCCATGGGTATCTGAAAAACGACCATCAACCTGAGTAACCACACCGCTGGAGCTGGCCACAGGCGCACCGTCGCGACTGATCAGCGTGCAGCTATAGCGCTCCTCACCCGTGATCCAGTTGGCCATCTGCAGGGGTTCTATCGCTGATGAAAATGCGATCAATGAGTAGTTGGGGAGCAACAAGAAGCCATAATGCTTAGGGCGCGCAGGGGCGCGAGTAGATGCAGCAGGCGGATTCACCGGATCAGTATCCTTTACTTATTATTGTTGGTATAAATTTTACACTGCGATGATTTTTTAAAACACCCGCAGTGTTCGGCTGTTATAAATAAGAGTCTTTCTAAAAGACGAACCGGCGAGACCAGAGGCAGAGCTAGACCGCCCTCAGAGGCCACATGATTTCGGTCTCGCCGAGACCCTAAAATAACGTCATTATGCCACTACGCCACGAGAGAAACCCATAGACAGGGCTGGACAAGTGACGACCATCAGAGTGAAACACCTAAATTTAAGAGCCAAGGATCCTGGCCCAGGATCATGTCACCCCCAGCAAATCGTTTAAACAGGAGCACTGTCAAGGCCGCCCCCGAATAGCAAATCCGCCGCAACTGCATTGCCATTAACTGCATAGCCATTAACTGCTCCACGCATTCGCCAGCTAGGCTGGTCAGCTTGTCCATCGCGACCTGATGGCGTATCCGGCGCGGGTAGCCAGCGCCGTCATTGGCGCCGCGGACTGCTAACCCTTCCCGATCAGTACGTATGCTATCCCCGAGGCCTCAAGCCCAACCCCCATTGCCGCCATCGCGCCCGTTGTTACGACGTCCTAAGTATCCCGGTGTTGTTCGGCAGTGTAAGACATGTTGTGTACGTTGTTTCGCCGCTATTAGCGCAAATGTCATCTGGCTAACATTCCGGGTCGCATTCTTACAACTCCACCCCTAGGCCCGGAACCCAGCTTTGACCATAATTGGCAAGGCTTCCAGTTTCTCAGGCAGCCATCGACACGCAGTCGGATTTACGCAAGCCTAGAACCGACAGCCCTTCGGTTCGAGAGCTTTTAGCTCTTACCGATATAACAGATTAAAAGCATTAACGGAGGCCGTTGGCTGATAGGCTGATAATGCCTGGGGCTCTTGGTACGAGACCTTTGCAAAATAAGCGGTGCTACTGCGTGTAATGAGTTCAGACGTTTAATAAAAATAATGAGTGTTGTGTTGAAAAGAGGCGTAATCAGTCACATGAAACCCTATACCGACGTCAAGCAAACAGCTATCGAACAGGTCAAGCAGCGCCTAGCTGCGCGTATGCCCCTGCGACACGCTGAACAGGCCAGTCGCCTAGCCGAGCAATACTATGCCCAAAGCATCGCCCTGGAAATTGCGGCAGACCCCCATGAGGATCTCTACGGTGCACTGCTGTGCTTATGGCATAGCCTCCAGGCACGAGAGCCGCACTGCCCACTCGTGCAGGTTTATAATCCCAATGTTGAAGATCAGGGTTGGCATACAACCCACAGCGTGATCGAAATTCTGACCGATGACATGCCCTTTCTGGTGGCATCGGTCTGCATGGAACTGAGCCGGCGCGACCTCCGTATTCACAAGATGACCCATCCGGTCCTCAGGGTCCGTCGTGACCAGGCAGGCAAACTATTGGAGATACTCGAGCCTGACCAGCAGCACCCTGATGCGAGGGACGAAGCGCTGATGCGCATCGAGATCGACCAGCAAACCGACAGCGAAGCGCTGCTACAGCTGGTCGAGGCGATAAAGCACATCTTAAAGGATATTAGCCTCGCCGTGGCTGACTGGCCTAAGATGGCCCAGACCCTAGCTCAGGTCATCGACACCTGCAGGACGGCGTCTTTACCGGTGCCCAGCCCTGAGCTTGAGGAATCATTGGAGTTCCTTAGCTGGATCGGCCAGGATAATTTTTTATTCCTCGGTTACCGTCACTACCAACTCGACCATAACGCCGAACGTACTCTGCTACGCATCGTTCCTGGCTCAGGCCTGGGTACCTTTCGTGATGCCACCGCTAAGACGAAGGCCGCGGCACCTCTCTCTGAGCGACTGACCAGGCTGGCATTAACACCACAACTGCTGGTCCTGACTAAATCCACCAGTCGCTCCACCGTGCAGCGCCCGGCCCATCTGGATTATCTGGGTATTAAAGAGTTCGACGCTCAGGGTCAGGTAATCGGTGAGTGGCGCTTCTTCGGCCTTTACTCATCCCAGGCCTACAGCGCCCCTATAGCAGCGGTGCCCCTGTTACGTCAGAAGATCGCCACGATCTGGCAGAACTCAGGCCTCACTCCTGCCAGCCATAGCGGCAAGGCGCTGCGTCATATTATCGACCATTACCCTCGCGACGAGATGCTTCAGGCCAGTCCGGAGCAGCTTCAAAGCTCGGTTTTCGGTATTCTAGAATGCCAGGAGCGCCGCCGCCTGCGGGTATTCTTACGTCCCGACAGTTACGGCCGTTTTATGACGGCGCTGGTCTATGTCCCCAGGGATCACTACAACACCGAACTTCGTCTGAAGATGCAGGAGATCCTGCGAGAGGAGTTCGATGGCCACAGCATCGAGTTTAATGCACAGCTCTCCGATCATGTCCTGGCCCAGGTTCAGTTTACCGTACATAGCCATAGCGTCCTGGAATACGACGGTGATCCGCTGCAAATCGAAGCACGCATGATCGCTGCGATGCTCTCCTGGAGCGACAATCTGCACCAGGTGTTGATAGAACAGCTCGGCGAAGCTCGGGGCAACCGCCTGATGGGCCTCTATAAAAAGGCCTTTCCGGCCGCTTACCGTGAAGAGGTCAGTCCCCATGGCGCGGTCGCCGATATGTTGCGGCTGGACGCTCTCAGCGACAGCAACCTGCTGACCTCTTACCTGTACCGACCGCTCGCCGATTTTGAAAGCCTGCACTTCAGAGTGCTCGGTCAGGGCCCGCTGGTGGCCCTGTCAGATGTGCTGCCTATCCTGGAGCATATGGGGGTCAAAGTACTCGGTGCCAGCCCCTATGCACTTAAACCCCAGGATGCCCAGGGGTGCTGGATCCTGGATTTCAGGATCGACCACCACCGCGGCGTCGATCCCGAAGATCGACAACTGCGCGAACAATTCCAGGAAACCTTCGTACGCAGCTATCAGGGCGAGATTGAGAGCGATGGTTTCAATGCGCTGGTGATAGCGGCGGGGATCGGCTGGCGCCAGGTGATCTTGCTACGCGCCCTGTGCAAGTATCTGTTGCAGCTGCGACTGCCTTTTTCTCAGACCTATATGCAGCAGACCCTGGCCACCAATGCCACGATCACCCGCCTGCTGGTGGCGTTTTTTGAGCAGCGCTTCGATCCGACCTTAGAGACCGACCGTCAGGCACGGACCGAGGCCCTCGCCGCACAGATTGAAACGGCGCTGGATGCGGTCGAAAATCTGGATCAGGATCGGATCTTACGTCACTTCCTCAGCCTGCTGCAGGCGATGCTGCGCACCAACTACTTTCAGCCCAATGCGGCAGGCCAAAATAAAGCCTATCTTTCTTTCAAGCTCCGCCCGGAGCTGATCCCCGCCGCGCCTCAGCCCAAGCCGATGTTCGAGATCTTTGTCTATGCGCCCTGGGTCGAAGGGGTCCATATGCGCGGCGGCAAGGTTGCCCGTGGCGGCTTGCGCTGGTCGGATCGCAAGGAAGATTTCCGCACCGAGGTGCTCGGTCTGGTCAAGGCGCAGCTGGTCAAGAATGCGGTGATCGTGCCGGTCGGTGCCAAGGGTGGCTTTGTTCCCAAGCAACTGCCCGCGGATGCCGGAAGGGATGCGATCCAGGCGGAGGTGATCCGTAGCTATAAGACCTTTATCTGTGGCCTGCTGGATCTGACCGACAACCTGGTCGATGGCGTGCTGAAAACACCCGACCGGGTGGTGCGCCACGACGACGATGATCCCTACCTAGTGGTCGCCGCCGACAAAGGCACGGCAACCTTCTCCGATATCGCCAACGAAATCTCGGTCGCTTATGGTTTCTGGCTGGGCGACGCCTTCGCCTCCGGGGGTAGCCAGGGCTACGATCATAAGAAG
>JBLHND010000071.1:0-16691 GCA_047622605.1 Motiliproteus sp. | reverse complement strand
AGCTATTACTTGGCAGCGATGCCCCCCCGCATGCCGCGCCGGACTTTACCAGCCGCCGCGCCCAGCCGTACTGGGCGGATGAGATCAACCACCCGCTAGTGCCTGCAATCGAACCGACGAGTTAAGGGATAAACCACCGATGGACGCCTATACCCCGACGGCCTACCGCGCCGATGCCGTACCCGAACAGTCGCCCACCGACGAGACGGTCGGCGGCAAGCGTTGGCGCTTTAGCTGGCGTCGCGGCCAGCGCTTGGCACCCGGTAACTACCGAAACATTCCCCCTAATAAATTTTTAGATAGCTGGACGCCCACCCGATTACGCGACATTGAATACAAATACCAGCAGCCGGGTGCTCCCGAGCGTCCGGCCGAACTCTGGGACCATGAGCGCATGCATATGATGGCCGTGGGCCGGCTGCTGCACGTTCTGGGGATACTGAAGGGGGCAGGGACGGTCGGTGCTTGTATGTTTGTACCAATATCGGTGTTTACTGCTGTCTTCGCAGGATACAAAAGCAACCTGCCATTTGCTGATATGTTTTTCAAATCCCTAGGTATGTTAATGCTCGGTTTGGTTCTCCCCTGTCTGCTAGCCTACCTCCCCCTCACACTTATCGACTGGATCAATAACAAGTTCGGCACCCACTACGTCTACCGTTTTCACTCTCTCTATGAGCTGAACCGTCGCACCGGCCAGGTGACGCTCTACAACCGCTTCTCCAAGCCGACCTTCAGCGCGCCGTTCTACGAGTTCGACGCCTACGTCAACGGCACCCCTGATCGGCAGGGGTTTGTCTATTATCAGCTCTGTTTGGTGCATAAATACCAGCCCCAGGCCTTCGTGGTCGAAAACCTGATCGGCTCGGACCAGCACGGCAACGAATGCCTGGCGCTCTGGGATTATCTGCAAGGTTATATGGACGTCACCCAGCCGCTGCCCGACATCCCGCTGCTGGAGGAGTGTCGCGCCCAGGATCCGACGACCGTCGTGCATGACCAGAAGACCAAGCGCCTACCCGATTATTGGCTAAGGATGGCTGACAAAGACTGGAACAAATACCTGGCCGCGATGGCCAAACGGCGCAAGGCGGCCTTTGGTTGAAAGAACAGGAATGGGGTCAAGCAGGAATGGGGTCAGGTCTTTCATCGTGCGTGACCCCTTACCCCGACCCCTTTTTTCCTGAGAGTTCGAGGATCAGGACGCTAAGCAAGAGCCAGGGATCATCTGGGCGCATCCCTTTAATGGCTTGATCGATGGCCGCACATTGCTGCAGCATCCGGCTGAGCTGAGGCGTCCTGAGTCGACGTAATGCCTGATTGACCAGGGTCTTGCGGTTGCCCCAGATGCGGTGTTTTTTATACTGCATTTCGGAGATGGATCCGGGATTTTGACTCAGTTCGAGCAGTTTTCTCAGCTCCCAGGTCAGGCTGCCCAGCAGCATGATCGCATCGGTACCCTCAGCGCGTAGTCCCTGAAGTATTTTTAGACCGCGGGATGGTTTTGCTTCAAGCGCCGCGTCGATTAACGCAAACAGATTATAACGGCTGTTGTCGGATACGCCGCCGATGATCTGTTCGATGCTGATTGGCTTGCCGTCATCGAGCAGTTTGAGTTTTTCTATCTCCTGAGCCGCGGCCAGCAGGTTGCCTTCGACCCGATCGGCGAGCAGTTGCGCGGCATCGGCGCCAATGCTTAGCCCCGCGTTCTGACAACGCTGCTCAATCCAATGCGGTAAACGCGGCGTCTCTACCGGCCAAAACTGGATAATGACACCGGCTTTGTCGATGCTTTTAAACCAGGCACTGCGTTGGGCGGCAGCATCCAGCTTGGGGCAATAAATCACAATCAAGTTGTCGGGAGAGGGGGATGCGAGCATCAGCGAGAGCATCTCGGCCCCCTTCGTACCCGGTTTGCCGTTGGGGATGTGCAGTTCGATCAGCTGTTTATCAGAAAACAGCGACAGGCTCTGGCTGCTCTGCAGCAGCGCTTCCCAGCTGAATCCGGCATCGGCATGAAAGACTTCGCGTTCGCTGAAGCCCTGATCCCGAGCAGCGGCGCGGAATTTATCGCCCGCTTCCTGAACCAGCAGCGGTTCGTCGCCGCTCAGCAGATAGACCGGCTGCAGGGGTTGCTTGAGATGATTACCGAGCTGTTCGGGTTTGAGTTTCATCGTTAGTGGCTATGGATCTCGGCCAGCTTAAGATAACGACGTACCAGTTGCTGGGCGAGGTTTTCGCGCATCTCCTGGAGTAGCAACTCTTCTTCGGCCTCTTTGGCGTTGACGTGGTCCTTATCATAGCCGTAAGTACGTTCGGTATAGATCACTGTCGGTTTGACCAGATTAGTGCCGGCATGGTCCTCGATGCTGTAGCTTAATTGAGCCCGAAGCTCATATTCCTGAGTCTTGGCATTTTCGTTAAGGGATACCGAGCGGCGTTGATGCTGGGCGCGGATCAACTTGATCTGGAAGGGCGCCTGTGCGGCGCTATTGACCAGGGTCACACCGCTGAACTCAAAGCTACGCTCGACCGTCTGGAAAATAGGGCTGCGCTCATCACCTTGCAGGTAAAGACTTTGCAGGCGCTCGGGAACCGCTAGGCCCCCGCGTAGTTGCAGCCCGCAACCACTGCTGAGGCCGAGCACGGCGATCAGTACGAGGCTGAATCCCAGATGTCCGAAGCGTCGTCGCATCATTAATCGCATCCTTAGCCGCTCACGACGATGTTAACCAGCTTGCCAGGAACAACGATGACCTTACGGATCGTGGTCTTCTGGGTATAACGCTGGACGTTTTCGTCGGCCAGAGCCAGCTGCTGTACGACATCACGGTCGGCATCTGCCGCGACCTGAATGCGGCAGCGCAGTTTACCGTTAACCTGAACCACGATCTCGACAGTGCTGCGCTTGAGCGCATCCTGGTCAACGCAGGGCCAGGGGCTGTTGAGTAGCTCCTGGTCGTGACCCAGGTCTCGCCAGAGTTGATCGGCGATATGCGGCACTATGGGTGACAGCAGTTCGACCGCCGCTTCCAACGCCTCCTGGACGACGGCGCGACCCTGGGGGCTGACGTCGATAAAGCGGCTGACCGTATTGGTCAGTTCCATCACGGCGGCAATAGCGGTATTAAACGTCTGCCGACGCTCGATATCGTCACTGACCTTGCCGATGGTTTCATGGGTCTTGCGCCTGACCTCAAGCTGCTTGTCGTTAAGTGTCTGAGTATTTAATGGCTCAACGGGGCCGCGACTGACATGATCGAAGACCAGTTTCCAGAGTCGTTTTAGGTAGCGGTGGGCACCCTCTACGCCACTATCCGACCATTCCAGTGATTGTTCCGGGGGCGCTGCGAACATCATAAACAGGCGTACGGTATCGGCTCCGAAACGATCGATCATCACCTGAGGGTCGATGCCGTTGTTCTTGGACTTGGACATCTTGGTGATGCCGCCAAAGGTTACCGGCTTACCGTCGCTGATAAGAATAGCGCTGACCAGGTGGCCTTTGTCGTCGTGCGTTGCCTCGACCTGCAGGGGTGAGAACCAGCTCAGGGCACCGTTGTCATTTTCACGGTAATAGGTCTCAGCCAGGACCATGCCCTGGGTCAGCAACCGCTCAAAGGGCTCGTCGGTGTCAACCAGGCCCATGTCACGCATCAGCTTATGGAAAAACCGCGAATACAGCAGGTGCAGGATAGCGTGTTCGATGCCGCCTATATATTGGTTGACCGGTGCCCAGTAGTTGGCGCCGCTGTCCAGCATCGCGGTATCGCAGTTGCGACTGGCGAAACGGGCATAGTACCAGGAGGACTCCATAAAGGTATCGAAGGTATCGGTCTCGCGGGTAGCATCTTTGCCGCACGTCGGGCAGCTGGTCTGATAAAACTCGGGCATCGATTTGATGGGTGAGCCCGAGCCGTCGAAGTCGATATCGGTCGGCAGCACTACCGGCAGATCGGCGGCCGGTACGGCGACCGGACCACAGCTATCGCAGTTGATCACCGGAATTGGCGCGCCCCAGTAACGTTGCCGGGAGACGCCCCAGTCACGCAGCCGGTAGTTGGTCTGAACCTCGCCTTTATTGGCCTGTTTAAGGTGGAAAGCGATCGCCTTGAAGGCATCCTCGGAGGTTAAGCCGTTAAATTGCTTGGAGTTGATCAGCTCGCCTTTATCGGTAAAGGCACCCTCATCGATAGAGTATTCGGTCTTGTCGCTGAGCGGCTTAATCACCTGCTTAATGGGCAGGCCATACTTATGGGCAAACTCCCAATCACGCTGGTCATGCGCAGGGACTGCCATCACCGCGCCTGATCCGTATTCCATTAACACGAAGTTGGCGACGTAAATAGGGACCTGCTTGCCGGTGATCGGGTGCGATGCCGTGAAGCCGGTATCCAGCCCTTTCTTTTCCATGGTCGCCATATCGGCTTCAGCCGTCTTGATATGGCTGGCATCCTCGATAAAGTCGCGCATGGCGGCATTGGCCTTAGCGGCGCGGGTAGCCAAGGGGTGCTGCGGTGCCACGGCGAGATAGGTGACGCCCATCAGCGTGTCGGGTCGAGTGGTAAAGACGGTTAGATCGCCATCGCCTTTAACATGGAAACGCAGCTCCACGCCTTCCGAACGTCCGATCCAGTTCTTCTGCATCGTCTTGACTTGCTCGGGCCAGTGCTCGAGTTTATCGAGATCGTCCAGCAGTTCATCGGCATAGTCGGTGATCTTCAGAAACCATTGCGGGATCTCTTTGCGCTCAATCAACGCCCCTGAACGCCAACCGCGGCCATCGATCACCTGTTCGTTGGCAAGGACGGTGAGATCGACCGGATCCCAGTTAACCATGGAGTTCTTCTTGTAAACCAAGCCTTTTTCCATCAACTGGGTGAAGAACCACTGCTCCCAGCGGTAGTACTCAGGATGGCAGGTGGCGACCTCCCGACTCCAGTCGTAGCCAAATCCCAGCGTCTTGAGCTGCTGCTTCATATAGGCGATGTTTTCGAAGGTCCATTGGGCGGGCGGGACCTGGTGCTGGATCGCCGCATTTTCGGCAGGCAGGCCAAAGGCATCCCAGCCCATCGGCTGGAGTACGTTTTTACCCTGCATCCGCTGGTAGCGAGAAATGACGTCGCCTATGGTGTAGTTACGCACATGGCCCATATGCAGCCGGCCGCTGGGGTAGGGGAACATCGACAGGCAGTAGAACTTTTCCTTGCCGGGCTGTTCGGTGACCTGGAAACTCTGGTTTTTATCCCAGTGCTGCTGAACGTTGGCTTCGATTGATCGCGGGTGATACTGTTCTTTCATGTGACTTTAGTAACCGTTCTGAGCGCATAGGATGACCACTGTTTTATCTGTGTACAAAACAGCTGAGGGGTCATGCGAAAGGGGTTAGGATACAATAGATAGTTAGATGCAGCCAGCAGCCTGTCGGACTTAACACTGATCAACTGCGCAAAAGCTGACAGGCGGCTAAGGGTAGGTCGCGCTTTGTCGACCCCAAGGAGTACATTATGAATCAGTCAGATCCAGACAATAAGCAAGCTGAAAAAAAATCCCCACAACTGCCTGAGGATGCACCGGATATATACAATCGCTTACTCGAGCGTGTCTATCTGTCCATTGAGCAGGTCGAAGCTCAGTCCTGGCCGCTCATTAAACAGAAAATAGAGGAGGCCGCCGAGCTTGAACTGGCCGCCCGGGAGATGACTCGGGATGAGCTGGAGTTGTTACAGGCGTACCTGCGCCGTGATCTGCGTGAAGCGGGAACGCTGTTACATAAGACCGGAGAGGGGGTCGCCAGTTGGTTGAATTTTGATCTTCAGGCGCTGGAGCACACTGTGGTAGAGCAGCTGTTTGGCCTGGCGGATAAGACCCGCGTGGATCAGACCGAGCTGCAATTGCGGCTCGATCAGGGCCCTGAGGATTATCTGGCCGGAGAGGTCGCCGCCGCCGGTCAGTTACGCTGCCTGGAGTGCGGGACACTGGTGAAGCTTGCGAAGACCTCGCTGATCGAGCCCTGTCATCAGTGCGCCAGCCATTATTTCCATCGTGATAGCTCGACCGCGTCACCGTCAGACTGAAGCCTGAGCTTTTTTTATTGGATCTTAAATCGTGCGGTGATCTGTTTCAGATCGATAGCGCGGCGTGCGACCTGCTGACTGGTATTGACGATGGCGGCAGATTCGAAAGAACTTTCTCCGACTGCCGCGGAGATATGCTCCATGTTTTGGGCCATATCGCGCATGGTGCTGGCCAGTTGTTCGATCGCTACCGCGATCTGATGGGTGCGATCGGATGCCGATTCGACCTGACCCTCGATGCCGTGGATCGCCTCGGCGGCTTCTGCGCCGAACTGGGTGCTGCGTTGCACGCTGTCCCGGCCACTTTCGATAGAGGTGATCGCCTCGCGCGTGCCTTGCTGGAGTTCGTGCACGATCTTGGTGATCTCGTTGGAAGCGCCGACGGTCTTCTGCGCCAGGTTGCGCACCTCATCGGCGACTACCGCAAAACCTCTGCCCGCCTCGCCCGCTCGGGCCGCCTCGATCGCGGCGTTAAGGGCCAGCAGGTTGGTCTGTTCGGCCACGTTCTTGATCACATCGATCACCAGGTCGATCTTTTGTGAGCGTCTTCCCAGTTCCTGCATCTGCCCGACATTCTGGTTAACGACATCGGCGACCTGTTGTAATGCCTGAAGGGCGCGTGAAATCACCTCTCCCCCGGCATTGGCAGCCAGTGATGCCTGTTTGGTCGCATCGTTAACCGCGGCAGTCGTCTGGGAGACTTCGGCGACCGTGGCGTTCATCTGTTCGGTGGCCGCCGCCATAGAGATCATTTGCTCGGAGGTCGTCTGGTTGCCCTCAGCGATCTTTTCGACCGCGCTGGAGAGCGATTCCGACATGCTGCTGAGTTCGTTGCTGGTGCTGGTCACGTGGCCGACGACGCCCTGCAGGTCGAGGGTCATCTGGTTGACCGCATCGGCAAGTTGACCAAACTCGTCGTCACTTTGTTTATCGACCTTAACCCTGAGATCTCCCGCAGCGATCTTCTTCAGTGCCTCAACGGTTCGGGTCAGGTTGCGGGTTGCGCCCACGCCGGTCCAACTGAGAAGTGCGGTAACCAGGATCAAGACCAATAGCCCGACGGTAATTAGCATCAGGTTGGCGGTTTTCGCGGCCTGTTCGGCTTCCAATCGCGCTGTATTCATGGCGTTGTCTTCGATAAAACGCCCGGCATCCGATGCTAAGCTGATGACGGTTTTAATCTGCTGCTCTAAGGTGGACTGGGCCTCTGTGAGGCTGCCGTAGCTAGTTATAACATCTGTTAATGCCTGGATATAAATAGCTGTAAAGCTAACGTATTCCTCAAAGCCGTATTCCACCAGAGTGGCTTTAAGTTCTGCCGCTATCTTGAGTGCTTGCATGGCTTTATCCATGTCGGCGTGCAGTAGGAAGTCTTTTTCGTGTTGGCGAATGTCCTTCAATTGGCCGCCTAACGTGGAAAATCCAGAGATCTTTTCGTTTAATGCAATAGCGCTGCTATTGAGGTCGCCAAGCAGTCCTTCGGACGCGCTGAGGCCAAAGGTTATCTTCAGGTCCAGCCAGCTATCGAGGCTATCGAGGTAGTTGGTTACTTCGGGTATCACCTGGGCTGCGCGTTGTTGTACCGAGGTATCGACGGAACGCAGTGCTGTGCTCAGGAGTTCTCCATGATGGTTGCGGATCTTAGCGCTCTGCATCTTGAAGGCTTCGATCTTAGGCGTGGTTAAGCCCGCACGCTGCTTGGTCAGGGCATAGAGTTCGACCTCAATCCCCATCAGCGAGCTGCTGACTTCGCGCAATGCGCTCACCTGTCGGGATGACTCCAGTACGGAATTGAGTGCCATCAGGGCGGTTGCGCAGAGGCTGAGGGTGCCTAAGGCAGCTAAGATGATCGCCAGGGTGATTTTACGGCGAAAGGTGAACGTAAGACTCATAACTACAATTCCGATGAGGTGCTTTAATCGCCGGATGATGGTTTATTTAAATGCCTCAAGCAATGTTTTTGTCCTTTAGTCTAAGAAGTTTGCGCCGTTGAAAAGCACAAAACCCCAGCAGCAGCGTGCAGATCGCCAGTATTGGCCAGGAGCGGAAGAGGATAAAGGGGGTAAGTCCCTGCATCGGTTGTACGTCGCCACGCAGTATGGCGGTCGTGAATTGTGGCCCCTGCTGCACAACGTTTCCCCTGGCATCGATCAGAGCCGAGATGCCGTTGTTGGTCGTGCGAATGAGGTAGCGACCGGTCTCCAGGGCGCGCATCCGCGCCATCTGCAGATGTTGATGAGGTGCCAGGCTGTCGCCAAACCAGCTGTCGTTGCTGATCGTCAACAGGAGTTCGCTTGCCCGGGCGTTACGAGCGACCAGGTCCGGATAGGCGATCTCGTAACAGATGTAGGCGGCTATTTGTAGCTGCTCACCGTTGGCGCGCGTGAATAACAAAGGCGCCTGGTTCGCAGGTCCAAGGCTGAAACTTGACATGGGCAGATTGAAAAAATCGATCAGACCGCGCAGCCAGGCTTCTAAAGGCACATATTCGCCAAAGGGCACCAGTCGCTGCTTATGATACAGGCCGGTAGCCTTGCCCAGTCCCATGATGGAGTTGTGGTAGCGAGTTGGTGTTGCCGGATCGGGTGGAGTGCGGTAGGGGACGCCGCTGATCAGTCCCGTTTGATGATCGAGGAGTGTGCTCTGGAAGGGAGCCAGGCGTGGCAGGGCGATATCGTAGAGCAGCGGTATCGCGGTTTCCGGCCAGATGATCAGCTCGGTATGCTTAGTCCTCTGGGCGTTTTCCGGTGCCGAGATAAGTGGTTGGCTGAGTGTCAGATACTGGTCGATAATCCGGGCCCTATGGCGCGTATTCCATTTCAGCTCCTGAGGGATGTTGGCCTGCACGAGGGCGACTCGCAGCGGGGATGCCGAGGTCGGTTCGGTCCAGGGAACCTGGAGTAGCCAGGCACCTGAGACAAAGGGGGCTAAGGCGGTAACGACCAACGCGACTCGCCGTCTTGCGGAGCTGCGGGGGAGTAGAAACAGGCAGCTGGCCACCAGCGCACTGAAGCCGCTGAGGCCGAGTACTCCGGTCACCGGCGCCCAGCCAGCCAGCCAGCTATCGATAGGCGCATAACCGAGGTATAACCAGGGAAATCCGGTTAAAAACCAGCCACGAAAACCTTCGGCCAAGACCCAGAGGGCGGGGAAACCCAGCAAGATACCGAGCGGCCGATCGGCGATATAACGCTTATAGAGGTAGCCGTGCAGCGCAAAAAGCAGCGCCAGGGCGCTCACAAACAGCGCCGTGAGCAGCAGTGCCAGCGGTACCGGGGCATTGCCAAACTGGTGGATGCTGACATAGACCCAGGACACCCCTGCGCCGAAAAACCCCAAGCCGTACGCTAATCCCGTCACCGCAGCTTGTCTAGCGGTGGCGGCGCTCTGTAGTGTTGCCAGAAATCCCAGGCAGGAGAGCAGGGCTAGCGGCCAGAGTTCGAAAGGGGCAAAGCCGAGGGCGGCCAGGGCTCCGGAGGCAAGAGCCAGTACCCGGCCGCAGCGCAGCCCGTAGCGGACGCGACTGTGGGTCATTTGCATGGCGGAACGAAGGGAAGGCGCGGTCACGCTTAATCGGCGCTTGGGTTGCGCGAGACCTGCAGCAGGCGGATGCGGCGGTTATCGGCGTTGATGACCTTGAAGGTGAACCCTTCCAGCTCAACCGCTTCGTCACGCTGGGGCAGGTGGCCGAAACGCTGGGTGATGATCCCGCCCACCGTATCAAATTCAACGGCGTTGAGTTGGCTGTTGAAGTACTTATTAAAATCATCAATCTCGGTCAAGGCTTTGACGATATAACCGTTATCCTCGCTCTGCTTGATCGGGGCATCTTCATCTTCATCCTCGGCATCGAATTCATCTTCGATCTCGCCAACGATCTGTTCGAGCACGTCTTCGATGGTGATCAATCCGGAGATACCGCCGTATTCATCCACAACCACCGCCATATGGTTGCGGGTGGCGCGAAATTCACCCAGCAGTATGTTCAGACGCTTGCTCTCGGGGACGAAGACCGCTGGGCGCAGCACATCCTGAATCTTAACCGTCTCCAGGCCACCCTTGAGGATGTAGGGCAGCAGGTCTTTGGCCAGCAGAATACCGATCACTTCGTCTGGTGATTCGCCGATAACCGGAAAGCGCGAATGTGATGCGGCTATCATCTCCGGCAGAAACTGATGGGGCGTCCGGGTTGAGTCGATAACCACCATCTGTGGGCGCGGGATCATGATGTCCCGGACCTGCATGTCAGCCACTTCCATGGCACCTTCTATTATCGCCAGTACTTCGCCGTCAAGTACCTGGCTTTCAACGGCGCCGTTTAGTATCGCCATTAGTTCGTCGCGATCACGGGGTTCATCCGTGAACACTTGGGTGAGCCTTCCCAGCCAGGACTTATTGCCCTGACTGTTGCTCGATCGATCTTCGCTCATGGAAATAGTGCCTCAGGCGGGGTAGAGAATAAGGGTTTAAAGGGTGACTGAATGAGTCTGTATTCAAGGCTAGGCTCGGTCAGCCTTCCAGATAAGGATCAGCAATATTGAGACCTGCCAGCAGCCTGGTTTCCAACGCTTCCATGGTCTGAGCATCCTCGTCGTCGATATGATCGTATCCTAGCAGATGCAAGATGCCGTGAGTAACCAGGTGTGCCCAGTGGTGTTCGAGTATCTTGCCCTGTTCTTCGGCTTGCCTGGCAACCAGGGGCGCGCAGATCGCCAGATCACCGAGTAGGTTAAGTTCTATCTCCGGGGGCGCTTCAAAGGGAAAGGACAGCACGTTAGTGGGCTTGTCGATGCCCCGGTAATCGTGGTTGAGCTGCTGACTTTCGGCTTCATCTACCACACGAATACAGAGTTCTGTGGTTTCCAGGTGATCCTGAAGCGCGTGTTCGGCCCAGTGCTGAAATGCTGCCAGAGAGGGGATCAACTCCGCATCGCTGGCCAGTTGCAGGTCTAGATTAATGCTCATTTTCTTGCTCTACCTTGTGCTTATCATAGGCGCGGACGATACGTTGCACCAGAGGATGGCGGACCACATCGGCCGCGTCAAAATGGGTAAAGCCAATGCCTTCGACACCCCGAAGGACCTCGGTGGCATGGTTGAGGCCGGAGACCGTCGCCTTGGGAAGGTCTATCTGGGTGATATCCCCGGTGATAACGGCTGCCGAACCAAAGCCTATGCGGGTCAAGAACATCTTCATCTGCTCTTTGGTGGTGTTCTGGCTCTCATCCAGGATTACAAACGCGTGGCTGAGGGTGCGGCCACGCATATACGCCAGGGGAGCGACTTCGATAATCTGACGTTCGATCAATCGGGTTACCGTCTCGACGCCTAGCATCTCATATAGAGCATCGTAAAGAGGGCGCAGATAGGGATCGATCTTTTGGGCCAGATCCCCGGGTAAAAAACCTAGCTTTTCACCGGCTTCGACGGCGGGGCGGACCAGAATTATCCGTCTGACCTCATCGCGTTCCAGGGCATCGACAGCGCAGGCCACCGCCAGAAAGGTCTTGCCGGTACCCGCAGGTCCTATGCCAAAATTTATATCCAGGTCGCGGATGCGGTTGAGGTAGAGGGTCTGATTGTCGCCGCGCGCCTTGACGAGGAGCTTGGGTGTCTTGATCTGAACCTGTCTGGAGGCGGTCTGAAGTGGGGTGTGAAGGGAGGCTTGTTCTCGTGCCGATTCCTGAAGCGACAGATGGATCAGCTCCGGTGTTAGCTGCACACCCTGGCCTGCTTCCTGGTAAAGGTTGTGCAGTATTCGGCTGACTGCTCGAGTGCTGTGGTGATCGCCGACTAGCTGGAAATCGTTGCCACGGTTTCGAATCTGAATGCCCAGACGACTTTCGATCAGTTTCAGATGCTCGTCCAGCTGGCCACAAAGATTGGCCAGCTGGGACGGGTTATCTGGTTCAAGGCTGAAGCGAACGGCGGTATCGGTAGTCAAGGAGTTGTCAGGCCTTTTAGTCTGCGGTTAGTTTAAATGTTGGCTTTTAGTTTAAGTGTTCGCCAACACTCAGGATACAGCCTGAGTGTTGGCGAACACTAGCCGACTGTTAACTTTATTGGTCCGCTTCGCTGTCCAGTAGTTCACCCTGCAGGCTATTAGGGAACGCATGGGTGATACGGATGTTGGCAAAATGGCCGATCAGATCCGGGCTGTCGCAGCGGAAGTAGACCGCACGGTTGTTTTCAGAGCGGCCCTGTAACTTGCCAGGATCTTTTTTCGAGTAGCCGCTGACCAGCACTCTCTGCTCCGTACCGATCATGGCCTCAGAGATATCCAGGGTCTGGGAAACGATCCTGCGCTGCAGGATCTGCAAACGCTGTTTCTTGGTGTCATCGCTGGTGCTGTCCGGTAGTTCTGATGCCGGAGTGCCGGGGCGGCGGCTGTAAATAAAGCTGAACGAGTGATCGAAACCTATCTCGTGGATCAGGTTCATCGTGGCTTCAAAGTCAGCATCGGTTTCGCCGGGGAAGCCGATAATAAAGTCGGACGAGAGGCTGATGCCGGGACGGGCTTTGCGTAGTTTGCGTATCTTAGACTTGTACTCCAGGACGGTGTGGCCGCGTTTCATCGCCATCAGGATTCGATCTGATCCGCTCTGTACCGGCAAGTGAACATGGCTGACCAGTTCGGGTATATCGGCGAACGCCTGGATCAGACTGTCGCTAAACTCAACCGGGTGGGAGGTGGTGAAACGGATCCTGTCGATACCATCCACGGCTGCCACGTAGCCGATCAGTTCAGCCAGATCGGTGGTGTCGCCCTCGTCATCCGGGTTGGTGCCCTGGTAGGCGTTGACGTTTTGTCCCAGTAGATGGATCTCACGGACGCCCTGCTCGGCCAGTTGCTGTACTTCCTGGAGTACATCCTGGGTCGGACGGCTGACCTCTTCACCACGCGTGTAGGGGACGACACAGAACGTGCAGTATTTGCTGCAGCCTTCCATGACCGATACAAAGGCTTCGGCACCCTGGACGCTGGGTGCCGGCAGGCGGTCAAATTTCTCGATCTCTGGAAAGCTGACATCGACATGCCCGCTCTTGCCCTGCTGGGTCAGGTCGATCATCTCGGGTAGACGGTGCAGCGTTTGCGGGCCGAACACCATATCCACATAGGGGGCTCGATCACGAATGGCCGCGCCTTCCTGGCTGGCGACACAGCCGCCGACACCGATCATCAGTTCAGGCCGTTTTAGCTTAAGTTTTTTCCACCGGCCTAGCTGGTGAAATACTTTTTCCTGGGCTTTTTCGCGGATGGAACAGGTATTCAGCAGCAGGATATCAGCCTCTTCAGGCGTGTCGGTGAGTACCATCTCATGGCTGGCGCCCAGCAGGTCAGAGATGCGTGACGAGTCGTATTCGTTCATCTGACAACCGTGGGTTTTGATGTACAGCTTTTTGACCATGAACAGTCTACCTTCCAATATTTACTGGGTATCAGGCTGAGGATAACCACAGCTATTTCTAAACGCTGTATTGTACTGGCTTTAGCGCGGTTGCGCCCAGTAATTAAAGCCTGAATGAAAACCCTTAGATCCTGTTGGGTTACTTGTCTATTGGGGGCTGTACCCTCAACATTGCTCTGCCGAATAGCAATATTGAGTGCTATCAACAAAATCATTGTATTATCGGGGTAGGCAAGCAAGGCTTGCGTCTTATTAAGGAACTGGAAGACTAATCTCTGCCTCCAGCATCCATGCAGTCGTCGGCAGTACAGAGCGATGCTCGAGTCGCCCGGCGTTGTGATGCAGGGTTTTATTTTTTATATTGTATTTTTTATATGTAACCGGAGTGCTTTATGCCCAGTCTGGCCAGATTGAAACGCATCGTTCAGGACGTTAATACCGCCGCGTCGCTCGATGAAATGCTGCGGATGATCTCCTCTCAGGTCAAGGAAGTCATGTCGGTCGATGTCTGCAGTATCTATCTGATGGATGCCGAGCGGGAAGAGTTGGTGCTGATGCATACCCTTGGGCTCAATAGTACCTCGGTCGGTAAGATCAGGATGCCACTCGGCGATGGTCTGGTGGGTTATGTCGGTGAGCAGCAGCAGCTGCTGAACGTCCCCGATGCCCCCCGGCACTCCAAGTTCCACTTCTTTCCGGAAACTCAAGAGCAAGATATTCACGCCTTTCTCGGTGTGCCGATTATTCATTACCGCAAGCTGGTTGGGGTGCTGGTGGTGCAGCAGCGCGCCATTCGGCGCTTCGATGATGAGGATGAAGCCTTTCTCGTCACGATCGCCGCACATCTGTCGGGTGCGCTGAATGACGCCATCGGTAGTGGGAAAATTGCCGAGCTGCTGAAAACCACTAAAAAAACCAATAATTTCGTCAACGGTATCGTGGGGGCGACGGGTGTTGGTATCGGCTGGGTGATGGCGGCGGGCAGCAGCCTGAGTTTTAAGGATATCGAGGATCTCTGTTCGCTCGATCCCGTGGTCGAACTGGCGTTGTTTGATCAGGCGGTTGCACGGGTCCGCGAACAGTTGCTCCTGGGGCAGCAGCAGATGGCCGGAACGCCGGGCGATGTGCAGGCTATTTTTGATACCTACCGAATGATCCTAGATTCGGATGACTTGCAGCGCGCTATTCGCGATCGCATTAAGGCCGGCGCCACCGCGCCCGCGGCGCTGAAGGTGGTGATCGATGAGCATGCTGCTATTTTTGAGGCCATGGAGGACCTGTACTTCAGGGCACGGGGTGAGGATGTTCGTGATATAGGCTTGCGTCTGCTCAAACTCTTGGTCGAGCCTGATGCGGTCGAGGCGAGCTACGACCGGCAGACGATTTTAGTGGGCAACTTTGTCGGCGTATCCGATATCGCCCAGGTTCCTCATGGCCGGCTGGCGGGCATCGTCTGTAAGCAGGGGTCGGCACTGTCGCATACCGCTATCCTCGCCAGCGCCCTGGGTATTCCTGCCGTGATGGGGGTGGGGGAGCTGCCGTTACGCAAGTTGATCGGTAAATCCGCCATTATCGATGGTTATCAGGGCCGGGTGCACTTTCAGCCCTCCAGTGCCTTGCGTGCTGAGTTTATGCGGTTGGCAAGGAAGGATGGCGTCTTTGATAAGTCGCTGGAAAAACTGCGCGACCTGCCGGCTGAGACGCTCGATGGCTTTCGCGTCAATATGCTGGTGAATACCGGTCTGCTCTCCGATATTAGTCCGGGCTTGAAACGCGGTGCCGAAGGGGTAGGGCTATACCGAACCGAAATTCCCTTTATGGTCCATCAAAGCTTCCCGACCGAAGAAGAGCAGTTTCGTATCTACCGAGAGGTGTTGAGGCGTTTCCATCCGCGTCCGGTGACGATGCGTACCCTGGATATCGGTGGCGATAAGCCACTACCCTACTTTCCGGTGCAGGAGGATAACCCTTATCTGGGCTGGCGCGGCATTCGTTTTACGCTGGACCATCCGGAAATTTTTCTCGGCCAGATCAGGGCGATGCTGCGAGCCAATGAAGGGCTCAACAATCTGAAGATATTGCTGCCTATGGTTAGCAGTGTCGATGAGGTCGATAGTTTCTTCGAGTTGCTTCGCAAGGCGATCAAGGCGTTGCGTTCCGAGGGGCTGGTCATTGACAAACCGCCGGTGGGCGTCATGGTCGAAGTGCCGGCCACGATGTTTCTGCTCGACTATATGGGGTGGCGGTTGGACTTTATCTCTATAGGGACCAACGACCTGACCCAGTACCTGCTGGCGGTCGATCGTAATAACAAGAGCGTCGCCAGTTTGTTCTCACGGTTGCATCCGAGCGTGGTCCGAGCGCTGCACTATATCACCGAGCAGGCGGCTAAAAATGGCCTGGAGGTGAGCCTCTGTGGTGAACTGGCCGCCGATCCTGCTGCCATCCTGTTGTTGCTGGGGATGGGGATTAAATCTCTGAGCATGAATGCCCAGAGCCTGCCCCGGAGCAAGCATGTTATTCGCTCGGTCAGTCGCTTGCAGGCCGAGGGCCTGGTCGCCAATGCGTTACGGATGCAGAGTGAAACCGAGATCCGGCAGATGCTGAATAAGGCGCTGGAGAATGCGGGGCTGGAGGAGCATCTGGTGAGAAGCGGCAAGCTCAGTAATAAAGCGGCATCGGCCAGGTAAGTACGGTGTCAGGCTAAAGCCTAACCTACAAAAAACATCCCTGTGGGTCGGCGCTGCCTGTTCCCTACGGGCTTAGCGCACTTCCTACATCCCTGTAGGTCGGCGCTGCCCGTTCCCTACGGGCTTAGCGCACTTCCTACATCCCTGTAGGTCGGCTTTTTGTGGGTTGGACTTTAGTCCGACAAGGCCGACAAGGCCGACAAGGCCGACAAGGCCCGACAAGGCCCGACAAGGCCAGCAAGGAGCGCCCCTGTGGGTCGGCTTTTTGTGGGTAGAAAGCAGTCCGACAAGGCTGGCAAATTCGACCTACAAAAAAGGCGTATGTTGTTGGCGCAGCCAGCGACCTCAAGGCAATCACCGAATCCGTCAGCGATACACATTGCCGCAATAGTCATCTGGTTACCAGAATGCGCGGAAAGCCCCGTACTTCTAGTGCGGGGATGGATAGCGCGGGATGCGAAGCATCCCTTAATCAGTGAGCTATACTTTAGTATATGGAATGCACCAAGACCTTG
>JBLHND010000070.1:0-16752 GCA_047622605.1 Motiliproteus sp. | reverse complement strand
AGGCACTACCTCATCTTTGTAGGCCAGGATATTATTGAACACCGGCGGACTGTCTCGGGATACCGATGCCGAGCCTGCCGTCATCGTCAGGGCCACACCTGCCTTGGCGCGCTCTTGGTGATAGGCACGATAACGCGCCTTGGGCATACCATCTTCGGGATAGGCCGGCTCATGACTGGTGATCATGATCCGGTTCTTTAACCGCAGATGTTTCAGGGTGAAGGGTTGCAGCAGCGGATCCTGGGACATGGTGACCTCTGAGACTCTGTTGTTGTTATACGGATCGGCTGTTATTCAGCCCGGCTTTATCAACATCGATCATTCGAACACTAGCAAAATCGACACTAGTGTCAACAAAATAGGCTACAGTGTCGTTTTTAGCCTAATGTGTTTGAAAGACGACCTCTCGTTTGAAATACTGAGCGTGAAAGACACAAAACCGGCTTATAACTCTGCCTAACGGCCCCTGGAAACCGATGCCACTATCAGCCAAAATCAAATCCGAACCTAAACAAAAACCTAAGCAAAGCGGCTGGCGCGGATCCGAGGAACTCTGGCTGGATGCCGCCTACGACCTGCTAGTCGAGTCCGGGGTCGACTCGGTCAAGGTGATGCCGCTGGCCAAGGCGCTCAACCTGTCGCGCACCAGTTTTTACTGGCATTTCACAGACCGCGATGCGCTGCTTGAGGCCTTGATAACGCGTTGGGAGAGACAGAACACCGGCCAGCTGGTGGCGCAAACTGAACGTTATGCCCAGACGGTCAACGAGGCGGTGCTCAATCTGTTCGACTGCTGGATTAACCCTCGGCTATTTGATGCGCGGCTGGACTTTGCGATCCGTAACTGGGCCCAGCAATCGCCAGCCCTTAAGACCATCATGGAGCAGACCGATCAACGGCGAATCAGCGCCATCGAGCAGATGTTTTCACGCTTTGGGTTTACGCCGCAGCAGTCCGAAACCCGCGCACGCACGGCCTATTACACCCAGGTAGGCTATATCTCGATGATGGTGATAGAACCCATGGCAGAACGCCTGCGACGCATACCGGATTACGTGGAGAGTTTGACCGCAGACTACCCGACAGACGCTGAGATCGCGCGCTTTATGGCGCGTCATCAGACGCCAGACCCGCGCCCGAATAGAGAAAAGAGTTAGGCGCCGCCCTTCCAGCTCTCGACATCCTAAACGAACTCACCCCTGCGTGGCGATGAGTCATTATCGTTGACTTCTCCTCTGCGTAAACGAGGAGGATTCTATCCATCCCCGTACTAGAAGTACGGGGTTTTCCGCGCGCACGGATAATCAGGAACGTCTGACCTGAGCCCTGTTCCAAGCGACGCACTGCTCCAGAGTGATCCCGCGCCCCCCAAAGATATCCAGCGCACTGCCGATGGTCAGGTCCACCTTACCGCCGGACAGCTGTTGCACCTGCTGTAGATCCTCGAGTGCGCGTGCCCCGCCGGCGTAAGTCACTGGAATCGAGCAATGGGCACCCAGCAGCTGCACCAGCGCCTGGTCGATCCCTCCCTGAAGACCTTCGACATCGGCGGCGTGAATCAAAAACTCGGCACAATGCTGTTCGAGCTCCTGCAGGGTTGCGGGAGTGATCGCCAGTTCGGTCAGGGTCTGCCAGCGATCCGTCGCTATATGCCAGCCCTCGGCGGTCTTGCGGCAACTCAAATCCAGTACCAGGCGATCGACACCCGTCTCGGCCTTGATCCTTTCCAGCCGCTCCCAGGAAAACTGCCCGTCCTCGAACAGATAAGAGGTCAGGATAACGTGCGAGGCACCGGCATTCAGATAGTCGGCAGCGTTCTCAGGGTTCACCCCCCCGCCGAACTGCAAGCCACCCGGCCAAGCAGCCAGCGCCTCGAATGCCTGCTCCTGATTGCCCGCTCCCAGAGCAATCACATGCCCGCCGGTCAGCGCCTGCTGACGATAGCGTTCGGCGTAATAGGCCGCGTCATAGGAGCTGACGAAATTGGTCTCGGCACCCTCCTCGTTCAGACTACCGCCGACGATCTGCTTCACCTTACCCTGGTGTAGGTCAATGCACGGACGAAACTGGGTCAAAGGGGGGTTCTCCATCAAGAATCTACAGGGGCGCTAGTATAGCGAAGTCACTGCCTGGATGTAGCCTTGTCCGGCAACAACCGCAGCCGGTATCGGTGTTCCAGGTCAAACATATCCTCTAACTAATTGCATCATTACGGGTTTTTACGTTTAAGCATCTCATCTGAAGATAACGGTATAAATACACGGCGCAGCGAGTTTGCTGTGCCTCCCTGATACGGCTCGCAGGAAGCACTCTGTCGGAGAACCACCCGATGAACAGCCGTGATATATTCTTAACCAATAATCATCACTAACTTAATCCACATTATTAAAACAAGACTACTCGACATCAAAAAAGCCAAGAACCTATGAATAGGATTGTTATAAGTAATATGGATAACTGAATGGACAATGCGAAGAGCGACAAAGAGCCAAGCTAAAACAAACATTAGTTTATTCTGAACATCTAAAGCCAGAACAACAACACAAAGCAAATAAAATAAAACAGGAACTTCTAAAAGATTAGAAAAATTACGACTGAGTTTAATCAGGTTATCGGGGACAGAGTAACCCGATAGTAATTTAAAATACCTACGATCTACATCCCCTTTGATAACACTAGCAAAGCGAGCTATCCCCAGGCTAAAACCAACGACGAATGTCAGCACGACAAGTGCAAACATAGGGTAAATAATTTCCATATCGGTAGACTCTTAGGTTGATTAAAAACAAAAAAATTCAATAACAGGTCATAAAATGTGCAGCGCTTTGGTGGCACGATCCAAATCAGGACACCTGTTAAATCTTTTTCAGGAGGCAACACCAACCAGATCCCTCAAGGGATGGCATGCTGGCGCATTTATATTTATATAACTTTGGGCTTCAGGGTAGGAAAACAAGACTGTTGGAATCTTATATTCCTTTTTCAGAGATACGTTATTTAATAAATAGACATTGCTGCCTCCATGTTTTTTCAGCTCTAATGTAAGCTTACTATCCCAGCGGCAGAATTCATTCCTGCCTCTCCAGTTTTTAAAATTAATCCCATTACCCGTTAACTCTAAATATGGGATAGCCCATACGGTAAATGTTGCTAATGTCAGGGCACCCGTAATCAATAGCAATATTAACGGCAGGCTACCGGCGTTGATATTGCCTTGATAAGTAGCAAGACCAACCCCTAGAAGCAATGCTAGCCATAGGTTTTTTATGGCTAGCATCAATGAGTCTTTGAATTTTATCCTGAGTGTTAAAGGTTTCATCTTTACTCCTGATCCCCAACGAATGGGCAACAAAATTGTTGGCTAAAATCAGTAATTAGCGAGTATAGCCAACTGTTTTAGTTCTTGTTTAATGTCTTGTGAACGAAGCCGCTACACGGCAGAAAAAGCCATCTCGCTCCCACCAAACTCCTCAATGCCCACACGGGGCAAGACTAGTCAGGAGTTTACCCATGAATACAGATCAACAGAAGCGCTACCATGCGCCTTACAGTTGGCACCTGTATGCAATCAAGCTGCAGGGTCATTACTATCGATGTTTATTACCACGTGGATTTCATCGAGTGCGGACTACGGATTTCTGCACCACTACGCCCGCAAGATGCTCCTGCCGGTTCAGTGGGTGCTCAAGTTGAGCTAAAGCCGCTCGAGGTCAAGCAACCACCTACCTCTGCTCGGTCTGTGGCGCAGCGATGGCCACAGCGGTTTCTTTGTCGCTTACAATGAAATGTAGCCGCTCGAGGCGGCAGCATTAAGGCTTGATTATAAAAGCAGTAACGCAGAAATCAAATGACAATTAAGGGCCATTACAATAAAGGATCAAGAGATCGCCTTCAGGCAGTCTCCCACTGGACTGTGGGTCGGGCCCCGGCGATCTTGTCAGGCTGGGTTGGGTGGCGAATCAGCACTTCACTCGATCGAACCCCTGACCGGGCTCATAAACACGCTCGTGCGCGACGCAGCTAGCTCGTCGCTGGTGGTCGTTACCCTGAAGCTAAGCGGCTCAAGTTCCGAGGCTAATAATGCAGGAGGTATTCGGACGAAGACCGTATGCGCGGTCATGCTCGAGGGCTTCAGCATAACCGGCTCGGAGGAACCTACCAGGGTCAGGCCGGCAGGGCCGGACACTGAGATCGAGGCTTCGATCGGCTGGTCGATCTTGTTAAGAATTTTTAACCGGTAACGGTTCTGGATCGAGCCATCACTTTGCAGCACGAACAGCGGCTGACGATGGTGGATCACCTGCAGCTCCAGAGAATCCAGGGTCGCCAGCCCCCAGGCACCACCCAGCACTGAAAATGCCAGGATGCCCAGGTATACCCAGACACGTGACCGCTTGAACCATCGGGCCTGCACTTTACCCCGCAGGCCGTTCAGGGATTCGTAGCGTATCAACCCCTTAGGCCTGCCGATTTTTTCCATCACCGAATCACAGGCATCGATACAGAGCCCACAGGTAATACAGCCCTGTTGCTGACCATCACGAATATCGATACCGGTAGGACAGACCGCCACACAGAGATTGCAGTCGATACAGTCTCCCAATTTTTCGTCAACGACACCTTTCTTGAGCCGTCCGCGCGCTTCGCCACGCACCGCATCATAGGCTGGCAGCACGGTATCCTCGTCTACCATCACCCCCTGAATCCGGGAATAGGGACAGAGCCAGAAGCAGGTCTGCTCACGCATAAATCCGGCCAGGCTGTAGGTGCCGAAGATAAAGGCACCGATGGTAATCCAAGCTTCCAGCGGCAATGCCCGGTTGATCAACCCCTGCCAAAGCGCCCCCGCATCCATAAACCAGGCCACAAAACTGATGCCGGTCAGCAAGCCGATCAACAGCCAGAGTGCATGTTTGGTCACCTTGATACGAACCTTCGTGAGTGACCAAGACGCCTGATCCAGGACTTTCCTCTTATGTGGCGGGCCTTCGAGCCACTCTTCGATCCTGACATACACTGCGGTCCACACCGTCTGAAAGCAGAAGTAACCACAGAACACCCGCCCGGCCACTGCGGTCACCACCGCCAGGAGGATGGCGAAGAACAGCAAGATCAGCGCCAAGATCCACAGATCCTGGGGTAGTATGGTCAGGCCGAACAGGTGGAACTTTTGCGCGGGCAGGTCGAAGAGCACGGCCTGCCGATCCCCCCAGCGTAGATAAGGGCCGAGAAAAAACAGCAGCCAGACGCTGCTGGCCCAGCCTTTGAGTGAACGCCAGCGCCCCGGCATCCGCTTGGCGTGTATCTTCTCTTCCCCGACACTGACATGCCACTGACCCACGTCCTCATAAAGATCATCGATCAGCTCGATGGGAATAAGCGCACTAGCATTTTTCATGGTCATCTCCCGAAGAAGGTTTGTCGGCGAGGGTTTTGTCAGCGAGATTTTTGTCGGCGAAAGTACTGCCGAAAATTTTGTTCCGTACTTTCACGCCGACGACGACCAGCAGGCCGAGGCAGCCGGTGACCGTCAGTATCGAAAAAATAGCGACAGCATCTAGGTTGATCATGGGGCAGCCTCTGTCTTACGTTCTCTCAAAAAAACACCCTCAGAAACGAAACCTGAAGGGGGTGCGGGGACTGTAAACCGAGCCCTGATAGGTCAGGCCGCTTCCCAGCAACATCGATAATGCCATCTGCAGACACTCACCCTCTTTCAAAGCGATGGCGTTGAAACCACAACGCCTCAGTTGCAAGGCCTGGTCGGCGATCAGCTCGCCGCAAGCGCGCAGCTCCGCCTCGAAGCCATAGACCTCGCGCAGCAGGGCACCGGTGGAAAAACCGCTGCCATCAGCAAAGCTGCTGAAGCGCACCGCGATCGCGGGCACATCGCTAAGGTAGGGCTCGAGGTCGTCGAGATGTTCATCGGCCTCGATCCAGATTCCGGGACGAACGCGAAAACCGTCGAAATTCGGATAGCCCTCACGCCAGCGTGTTAGCGGCAGAAAACAGCGCTCGCCCTGATCCGCGGCAAAGCCCTCCGCGGCATCCTGCTCGACGATCAACGCTTTATCCTCGACGATCCCGCCATCCTTAATTATTTTTGGCATAAACAGCCTCCTTAAAAGGTGCAAACCCAAGGCGTGTCACCAGGTCTGGAAACGCTTCTTCAGCGCTCGAGCGAAATTGCAGATAGACGTCGAGTAGGCGGTCTACTGCCTCAGGCACGGCTTCACCCTTCAACGCGGGCCCCAGCACTTTACCCAGCCGGGTATCGTTGCCCCCCTGGCCACCCAGGGTGAGCTGGTAGAACTCCTGTCCAGCCTTCTCCACCCCCAGGATGCCGATATTGGCGATATGGTGGTGGGCGCAAGCGTTAATACAGCCTGAAATTCGCACCGACAGCTCACCCAGGCTGTAGAGCCTTTCAAAGTCGGCCAGCCGTCCCTGGATCGCCGCACTAACCGGCAAGGAACGTGCGTTGGCTAGATTGCAAAAATCACCACCCGGGCAGCAGACGACATCCGCCGCCGTTCCCTGCGTGGGCACCGCCAGATTCAGGCTCTCAAGTGCCTGCCACAGGTCCAGGAGATCCGCTTGCCTGACATCAGGAATAATCAGATTCTGCTGCTGAGTGCTGCGTACCTCACCGAAGCCAAAGCGCTCCGAGAGATCGGCGACCCCATCCAGCTGGCTATGGTGAATATCTCCGGGAGCCTGACCCCTAGCCTTCAGCGGCAGCGTTACGGCGGCGTATCCGGGGACTTTGTGTGGGTAGACATTCCTGCTCAGCCAGCGCTCGAACTCTGGTTGCTGACACTTCTGTCTGCTCAAAGCTTCGGCGACCAGCAGTGGGTCGAAAGAGGCATACTCAGGACCGGAGAAGAAGGACTGCGCATAGGCCAACTCGTCAGGTTGGAGCACGAAGCCCTGTGACCTGGCCGCCGTAAACTCGGCCTCCACCTGCTCTTTAAAGCGTTCGCTGCCCAGCGATTTGACCAAGATCTTGATGCGCGCCTTATACTTGTTGTCCCGTCGGCCGTAACGGTTAAAGACCCGCAGGATGGCCTTGATATAGGCCAGCAGTTCCGCCTGCGGTAGGAAGGTGCGGATCTTCTTAGCCAATATGGGCGTGCGTCCCAGCCCCCCGCCGACCCAGACCTCAAAGCCGAGTCGGTCACCGGCATCACGGACCACACGCAGGCCGATATCGTGCACCTGGATGGCCGCCCGGTCTGCCGCGGCTCCGATCACGGCGATCTTAAACTTGCGCGGCAGGAAAGCGAATTCCGGATGCAGGGTCGACCACTGGCGAATAATTTCGCAATAGGGACGCGGGTCGGCGACCTCGTCCCTAGCTACACCGGCGAAGGGGTCGCTGGTGGTATTGCGGATACAGTTGCCGCTGGTCTGAATCGCATGCATCTCCACCTCGAGCAGCCGCTCCAGGATCTCCGGCACCTGCTCCATCTCGACCCAGTTGAATTGAATATTTTGACGCGTGGTTACATGGCAGTAGCCACGGTCGTATTCCCGAGCGATCTCCGCCAATTTTCGCAGCTGCATCGCTGCCAGCATGCCGTAGGGCACAGCCACACGGAGCATAGGTGCATGTTTTTGCACATAGAGGCCGTTCTGGAGCCTGAGGGGCAGAAAAACCTGTTCGGCGATTTCACCGCTCAGATAACGCGTCATCTGCCCTTTGAATTGCAGCACCCGATCTCGAACGATCTGCCGATCGTATTCGTCATATAGATACATCGATCATTACCCTGATAACCACAAGTGGCAGTACGCCCGTTGCCAGGGATTCAGGGTAAGCGAGACTCGAAAGAGGATACAGATTCACATTTATTTATATTAACGGGGTCAAAGTGCCAGAATGTGACGCTGTACCCCAGGATTTTTATGACTCTGTACCCCAGGATTTTTATGACTCTGTACCTATGACTCTGTACCTATGACCGACTTCCTTTACCGGCAACGGGTTACGGGTTACGGGTTACGGGTTACGGGTTACGGGTCCACGATCTTAGCGCCAGGAGACACAGATCTTCCATAAACAGGCAGAATATAGGGGTGCAATGATGGGGTATTTAAAAAGTTGTCGATGTCTTGAAAGGGGGTGGATCCATATAGATCGCTAGTGCCGTCGATGAAGAAGTACTTAACGGCGAATCCACAATAAAAAAAAGGCTGCCGAGATACTAACTCGGCAACCTTTTTTATTTTCTGTCCTACTGCCACTCATCGTGGTATTTCTTCACGATCAGATCCTTCTGTCTCCCTGTGGCAGTCAGGCTAGTATCAACCTCCAGCGGCAGCATTGCTCTAGGAAAAATGCCTAGATCAAGCCTTTTTGACGATAGCGTTACCTAATCATCCGTGGTTTGCAGCTCGATATAAGAATGTTTGATCAATTTATATCGGTTTTTAGCACTTAGCCGCCTCCCTGTCTTGCTCCCTGCCTCAGGTGCTCTACAATAACGCCCGCCACCTGGCATGAAGCTATTTAACCTTCAAGATATAACTGACTATGAAACTAACACAGATCCTCTGTCCACTCGTGACGGCGGCGGCTTTACTGCTGTCCCCTCTTAGCTCGGCCCAAACATTCACCTTTACCGCGATTCCTGATCAGGACGAGACGCAGCTGCAGACTCGGTTTGGCAAGATTGCCCAGTATCTGTCGACGCAACTCGATGTCGAGGTTAAGTACATCCCGGTTAAATCCTATGCCGCTGCCGTGACCGCCTTCCGTAATGACCAAGTTCAGCTGGCCTGGTTTGGTGGTCTGTCAGGCGTTCAGGCGCGGATGCGGGTCCCTGGCAGCGAAGCGATTGCCCAGGGCTACGAAGATCAGTTTTTTCAGACCTACTTTATCGCCCATAAGAGCACCGGATTAAAAGCCACCACCACGCTCGAAGCTGCGCTTAAAGACCACAGCTTCACCTTCGGTTCCAAGGGCTCCACCTCGGGCCGATTGATGCCAGAGTTCTACCTAAGAAATCAATTTAATCAATCACCTGAGGAGACTTTCTCACGTGTTGGATTCAGTGGTGATCACAGCCGTACTATCGCCCTGGTTCAGGCAGGCGCCTACGATATCGGTGCGGTTAACTTTAAGGTCTGGGAACGCGAACTGGCCAGCGGCACTATCGACCTCGACAAGGTCAGCGTCATCTGGGAAACACCTACCTACCCCGATTACCAGTGGACGATTCGCGGCGATGTCGATCAACGCTGGGGCGAAGGGTTTAAGCAACGAGTCCAGCAAGCCCTGCTGGCGCTGGACGATCCAGAGCTGCTCAATGCCTTCCCGCGCACGAGCTTCGTCAAGGCCAGCAACGCCGATTTTAAACCGGTGGCCGATGTCGCCCGCTCTATCGGTCTAATCGACTAATGCTTGATCGGCTAATGCCTTATCGACGGTTAGTGGAGTGTTACTGCTCGTGACAGAACCGCTGTTTCAGCTCAGCAACCAATCCCTGGGATACGGTGGCTCGCCGGTACTTAAAGGTCTAAGTCTCAGCATCGAGGCCGGCGAGAAGGTGGCGCTTATAGGGACCAGCGGCTCGGGTAAGACCACCCTGCTCAGGCGTCTCTACAGCCACCAACCCCAACGCTGCGCCCTGGTGCCGCAACAACTGGGGTTGGTGCCTGTTCTGAGCGTGTTTCACAACATCTTTATGGGCCGGCTGCACCAGCATAGCGGGCTGTACAACCTGATCAACCTGCTGTCTCCCCGGCAGCAGCCCATTCAGCAGATCCAGGCGCTCGCCACCAAGCTGGGACTCCAGGACCAGCTCTGGCGCTCGGCAGAGCAGCTGTCGGGTGGCCAGCAGCAACGTACGGCCCTGGCACGCGCGCTGTATCGCCACTGCCCCATATTTATCGGCGATGAACCCGTCTCCTCGGTCGATGAGTTCCAGTCCGAGTCGTTGCTGCAACTGATCAATCAGCAGCACGGCACGGTGGTGGTGGCACTGCACGATCGCGAGCTGGCGCTCAATCACTTCCAGCGCATCATCGGCTTGAAACAGGGCAAGGTGGTGCTCGATGCCCCCAGTGACCAGCTAACCACTGAACAGCTGGCGTTTATTTACCAGTGAATCATTACCAACGCATCATCGGCTTAAAGCCGGGTCAAAGCAGGGTCAGGTGGTGCACGATGCCCCCAACGACCAACCGCCGAACAGCTGGCTGTTTATTTATCGTGACTCTCTACCCGTGAGTCTGTTCCCATGATCTCTGTTCCGGCCCGAAGGGCCGCCTCCAGCGCAACCCGGCTCGTACGTACCAGCCTCGGCTTTGTCGTTATCGCGGCTGTGTGCCTGTTCTTTTCAGATATCGAGATCCACGTGGTCGATCCCTGGCTGGAACTAGGGCGTATCGGGACTGGCATGCTGACGCCGGATTTCTGGAGCACCGAACAGCTATTCCGGGCGCTGGCAAACACCCTCGCCTTCGCCCTGCTAGGCGTCGCCATTGCGGTCCCTGTGGGCGGCTTGCTGGCACTAGCCTACCGGTGGCGCCTGGTCCGGATGTACTGCGCCTTTACCCGCTCGATCCATGAACTCTTCTGGGCCCTGCTGCTGATGCAGCTGTTCGGCCTCACCACGCTGACCGGGGTACTCGCGATCGCGATCCCCTATGCCGGTATTTTTGCCAAGGTCTATGCCGAGATTCTGGAAGAGAGCGACCCCCTCGCCTCGCAGCTGCTACCTCCGGGTAGCGGTTGGTTCAGCAGTTTTCTCTACGCCCGGCTGCCGCAGGTCTATCCGCACCTGAAGAGCTACACCCAGTACCGACTCGAGTGCAGTATTCGCTCCAGCGCCGTGCTGGGTTTTATCGGCCTGCCGACACTCGGTTTCCATCTGGAAACCGCCTTCAGCCAGGGACTCTATTCGCAGGCAGCCGCCTTGCTGTACCTGTTTTTCGTGCTGATTTTCGGCCTGCGCAGCCTGTTCTCACGCAGCTGGCTACTGCCGTTGTACCTGATCGCGGCGGTCCTCTGGCTGCCCTGGCAGCTGCGGTTCGACTGGGACCTGATCTGGCGTTTTTTAACAGAAGATATGCTGCCCGCGCCTCTGCGGGGGCAGTCGCTGGCCGACCCTCAGAGCTGGTCAGACCTGGGGCAATGGTGCTGGATGCTACTCAATGGCCAGGCGACCCTCGGCATCCTCAACACCCTGGTGCTCAGCCTGATTGCCATGGTTGCCACCGGACTGGTCACTCTGGTGTTGTTTCCGCTGGTCTCGAGTCAGTTTTTCCGGCGTCCGGGTCGCACGACAGGCCAGTTGCTGCTGGTGATATTTCGTTCGACCCCTGAGCTGATGATCGCCTTTGTGGCACTGCTGGTATTCGGCCCATCGATGCTGCCCGCACTGCTGGCACTGGCTCTGCACAATGGTGCCGTCATCGCCCATCTGATCGGCCGCCACAGTGACGCCCTGGTGCTGCGTGAAGATGCGGCAACGGGGCTCAACCGCTACCTGTTTGAGGTCTTACCGAGAGTCTACCGCCAATTCTTAGCCTTCCTGTTCTATCGCTGGGAAGTTATTTTGCGCGAGACCGCCATCCTCGGCATTCTGGGCATCCACACGATCGGCTTTTTTATCGACTCGGCGTTCGCGGAGCTGCGCTTCGATCGCGCGCTATTTTTGATATTGATCGCAGCGGCACTTAATATGGGCGTCGACAGCGTTGCTCGCTGGCTGCGGCTACGGCTAAAACTATCTAACCTTCCCCAGCCGGGTTAAAAGGAACCACATGAGCGTTGAACAACATTTTTCGGTACCCCAGGGGGACTTTCAGCTACAACGTTACCCACATCATTCCAAGGAGACACTGCGCGCCTGGGATGCGGCCGACGAACTACTCCTCAACTATCTGTCCGAACTACCGCAACCCCTAGCCCAACCCTGGATACTCAACGATAATTTTGGCGCCCTGAGCGTGCCACTTCACCGCTGCGCGCCCCTGTTCAACTCGGACTCCTATATCGGCCAACAGGCGCTCGCGCATAATTACGCCCTGAACCGCCTGGACATCGCAGCAGTCACGACCCAAACCCCTTTCGAGGTGCCCTGCGCACCGATAAAACTGTTGCTGATTAAGATCCCGACGACCCTGGCGCTGTTGGAAGATCAGCTGCATCGGGTTCGTGAGCACCTGGCACCCGATTGCCTGATTTTGGGCGTTGCGATGGCCAAGCATATCCACCGCTCGACCCTGGCACTGTTCGAACGGCTGCTCGGCCCGACCACGACCTCGTTGGCCAAGAAGAAAGCCCGCCTGGTGTTCAGCACCCTCGATCCGCAGCTCGAACCGGGACCCAGCCCCTATCCCAGCCAGTATCAGCTGGAGCAGACCGAGCTGTGCATCAGCAATCACGCCGGGGTTTTTTCTCGGGAAAAACTCGATATCGGCACTCGACTTTTTCTGCAGCACCTGCCGGGCTCTGAGCTACCCAGGACCATCATCGACCTGGGCTGCGGTAACGGCTTGGTGGGACTGATTGCCGCCGAACGCAATCCGCACGCCCCGTTGATTTTTGTCGATGATTCCTACCGGGCGCTGGCATCCGCCAGGGATAATTTCGGCGCGGCCTTTGGCAGCGAGCGTTCGGCCCTGTTTCAAGCCGATAACTGCCTGGAAAGCTTCGCCAGCGACAGTGCCGACCTGATCCTCAGCAACCCGCCCTTCCACCAGCAGCAGGCTATCGGCGATCATATCGCCAAACAGATGTTCAGCGATGCCAAGCGAGTACTCAAGCAGCAGGGGGAGCTCTGGGTGATCGGTAACCGTCATCTGGGCTATCACGTCCAGCTCCGCAAGCTGTTTGGCAACTGCGAACTGGTCGCTACTAATCCTAAGTTTGTGGTGCTTAAGGCGGTTAAGGGCAATTAAGCGGTCAGGCTGAAGCCCTAACTACAGGGACGTAGCGAGTGCCGTCCACACAGCCGCATTTGACGGCTATCTACAGAAAACACACTTTGTAGGTCGGCGTGTTGTGGGTAGAAAGTAGCCCGACAAGGCTAGCAAGGCGCGCCATCGTCACGTTGAAGCCCGACCCACAAGGATGGAACACGCCTAAAACTGGGCATCCAATGCCGGGTAGGACACCCCGGCGGGCCGTTGCACCAGCTCATCCGCCAGCACCGCAGCGACAGTATCGGCATCATAGGTTGCTGAGCGTCTAAGCGCCGCGAGCAACGCGCTTCCGGAAGATTCTCGACGAATCTGGAGCAGCAGCGCCTTGGCTTGCGGATAGTTACGCTGCAGCAGTCTTAACCATTGTTTAAGCCGACCGTCGGCATAGTCCGGTGCCAGCGCATCAAGCTGTTGGTAATAGTCTTCGATCCAGGGGGTGAGCGCAGCCCAACTCATCGCGTCCCTTGGCTCTCCCTTAGCCTGACGGCGCACCTGCAGCGCCAGATCAGGACGTGAGATCAACCCTCGCCCCAGCATCAACCGATCACAGCCACTCAGGGTCTGGCAGCGGAAAAAATCATCCACACTCCAGATCTCGCCATTGGCCACTACCGGTATAGCGACCGCTTCACGGATCTCGGCGATCTTGTCCCAGTAAGCAGGAGGACGATAGCCCTGTACCTTTGTTCTGGCATGGACACAGAGTTCGACGGCGCCTGCATCTGCTATTGCCCGGGCGTTATCCAGAGCTAGCGTATCATCCTCATACCCCAGTCGCATTTTTACGGTCAGGGGCGTCGATTGCGGCACGGCCTGACGAACCGCCGCGACGATACGATAAATCAGCTCAGGTTCACGCAGCAGGATCGACCCCCCTCGACTCCGGATCACCGTCTTGGCCGGACAGCCAAAATTAAGATCGATCCCTGGTGCCTGGAACTCCACCAGCTTTGCGGCCGACCCTGCCAACAGCTCCGGATCAGACCCCAGCAGCTGCACGTACACCGGCGTCCCTGACGCGGTTATGCCACCCTGCTTGAGTTCTGGCGCCAAACGCAAATAGACCCGCTTAGGAAGCACCCGATCAGAAATTCGGACAAACTCCGTCACGGTACGGTCTACACCCCCGATACGGGTGATGATATCCCGCATGACCGGATCAACGAGCCCCTCCATGGGTGCTAAATAAATATGCATAACCCTGAATAACCGTCGTAAAAAAGAGCCGCTATCTTAGCACACCCAAGCGCCCAGACAGCCGGACTTAACTGATCAAAAATCGTACCAACATTCTAGATATACGTACGATCAATGCATTTTAACGTGTGCCGCCAAGAGAATTATTCACAAAAAAATGTGTACCGATGAAAATGATTAGAAGTACAGTCGTTTTCAAAACGACATTCCAAATCGGCCTACTGAACAGCTCAAGGTATTGAATTTATTTATAAAAATATAGGTGGTTATTTTTTAACCAATTTGTAATGGTCACCCAAGCCGTAAGGGATCGGGGGGCGTCGTACCCTTTAATCCACAGAGTTATGCACAGAAGCTGTGAACAAACGGCTGAAGCCCTTATGAATCCTTATATGAAAGAATCAGCTGATATATCAAACCGGGGTTCACTCCAGCTGCGGAGACTCTCAACAGCACTCTAGTGTAAATTATTTTTTACAACACTAAACGATTGCTACTGACCGCTTAAAAATATAAAAAAAGCATGCCTGAACCTCTCTAATGGCGATGACTAGAGGAGGTTTATGCGCATTCCGATTGAATGATTTGTGGTAATACCTATAATGCTCTGCTTGCGCTAAAGACGATTCATGTTTGGAGAGGTGATACAGTCTCCATTTTACCCCAACGTCTGTGCACATCCTGTTGCTGAAAGCCCCGTAGAATGGCTTGCGCATACAGCAAGACTTAAATGACAGCATATCTAGGAGAACACAATGTCAGAAGCCCGTCCTACGATCGATCTTGCCAAATACGGTATTCACGACGCCCAAGAAATTATCTACAACCCCTCCTACGAACTTTTATTTGCAGAAGAGACCAAAGCATCACTCTCCGGCTATGAAAAGGGCGTTGTCACGGAACTCGGTGCCGTAGCGGTAGATACCGGTATCTTTACCGGCCGTTCTCCCAAGGACAAGTACATCGTTAGAGACGACACCAGCCGTGATACCGTTTGGTGGTCAGACCAAGGCAAGAACGATAACAAGCCGATCACTCAGGAGGTATGGAACGAGCTGAAGCAACGGGTGAGTAAGCAGCTGTCTGGTAAGCGCTTGTTTATTGTCGATACCTACTGTGGTGCCAACGAAGATACCCGTTTGAGTGTGCGTTTTATCACCCAAGTAGCCTGGCAGGCACATTTCGTTAAGAACATGTTTATCCGCCCGAGCGAAGCAGACCTGGCCGACTATGAGCCTGACTTTATCGTGATGAATGGCGCCAAGACCACCAATCCCGACTGGAAAGAGCAGGGTCTAAACTCTGAGAACTTCGTGGCGTTTAACCTGACCGAGAAGATGCAGCTGATCGGCGGAACCTGGTACGGCGGCGAGATGAAGAAAGGGATGTTCTCGATGATGAACTACCAGTTGCCGCTCAAGGGTATCGCTTCGATGCATTGCTCTGCCAACGTCGGCAAAGACGGCGACACCGCGATCTTCTTCGGCCTCTCAGGCACCGGCAAGACCACGCTGTCGACCGATCCTAAACGCGAGCTGATTGGTGACGATGAACATGGCTGGGACGATAACGGCGTGTTTAACTTCGAAGGCGGCTGCTACGCTAAGACCATCAACCTGAGCAAAGAGAACGAGCCCGATATCTACGGCGCGATCCGTCGTGATGCCCTGCTGGAAAACGTGACCGTTGGCGCGGATGGCGTGATCGACTTTAACGACGGCTCCAAGACCGAAAACACCCGGGTCTCTTACCCGATCAACCACATCGAAAATATCGTCAAGCCCATCTCCAGAGCGGGCCACGCCACTAAGGTCATCTTCCTCACCGCCGATGCCTTTGGCGTCCTGCCTCCCGTCTCTAAACTGACGCCGGAACAGACCCGTTACTACTTCCTGTCCGGTTTCACCTCAAAACTGGCCGGTACCGAGCGCGGCATCACCGAGCCGACACCGACGTTCTCGTCCTGCTTCGGTGCGGCCTTCCTCAGCCTGCACCCCACGACCTATGCCAAGGTGCTGACGACGCGCATGAATGCCTCTGGCGCCCAGGCTTATTTGGTCAATACCGGCTGGAACGGCACCGGCAAGCGGATCTCGATCAAAGATACCCGTGCCATTATAGATGCGATTCTGGATGGTTCGATTGAGAACAGTGAATTCAAGCAGTTGCCTCACTTTAATCTGGCCGTACCTCAGGCGTTGCCCGATGTCGACAACAGTATCCTGAACCCTCAGGATACCTACAGCGACACCACCGTGTGGGAGTCTAAAGCTAAGAACCTCGCGGCGATGTTTATCGATAATTTCGAACGCTTTACCGATACCGCCGATGGTGCCGCTCTCGTCGAGGCCGGCCCTAAACTATAAAGAATTATTTTAGTGTTCAAGTAGTTTAGTGTTCTTTAAAGACCCGGCCCTGGTGCCGGGTTTTTTTTGGCTATGTACCAGTTAAGTGTTGCGGCCAGTGAAGATCGACCCTTACTCGTTTCGCTGCTTCGATCATTGCGCTGGGTAAAACAAAGAGTGTAGCGGCTCATTCAGGCATTAATTCTGAATTACTTCTTTATAATCAAATATTTGTTCCGCCTCCCGGCGGCTTCATTTCTTTGCACGCGGCAAA
>JBLHND010000069.1:0-16757 GCA_047622605.1 Motiliproteus sp. | reverse complement strand
TCGCCGTCGGCCGTGACTCTTAAGGGCCGCCGAGTAACAATCCGGCACTGGCGCACAGACTCTACCCGCAGCAATTTGCGGTCAAGCGGACGCCCCAGACGCGCCGCCAGCCAGGCCAGTAACACCCTGGCGAGGGGGCGGGCACGGATCGCAACCAGCGTCAATGATCCGGTCATAAAGCCAGCCCCATCGATCCTATGACCACCACCAAAACGGGGGCCGTTGGCCACCGCGATCTCTAACCAGCGGCCCTGTATGACCCGACCATCGGCCTCGATACGGGCGCTAAAGCGCCGCCGTCCCGAGATAATCTTCAGCAGCTGGCGCAGATAACTATAGCCCCCCCAGAAGCGTTTGTGCTCATGTCCCAACGACCAGGTTACCTCGGCACCGAGGCCAATATGGGCGACATTTAAAAACACCCGACCATTGAGCCGGCCCACATCCAGCGGACGCAGTGTGCCACGGTGCAACAGCTCACAGGCCAGATCAGGATGGCAAGGAATGTTCAGCGCACGGGCAAAGTCATTGGCGGTTCCTGCGGGCAGCAGGGCCAGCGGCCAGTCGTGCTCGACACAGAGTTCGGCCACCGCATTCAGGGTGCCGTCACCCCCAAGCGCCAGCACCCGATCACCGGAGGCAAACTGCTGGCACAACGCCTCTTGCCAGCCGGGCTGAGTCAGATCGAAGATTCCACCCAGGCGAATCCCCTGCCGCTGCAGCGCATCGCGCCAGAGCGGGAAACGCTGTGGACTGCTGAGCAGTTGCTCATGAGCAACCAGATGATAGATCACAGAGGCATTCCTTGTTGCAACGGCCTGCGCAGGGCGCGTGAGGGAACCTGCGGACCCAACGCAAGGCCAGAAACTGCCGGGGACTTCTTCGCAGGCTCCTCAGCCTCCCGATCTTTTAACGGTATAGCCTTGGGCTTGCAGCAATTCAACCATCAGCGCACGCTGATCACCCTGAATTTCGATAACACCGTCTTTTACGGCACCGCCGGTACTGCTGCGTTGCTTAAGTAGCTTGGCCAACTGTTTCAGCTCTGCCGAGGCCAAAGGCACCCCGCTGATCAGGGTCACGCCTTTACCCTTGCGCCCCTTCGTCTCGCGACTGACGCGCACAATACCATCGCCTGCAGGGACAGAGTCGAGTGCACAGCTGCACTGCTCGATGGCTAGGGAACAGTCCGGACACATCCGCCCCTGATCGGTGGAGTAGACCAGACCGCCCAGGGCGTTGGTGCGTTTTGACATAAGGATTCCTACTAAGTGTCGATGTTTATCTGAGAACACTACCCGTAAAACTCAACTGACAGGTAGCTTGAACGCATTGGTGATACCGCCAAGACTAGGCAAAAACAACGCTCTGTACCAGTTAGTTATTGCGAACTGTTAATTGTGCATTACTGTTTTTACAATAAAGCAAGGTTCGCCTCCCGGAGGCTTTATGCGTGTATTACGGCAAAGAAACCGAAGCCGCGACCACGACTGCCATTGAGCCTGCAGGGATGCCGATGTTGTCAGGTTTTGACAACGGCCCCGCCCCCGCGACATTCAAACATCCCTGAGTGAATCTAAGTACCAGGCCCTCCGCTTTTCGATAAAAACATTCGAAGATTTCGAGTAGCGACAGAGCGGATGTAATGGTATAAACCACACAGAAGAATTATTTTCTAACACATTGATATATTAGAATTAACTACATTAGCCAACGATTCTGCCAGTCTAGCCGGCAATAGCATTGCAACCACATAATAAAAACAGTTTTAATTTTTTTATTACAGGTATTTACAATGAAGATACAGGCCTCCCCGAATCGCACTTATCGTCTTATCTGGAAGAAAACGCTCGGCCTCAGGGTCGCCATTGCGGAACATATCAAAGGCCAGGGTAAACCAGGTACCGGCTGCAAGCTGGTGGTGGCGGCCCTGTACTTGGCGGGGGGGGGCTCCTTGGCTCACGCCGGTCCCACGGGGGGGCAGGTCAGTGCCGGTGCCGGCACGATTGCCCAGGCGGGCAGCACCACCAACATCAGCCAAAGCAGCCAGAACCTGGCCATCAACTGGCAAGACTTCAGCATTGGCGCCAACGAGGCGGTGCACTTTAACCAGCCCAACGCCTTCGCCATTGCCCTGAATCGCGTCATCGGTCAAAACCCAAGCCAGATTCTGGGCTCGCTCAGCGCCAACGGCCAGGTGTTTGTACTCAACCCCAACGGCGTGTTGTTTGGCGCGGACGCCCAGGTCAATGTCGGCGGTTTGGTGGCGTCTACCCTGAGCCTGAGTGATGCTGACTTGATGGCCGGCAGCTACCGCCTTGCCAATAACGGCAGCTCGGCTGGCATCACTAACCAGGGCGCCTTGACGGCCGCCCAAGGCGGCTATATTGCCCTGTTGGCCCCCCAGGTGCTTAACGAGGGGGTGATCTCGGCCACTTTGGGCAAGGCGGTATTGGCTTCGGGCAATCAGGTCACGCTGAATTTAAGCCAGGGCTCGTTGCTCGGCTTTACGATCGACAAAGGTGCTTTCCAGGCCCTGGCCGACAACAAACAGCTGATTCAGGCCGACGGCGGCCAGGTATTTATGTCCGCCCAGGCGGCCGATGCCATTACCACCGCGATGGTGAACAACACCGGCATCATTGAAGCCAAGGGCATGGTGAATATCAACGGCACCATCCGCATGGCGGCCGATGTGGTCAGCCAGCTGGGCAGCCTGGATGTGTCGGGTGCAACCGGCGGCAGCATTGCGATCAATGCCCGCGCGATTGTCGACGCCGGCGTTGCCCTGGCCAATGGCCGTGCCGGCAATGGTGGGCGCATCGACTATGCGGCCACAGAGGCCATTATTCAAACCGCGAGCGCTGCGACCCAAGCCAACGGCACGGCGTCAGGCGGTACGATCCGGCTGCAAGGCGACAACAGCTTTTTCAGCTCCGCAACACTCTCTGCCACGGGCAGCACCGGCGGCAGCATCGCGGTGTTGGGCAACCGCGTGGTGTTGGCCGCCGCCGAGCTTGACGCTTCTGGCAGCACCCAAGGCGGCACCCTCCTGGTTGGTGGCGATGTTCATGGCGGCAATGCCGATGTGCTAAACGCCCAAATCACCCTTATCAACGGCGCCACCCGCCTGAAGGCTGATGGCGGTCAGGGCAAAGTGGTGGTGTGGTCAGACAGCCAAACCGATTATTTTGGCGATATCAGTGCCGACCAGGCCGGCGCAATTGAAGTGTCCAGCAAAGGCACGCTCACCTATGCCGGCAGCGCCAATGCGGGCGTGGGCGGCACCCTGTTGCTGGACCCTGCCAACATCATCATTGACGCCGCTGCGGGCCCCGCCGCTTATGCGTTGCTAGACCCGCATGCGGCAGCCAATAATTACTTTGGTGGAGCGACCGTCGTGCTCGGCACCACCACGAATGGCGTGTTCACCGAAAACGGTAACATTGCCGTCAGCAGTTGGGGCGATGACTTCGGTGCGAACCAAGCCGGCGCTGTCTACCTATACGACTCCAATTCAGGCGCGCTGCTGTCTACCTTACACGGCACCAGCGCGTATGATTCTGTGGGTGGCGGCCAATCCGGCACCGGCACAGTAGGCATCACCGCCTTGAGCAACGGCAACTATGTGGTGGTAAGCCCCCGCTGGAACAACCCAGTCGGCGCAGTCGTTTCAGCCGGCGCCGTAACCTGGGGCAACGGCAGCACCGGTATCAGCGCTGCGGTCAGTGTTGAGAACAGTTTGGTCGGCGATCAAGCCGGTTCCGGCATGGGCTCGGGTGGAGTCACCGCCTTGAGCAACGGCAACTATGTGGTCCTCAGCCCCAATTGGAGCAGTAGCTGGGGCGCCGTGACCTGGGTCGATGGCAGCCAGGCCAGGGTCGGTACGGTAACCGCTCTGAACAGCCTGGTCGGCACTCAAGCGGGTGACAATGTCGGTTCAGGGGGTGTCACCGCCTTACTAAACAATGGCAACTATGTGGTTGTCAGCGAAAGTTGGAACGGCAGAAGGGGCGCAGCGACCTGGGGCGACGGCAGCCAGGCGTTGGTCGGTCCGATAAGTGAACAGAACAGCTGGATCGGCAAGTCAGGGTCTGACAACGTCGGTAGCGATGGCGTCACCGCGTTAAGCAACGGCAACTATGTGGTGGGTAGCAGTTCCTGGGGCGGCGATCAGGGCGCGGCGACCTGGGGTGATGGCAGCACGGGTAGCCACGGGGTGGTCAGCGGCTCTAACAGCCTGATCGGCGATGAGATGGATCACCAGGTTAGCAGCACCGGTATCACCGCCTTAAGCGACGGCAATTATGTGGTGGGCAGCCTCTACTGGACCGGGGGCGCAGTGACCTGGGGCAATGGCAGCGACGGTACTGTTGTGGGTTACGTCGAATCCAGCAACAGCTTGGTTGGCACCCAGTATGACTATGTCGGCTCCGGTGGCGTCACCGCCTTGAGCAACGGCAACTATGTGGTGAGCAGCCCCTCTTGGGGCGGCAACAAAGGCGCTGTGACCTGGGTCGAGGGCGGCAAGCCTATTGTAGGTACGGTAAGCGCCAGCAACAGCTTGGTCGGCGCCAATGCGATGGACCTGATCGGCTATACGAATAGCAGTGGCCTCAATGGTATCACCGTCTTGAGCAACGGCAACTATGTGGTGAGCAGCCCCTATTGGGGTGGCTACAAAGGTGCGGTGACCTGGGTCGAAGGCGGCCAGAGTATTGTAGGTACGGTAAGCGCCAGCAACAGCCTGGTCGGCATCAACGGGGGCAACGGGGGTGACTTCGTCGGCAGCGGCCATGTCACCGCCTTGAGCGACGGCAACTATGTGGTGGGCAGCCCCAACTGGGACGACCGCAGCGGCGCAGTGACCTGGGTCGACGGCAGCCAGGCATTTGTGGGTGAGGTAAGCGCTAGCAACAGCCTGGTCGGCACTAACATGGGTTATGCCGGTTACGGCAACCGTCTTGTCACCGCCTTGAACAATGGCAATTATGTGGTGCGCAGCACCGAATGGGGCGGCCAACTAAGCGCTGTGACCTGGGTTAACGGCAGCCAGGCCTCTGTAGGCGAGGTAAGCACCAGCAACAGCTTGGTCGGCACGATCAGGGGTGACAGTATAGGCGGCAGTGGCATCACCGCCTTGAGCAATGGTAATTACCTGGTGGCCAGCGAAAGGTACGCTGACTCTACCGGCCAGGTGCTGATCGGCACTCCGGGCGACCTGAGCTTTGCCAATGGCACGGGGCAAACCCTGACCTTTAATGCATCCGCGATTGGCGCCACCCTGGCCCGCGGCACCGCGGTCAGCTTGCAGGCAAGCAATGACATTACCGTCAATCAAGACATAACCGTGACGGGCGATACCGGTGGGAAGCTCACGTTGGAAGCGGGCCGCACTATCAACTTAAACAGCGCCATCACCACCGCTAACGGTGACTTTAGCGCCACTGCCGGCAGTACACATGCGGGCGTGGTTGCTGCCGATCGTTTGCCCGGTGAACCGGTGATTCGGTTTGGCGCGGCTGGCGCTGTTGACACCGGAACAGGCGTTAAAACCTTACTGGGTACGGTCATAGCGGCAGCAACGAAACCCGAGGATCCCGGTACTTCAACGGGTACGTCAACGGGTACCTCGGCACTCACCGAAGTCCTCGCTGCCAAAGATGCCGCAGTGGAAGCCTTATTCAAGCCACGTCATCCAGCCGGAAAGCGGGTCCATGTCTCTGAACTAGAGGCTGAACTAGAGGCTGAACTAGAGGCTGATGAAACACAATCGTCTAGCGAAGTCCCAGGCGCATCGTCTAACGCGCTGGTTAGGACCTACCGACTGCTTAAGGGCGGTATCAAGCTGCCAAACAATATCCTGGCCTCTTTAAAAACAGACGCTGCTAGTTCAGGGGTCGAATAACATGAACGTCTCTTACCCACGCCATTCATACTCGCAACTGCTCTCTGGGCTGACGCTGAGTGTATTCGTCAGCGCCGCCGCGATAGCGGCTCCCGTGCAACCCGACGCCGGCCAAATCAGTCAGGAGCTTACTAAGCAGCCGGTGCTGACTCAATCCGGTACCGCTATACCGCTCAAAATCAAGGATGCTGCTCCCGATCAAACCGGCGCCAACAGTGACGTTAAGATTAATATTCAAGCCATCAATATCAGTGGCAACAGCGTGTTTGGCAACACCGAGCTGACCGCCCTGGTGGCCGATTTAATCGGCAGCGAACATAACTTTTCCGAGATCAACGCTGGCGTTGCACGCATCACCCGCTTTTATCACGACCGCGGTTACGTGGTGGCCCGCGCTTATCTGCCCGTGCAAGACCTAAAGGGCGGCGTCATTCAGATCAGCGTGCTCGAAGGCATCATCGGCGCACAAGCGCTGAACAACGAGTCGCGCTTGTCGAATGCCCGGGCCGACGCCCTGCTGGCGAGCTTGCACAGCGGCCAGCCCCTGCAGGCGGCCCCGATAGATCGCGCCGTGTTACTGCTCAGCGACACCCCTGGTGTTGGCGGTGCCCGGGCCTCGCTACAGCCCGGTGCCAGCGTGGGCACGTCGGACCTGCTGATCGAGCTGGATCCGGCTAACGCCTATAGCGGCACGGTTGAACTCGATAATTACGGCAGCTACTACACCGGTGAGTACCGCCTGGGCGCCGCCCTGGCCATCAACAGCCCTTTAAACAGGGGTGACCAGCTAACGATTCGTGCCCTCAGTAGCGATGACAACCTGACGTATGCCCGAGTGGCGTACCAACTGCCCATCGGCGGCAACGGGTTTAAACTCGGGGGCGCTTATTCAGACACCCACTATAAATTTATGTTTAACGCGGCCGAACTTAGCGGCAGCGCCAGCAGCGCCAGCCTCTACGCAACCTATCCGTTGATCCGCAGCCAGGCCACTAACCTGTACGGTACGCTCACATTGGAGCAAAAAGAGCTGACCGATGTACAGGTCGCCACCCTCGATAAAAGAGTCCGCCTGGGAAGTCTCGGCATGGCTGGGAACCATCAGGACGGCTTATTCGGCGGCGGCATTACCTCGTTTGAGGGCGCATTGGTCACCGGCACGCTCAGCATGGACGACGCCTCCCTGGCGCAAGACCGCGGTGCCGGCTCGGCCAACAGCAACGGCAGCTTTAGTAAACTCAATTTCAACCTGAGCCGTTTGCAACGCCTGACGGCCAAAAATTCGATACTTATTGCCCTGTCAGGCCAGTACGCCAGCAAAAACCTGAACTCCTCAGAGAAGCTTTACCTCGGCGGCGCCAACGGCGTCAGGGCTTATCCGCAGGGTGAAGCCGGTGGCGACCAGGGCTGGATCGTTAATCTGGAAGCGCGTCATCAATTAACGGAGCAGCTGCAAGGCATCGCGTTTTATGACGAAGGTTTGGTGCGGATCAATCGGAACGTATTCGCCGCGGGTGACAATACCCGCCATCTCGCCGGTGCCGGTATCGGGCTGAATGCTCAATATGACCGGATGTTAATCAAGACCTCGGTGGCCTGGCGCACCACCGGCGGACAACCCCAGTCCGAGCCCGCCACGCACAGCAACGATCCCCAGCTTAGGGCGCAGTTGAGCACCCAATTTTAATTGAGTCCTAGGATCGGCTGTCAGATCGCCGGTGTCTGCTCAAAAACACGTCTATGGCGGCCGCTCAGCGGCCGTCATCAAGACTCCATCTGCCCTGGCCGTCTGACGGCCTGAAGCCCCATCAGAGGTTTAGAGGCTGCTAATCGTCGTTGACCCGGCCCCGCAACGACTTGGTCTTGCTGTGCTGAGTCTTGCTGTCCAGGCGCTTGCGCTGCGAGCTGCGACTGGGTTTGGTCGGCACCCGCTTCTTATCCACCTGACCGGCGCTGCGAATCAGCTCGGCGAGACGCTGCAGCACATCCTCACGATTCTTTTCCTGGGTACGGTGTTGCTGACCCTTGAGGACGATCACCCCCTGCTTGGTAATACGCTTATCGGCCAGCTCTAGTAAACGCTCCTTATAAAAATCCGGCAACGAGGAGGCGCTGATATCGAACCGCAGATGGATCGCCGAGGACACCTTGTTAACATTTTGCCCCCCCGCACCCTGAGCCCGAATCGCCGTGAGTTCGATCTCGTCATCACCCAGAACAATGGCATTACAGATAGGCAGATTCATCGTGACCGGGCCTCGTTGATCGTCATTAGTTCTACCTTGATGTCGGTCAGAACAATGGCATGACCGATAGCCAGGCTCAAGGTTCTCTAACCTCGTCGATCTCCATCCGTTCGTTGTCGGCGATAATCACCTGCTGACCATAGGTCGTGATAAAACTGCGCCCCTCTATATCCCCCTTATAGACCTGGTAAGTAGCCGACTCGCCACTCAGGGCGCTGGTCACCCGTACCTGCAGCAGGGTCTGATTATCCAGCCAGTTCCAGCCCACAAAGGCGGCCGACGCCAGCAAGGAGAACACACACAACCCCAGCGCCAGCATGCGAACCGGGGACCGGTACAAGGCCGGCGACTCAGGCTCCACCTCGATCACCCGCAGCCGCTGCGCCGGATGATTATGCTTGAAGCGAAGAAAGAGAAAACAGCCAATAATCACCAGCGCGGTGACCAAAATTTTAGTCAGCATCGTTGCAAATCTTCAAATTAGGCCCATTATCGAGAGCATTAGGGGGGAGACTACAGGCATCATACCACGCGCATTGGCGGGGGCCCTCCAGAGGGTGCACTCTGAAATCCCGGCATTGGACGCTCGGCAGCTAAAGCAATCATTAGTATTCAAGCACTTATTATAAAAGTGCTTATTATCACAGGGAAAGTGCCATTGTCACAAGCAGTGCCATCCACGGCTAAGCCCAGGGCCCGCGAAAAACGCCAGGCGATGCGGGAGGGCGCCCAAGCCACCCTGCCACTGATCGTCGGCGCCATCCCGGTCGCCATCCTGTTCGGCACCCTGGCAGGCCCCAGCGGCCTGTCGCTGGCCGGAACTCTAGCCATGTCGCTGATCGTCTTTGCCGGCTCCGCTCAGTTTATCGCCCTAGGGCTGCTGGCCAGCGGTGCTGGCATCGGGGTGATCATCGCCACCACCTTTGTCGTCAACCTGCGCCACCTGCTCTATTCCGCCGCACTGGTCGATAAAGTTCGGCATCTGCCGCAGCGCTGGCGCATCCCAATGGCCTTCTTTCTGACCGACGAAACCTTCGCTGCAGTCTCCAACCGCATGCTCAAAAAGCCGCTGAACCCGCAGCAGCAGGCTCTCAACCACTGGTGTTATCTGGGATCGGCGCTGGCCATGTATGGCAACTGGCAACTCTGTACCGGGCTCGGTGTCGCGCTGGGAGGCGCCTTCCCCGATATGACGGGCTGGGGACTGGATTTTGCCATGTCGGTGACCTTTATCGGGATGGTCGTTCCTTACCTGCGCAGTCAGGGACGCTGGAATGGCCCTATGTGGATCTGCGTTATCAGCTCGGGCTTGATGGCCTTGGCAACCTGGCAACTGCCACATAAACTGGGGCTGATCGCCGCCGCGCTGACCGGTATATCCCTGGGCTATTCCGCCCACCTTTGGCGGCAGCAGCAAACACAGAACCTCAGGATGTCGACTGATGAATGAGACCGTACTAATTCTGGGGATGTTTATCGTCACTTTCGGGGTGCGCTATATCCTTTGGGGAACGGCAGGTCGATTCCACTTTCCCGCCTGGTTATCCCATGCCCTGGGGTTCGTGCCTGCCGCGGTATTGACCGCCATCATCGTACCCTCGGTATTGATGCCTGATGGTCTGCATCTCGATCTGACGCTTGGCAACGCCTATATGCTGGCAGCGATCTGCGCCCTGATTATCGCCCTGTGGCGCAATAACCTGATGCTGACGATCCTGGTTGGCATGACGATCTTCATCCTCTTGAAATGGGTGATACCATTAGGAGGCTGACCGAAAACAGACTGACCGACTGCGAAAACCTCGCTCTCTTAAGGTAAAGGGACGGTCAGCCTCCTAGCCTAACCGGCTGCATTGTATTAGCATCTGCGGCCCTCACGCCAATCCTTGCACGGAACCCTGATGTTTATTGTCCTCCAACAAGCCGGATACTTCGCCCGCCAACACGCCCAGCCACTGCTGCTTATCGCCCTAGTGCTGAGCCTGCCCGGCTGGTTTATCGATTATGCACTGACCCCTGCAATCGCCACGCCGAAGGCTGATACGGCTATCCAGGATCTGGGGGTCAACCTGCTCCTGACCGTGCTGGCAGTGGTGCAGTTTGCGGCCGCGATGATCTACATTCACCAACAGGTAACGGGCCGTCCGGTCGGCGCACGTCAGGCAGTCGCTATGAGTGTTAGCCGGCTCGGACCGCTGCTGGTGATCAACGCCCTGATGGCCATGGCGATAGGCGGGGGCCTGATGCTACTCGTCGCGCCCGGACTCTTTATGGCCTATAAGCTGATGTTCGCCGAGTTCTATCTGCTGTTTCACGGCCAACGCCCCATCCAGGCTCTGCGCAGCAGTTATAAGGACAATACTGACCTGGCCGGAAAACTGCTGCCACCACTGCTGCTCTGGGGTGGCCTGATGGCCACGACCGCCATCGGACAACAGGTGTTGCTGGAACAGGGGCAGGATCCGCTGGTGATTAATCTGCTGTTCGAGACCACGGCGATCGCCTTAACACTCTGGGGCTGGGCCCTGATGTACCGGTTGTATCAGATCCATATAGAGCCAGGCGTACCTGACACCCGCAAGGATACAGCGCTCAGCGAGCTGAATCAGAACGCGGAGAAGGAACCCGATCAGTAGCCGCGCTGAATATCGACCCGATGGTTAAGTGCTCTGCCCTGCTGAAAAAGGCGCAGATTGTCGATAAAGAGTGGCGCTATCTCGGCCGGAAAACTCGGTGCGGCGGTATGGCTGGTGATGATCAGATTGGGCGTGGTCCAGAAGGGATGCGCCTGGGGCAAGGGTTCCTGACGAAACACATCTAATACCGCCGCCGCGATCTGCTGCTGCCGCAGCGCCTCGACCAGCGCCTCGTCATCGATCAGATCACCCCGACCGGCATTGAGCAGCACGGCGGTCGATTTCATGCGGGCCAATAGCGGTGCTCCGATCAGATTCCGGGTCTGGGCCGTGCTCGGCAGGGTGCAGACCAGATAATCGACCTCGGCAGCCATCTCCTCCAGCTGTGCCGACAGATAGTGCCGCTCGACCAGCCCCGCCTCAGGCGCCGTGCGCGAACAACCCAGCACCCGCATCCCGAAGTGTCGGGCGGTGCGGGCTAGATGCGCACCTATGCTGCCGAGCCCCAGCAACCCCAGGGTTTTACCCTGCAAACTGCCGCACCGCTGTCCGCGCCACTGTCGCTGCTGCTGGGCCTGCCGATGTTCAAGCACCTGCCGTTCGTGCCCCAACAGGTAAGTAAATACATACTCCGTCATCAGAGGGCCGAAGATACCCCGCACATTAGTCAGCTGTAGCGCGGCGTTGGGTTGCTGCTTCAGGGCCTCGATCAGCGGTGCGACCCCGGCCCAGCTTGATTGGATCCAGCGCAGCCTGGGCAGCTGCTCATGCATCGGCAGCAGCAAGGGCAGTAGCAGATCCGGATCTCCGAACAGGATCTCGGCATCCGTGCACAGCGATTGTGCCTGCGGCGTGGTTTGCGCCGTCAGCAGCGTAACCTCCTGAGCGATCGGCTCGAGCAGGCGTCGATACTCGACGACATCAGCACTGACCACCAGCACTTTAGGCAGTACGTTAGACAAAGCCATCGACAGGGCACTCTAGAATGTAACCACTTATAATAAGGTAATACGAGGGCGCACCGAAACCAATGCGCCGGCCAGGATCACCGCAGCCCACCACACTATCAGCTCACGTCTGGTTCATCCACCGGGGACAGGCCCTCGATAATACTACGTAGACTGTCCAGCCGCTGCTCCAGTAGCGAGCGGACATCCTGATCCGCCTCTTTAACGCGCTGATCCTGCTGCAGCAAGCCGACGATCAGTTCCTTGCCAAACTCGAACGGCGAGTCCATAAAACCCAGATCCGGGTTACCGAGACGGCCCGCAAGATCCGCAATCATCTGTCCCAGCTTACGCCCAGGCCTCTGATCGGTATCACCCTGTGCTTGCACCTGCTCGTAAGCAGTCACCGAGCGGTAGCTCGCCGAGCGGGTCAGCTGCAGATTCATCGAGGCCAGCTCGGTCTTGTCCATCCTGAATTCGGAAGCCTGGGCGAATGCCGTCTGGATATCGCCATCGAAGAAATCGTCCGCGATCTCGTTGACGTCTTTAATCAGACGCTGGAGTGCACCGATCTCAGCCTCATCCAGATCCCCCTCGACCGAGAATCGGTAGTCACTGCTCTCGGTGCGATCCATACTAAACGACAGCGCAGAGCCGCTCGTATCGGCGTAACCCCCGATACTGGACTGGTAATCGCTCTGCTTGCTGAAGGTAATGATCACGTCGTCGCCATCCTGGGTTTTCACGTTCAGTGACAGCGTTTCCGCCGCCTGATAGCGCTCGGCAGCCAATACATGGGTTCGTGAACCGCTAAGAGACGGCTGTGAGGCCGTCGGCGCCAGACCCTGCAGCCTGTTAAGAGTCTGCTCCAGCGTATCGTCGAGGGTCGCGGCGATCTCATCACTCAGCAGATTCATAGTGCTGAGTATCGAGCGGGCCTCGGCAAAACCCTTCTCGATCCCGCCGATCGCCTGCTGCCGGAGCTGTTCCACCTCGGTTTCTGTCTTGCCGGAGCGGCGCGCCTGCGCCAGCCCCAGCTCGACAAAATCGCTGATCCGGACGGCAACCTTCCTGGGTGTAAAATCCTGAGCATCCAGTTGTTTGAAGTCGTCGACGCCTTGCAGTCCCGGAACGTTCTGCGCCAACTTTTCCAGCATCGTATCAGTCGCAGAGCCGCCCCTGTCTGTCGAGGCTGAACCCAAGGAGGACAGTTTGCCAGGATTATCCTGACGATTGATCAGATCAGACTGATGACTGGTGATATGCACGTTCATTACCTCAACTGTTGGCCCTGATACCGGTTATCGGCCGCAGGTTCAAAAGAATGAGGCGCAACGAAGCGCGTGCAGTTTTGGAGCCTCAGGCGACGGCGTTGGCGTTAGCCTGGCCGCAGGCCGATCCGGTGCTGGAGATATAACGCAGCGGATCGCCGGCGGTCACCTGCAACGCGGCCGCCGTCTGGGGGCTGATCAGCAGCTCACCCTGCGCATCCAGCCGCGCCGGTGCCAGCGCCAGCCGATAGCGGTCCAGGCGCGCATTACTCAGCAGCATCAGATGCTCGTCCGCAGGGGCCCTGGTGGCGGCCCCCCTATCCAGTCGGCAAGCCGCCGTTCGACTAGCCCGTACCGTATAAATGTCCTGTGCCTGAGTCTGCACCGAGGGGCCTCCATCGAATAGATCCACATAACCGCTGAACTCGAAGCCCTCTTTTTTCAGCATATGCAGCGCAGCCGCAGAGGAGGTATGAGGCTTGCCGATCACCTCACGTGCGGCCTGCGGCAAAAGATCAATATAGATCGGATACTTGGGCATCATATCCGAGATAAACTGCGACCCTTTTAAGGCCGCCGTCTGCACCGCCTCCTGAAAATCGATGCCAAAAAACTTGCTGCCCAGATGCTCCCACAGGGGTGACTGCCCCTGCTCATCCTGCCAGCCGCGCAGCTCCGCCATCACCTGAGCACCAAAACGCTGCGGGAAATCGGCCAGCAGCAGAAAACGCCCTCGGGACAGAAATTGCCCCACACCTGGTTGACGGTATTCGGGCAGCAAGAACAGCGAACCTATCTCGGTAGCCCCGTTATAGTCACTGACCAGACTAAGCATGCTGGCTTGGCGTGTCATCGCCAGATCGCGGGAACTGTTGGTCAGGGTGGACACCTGATAGCTATAGAACGGCTGGCGCAGACCGATGCCGGTGTAGATGGCGGTGGTACCCAGGATCCGGCCGGTCTGATGATCTTCCAGCACCATAAAGTAGGTGCTGACGGCATCTCCCGCACCGGCTGCAGAGAAGGCCCGCTGCGACGCCAGCAGCTTTTCTTGCCAGGCATCGGCATCTGCCGGCATGGAGGTCATGCCAGGACCCACGGCGCGGGAGATCGCCAGCAGCGCATCAAGATCATGCAACTCGGAGGGGCGGATTAGCAGCATAGGAGAACTCTCTTTAATAACCCGTGAATGCAAACAAGATGATTAAAGGCTACGCCCTAAGGCGCCAAATGAGCTGCGTATTTAGCCCCCCTATTCTCAACAAAATGCAGAATACAGCCATAAGACAGAATATTATTCTGCGACCCTTGCCTTGATACTCAACAACCCGGCAAACTAGCCTCAAGCGATAAAGCCCATAATGACAAGCAGTAACCGACGCTCATATCTAAGCGTGCGCGCTCTGACACCCCAGGATCCGTTGAACCTATGCCACTGGACAAGATAGATAGACATATTATTTCGATCCTGCAGCAAGACGCCAGAATCAGCAACCAGGACCTTGCCGGACGGGTGCGCCTGTCACCCAGCGCCTGCCTCAATCGGGTCCGGAAATTGGAGCAACGGGAATTGATCGGCCCCTACCTGAGCGTGCTCAATCTCAGCGCCCTGTGCCGTAGCGTCACCGTCATCGCTACCCTCAGCCTGAAAGATCAGAGCACCGACGCGTTCCGGCTGTTCCAGCAGCAGGCCGAGCAGATTCCGGAAGTGGTTGAGTGTTACTGCGTCAGCGGGGTGTTCGACCTGTTTATGCGCATTGTTGCCGCCGACATGAGTCGTTATAACGAGATTAACGACCGGCTACTCGATCTGCTGCCGGGGATGGTCAACATCAGCAGCCATGTGGTGCTGGCCCAGACCAAGCCGTTTCGAGGCTATCCACTAGACAAACTACTGGAACCCTAGCAGGCTAGCGATCAAAAATATAACGCGGCACAGCGCCTTCAGGCCGCTTCTTAAAGCGCTTATATTCCCATTGATACTGGGCGGGAACGTCCAGGACACAGGCTTCAACGCCCTGGTTCAAGGCGGTTAATGCGACAACCTGATCCACAGCATAGATAGCCGCCGGCGGTTCATGAAAGACAATCTCAAACCCTCGAGGGACGCGTCGCGCATAGGCAAAGACGACTTTGCAGCCGGTTTTCTGTATCAGCTTGTGCGCCAGGGTCATGGTAAACGCAGGCTCAGTAAAAAAAGGCACGAACGCCCCAGCATTGGCGTCCTGGGGCGTTTGATCGGGCAAAATACCGGAAATCCCACCCTCTTTAAGGGTTTTAAGCACTTGCGACAGGCCTTTCCTGTCAGCCGGTACCAGTTTGGCACCGAAACGCTGCCGCGCATGTCGGACGATCCGGTCCAGGCCACTCAACCGGGGTGGCTGGTATAAGTTGGTGTTAGGTCCGAGACTGGCAAGATGATAGCCAAGCACCTCCCAGTTACCTATATGAGGAGCCAACACCAGCAGCCCCCTGCCCTCGGCCAGGTAAGACTCCGCCACCTCGTTCGCCTCATACGCCAGAATATGCCGCCTGATCCATTCACCTTTTCGAGCCCAGACCACGCAGATCTCCGCCGCTAACTTACCGGTTTCCAGCACACTCTGATAGGCAATTTTACGGCGCTCGGCCTCGGAAAGATGGCTCAGGCAGAGGTCAATATTTTCACGGGTCACCCTGACCGAACGGGCCGACAACAGATACGCCAGCGCACCTATAGCGACCCCCAACACTCGGGCAAGGGAGAGCGATAAGCAACCGATAAGCGTTAACACGGGTACCACCAGCAGCGATTTCATATCAGGCCTAAGGTCTTCAACGGGAAGCGAAAAAATGGAGTCTGTGAAGGCCCTGATCATAACATACCGAATCACGTTCGTTTAGCCCGGCCTGGGACGAACGCCAGCGCCCAGTCTGAATATCAAAGAGTGCCAGCCCTGAGCCCAGCCTCTGTACACAGGTCCCATAAACAGACGCCTTGAGCAGGTGCACAAAAATAATTTTATCTTTTAAATATAATATTTACATTGGGTTATGTAATTCATACGGAAAAAACAAACATATCATGTTGCGCTGCAACATGGGGCGCTATACAATCCCTCCATCAACTACTTTTAACGACTCGCAACTACAGGTACACACCCATGTTCAAGAATCTTCCTACTGCTGACTTCTCTGCTTTTGGCGCTCCCGTACAGAAGCTGATCGAACTTAACACCGCAACCATGAAGAAGGCATTTGAACTTCAGAAAGCGGCTATCGAGAAGCAAATCGCTCAGTCACAAGCTGATTTTAAAGCTGTTTCAGCAATCAAAGACCCTGAGGCGCTAACGTCTTTCGTTACTGCCAAGACTGAAGCGGCCAAGGCTGAGCTTGAGACTCTGAAGGCTGATGCCCAGGCTGCTACAGAAAGCACCAAGTCTTACTTTGCTGAAGTTCAGGCTATCCTGTCTGAAACCAAAGCTAAGTAATGTAAGCGACTCCCAAAAAAGCCCCCGCCAGCAATGGCGGGGGCTTTTTTATGTACAGGATGTACGGTATGCCGCGGGCGCAGGGATGCGCAGGAGCGGCGATGTGTGGGGCGGGCTTCAGCCCGACATGGGGCGCGGTATGAAAAGGGGTCGGAGTGATTTGTTGCTTTTCCTTAATTGACTTCTCCTCTCCGTAAACGAAGAGGATTCTAAAAGCCATTACAGCTCTTAGACTAGGGCGACTTACTAAGCCGCTACCTTTCCTTCTGCAAGACGCTG
>JBLHND010000068.1:0-16780 GCA_047622605.1 Motiliproteus sp. | reverse complement strand
CTGGATGTGGGTAAGCTTCTGCAACTCGACGAGGGCGATAAAACGCTGATCGAGCATATCCGCGAAGGTGACGACAGTCCGCTGCAGCCCTTTGCCGAATCCTCTGAGCAACTTCAATCTTGGGTACAGGGCTTTCAACAAGCACTGGAGGGTAAAGAAATCAGCTCCCATGCATTGAGTAAGCAGCTGTTTTATCCGGTTGGTGATGGTCAATATCATCTGCTGGCACCGCTATTTTCCTCTTCCTTGGCACAGTCTATACATCAACGAGTTACCGCCAGCAGATACTCTGACGAAGCCAAAAAGGCCAGAGACGCGAGACGAAAAGAGCGCTACGTCGACACTCCAGTGGTTTATTACCCTAATATTGCCGTGCAGCATTTTGGAGGAACACAATCACAGAATATAAGCCAACTAAACGCTGTACGAATGGGAGGTGCATTTCTGCTAAGTTGCGCTCCTCCCCGCTGGCAATCTCAGACTCGCCCACCCTTGCAGATCAAGAACATCATCGACGGCCCCTATCGCTATCGTGTGCGCCGCCTTACTTGGGAGCTTAAAGAATACCTGCTGTCCCAGGTGGGGAAAAGCAGCACCCAGACTGTCCGCCAACAACGAGCCGAGCGTATCGATCAGCTGATCGATGAACTGATTCTGCTTGGCGCTGAAATTCAGACGCTTGATGTCCCCGCCGGCTGGAGTGCCGCAGATGACTGCCAACTCCCCCTTCATCAACGGCTTTGGCTGGATCCGAGACGAGCCGCTCAGGATGAAGATTTCGCCCAGGCGCGTGATAAAAAAGACTGGATCGAGCAGGTCGCCAGGGATTTCAGCATCTGGCTAAATCGACAACTGGCGCATGATAAGTTGGCCTTGGGCGGCGTCGAGCACCGTGAATGGAAGCATCTTATGGCACAAAAACTCCGCTTGCTGAAAGATGACCTGGAGGGTGTGGCACTATGAGCGACGTACTGATTTTACGGCACCTTAAAGTCGAAGGAGCCAATGCGATCGCCGGTCAGACTTGGGGATTTCCTGCTATCTCAAATTTTTTGGGATTTGTGCATGCCCTCTCCAGAAAAGCCGAACCCGAATTAGGCCTGACCCTCGAAGGCTGCGGGGTGATCTGCCACTCTCACCAACCCCTTAGCTACAAAACAGAGAGCTGGGGTGACCAGACATTTTCCCTAACCCGAAACCCTCACTTCACAAGAAAACAAGCGACCAAATTCGTTAAAGAAGGCACTCCACCCCCATTTGTCGAAGAGGGACGAATGCTGATGGATGTGAGCCTGGTGATCCCCGTCGAGGGGAGAATTCGCAGCGGCGATGACCATCGTCGTGAGCTGGCAGCCCAGCTATCGCTATGGGTGCAAATGCAACGTCTGGCCGGCGGCACTATTCGCGAGTTAGGCTCAGTCGAACTACAGACGATACCCGACGACGAGGCCGAAGCCAGCCGCACGACCCGCAAGCTGTTACGTAGCCTGCTGCCGGGCTTCGCACTGGTGTCCCGTGCAGAAACCTTGACCGATCATTTGTCGGACCTTCGACAAAGCAATCCACAAACGGAAGCGATAGATGCCTGGCTCGATTTTGCAGCGTTGAAATACCAGGCCGAGCAGCCAGAAGAAGAGACCGCCGCTGATGTCCCTGTTGCCTGGCAACGTATTCCCAAACCAGCTAGCGGCTGGATCGTACCCATCACTATTGGCTATCGTGGCATTTCAGAACTGCACGAACCCGGCACTGTTACTCGTACCCGCGATGGCAAGACCGCCTTTCGCTTTGTCGAATCGGTCTACAGTATCGGCCAATGGCTAAGCCCACATCGCGTTACCCTGCTCGATGACCTTGTTTGGCACTACGACGCCGATCCAGACGCGGGCTGGTATCTGTGCACCAACAACTGGCAGCCCCCGCTAGAAGATTCTGATTCACCCTTTATACATTCACCCGCTTGAAAAGGATATGAGCATGACTAAGACAGCGATTAAGACCGCATCAGTACTAGCATTCGAGCGTAAGTTGGCAAATTCGGATGCCATTATGCACGCAGGAAATTGGAATGACCGAGGTCAGAGCCAACAATGGTCGACGATTGAGGTGCAGAGCAAAGATGTGCGCGGCACCATCTCCAACCGGCAGAAAAATGCCATCCAGACTGACCCTGCAAAATTGGATGGGGAGGTACAAAGACCGAATCTTCAGCGGGTCGATGTTGCCGCCCTGCCTTTCGAAGCAGACAGCCTGAAGCTCAGTTTCACACTGAGGGTTTTAGGTGACCTTGACCGCCCGTCAGCCTGCAATGACCCGGACTATCAGGACGCTATCGGCGCCATTATTAGAGGCTATGCCCAAGAACAAACCTTTAGTACGTTAGCGACCCTCTATGCCGAAAACCTGGCTAATGGCCGCTTTTTGTGGCGCAACCGAGTCGGTGCCGAAGCGGTGGAGGTTCGTGTGCAGCATATTAAGAATCAAGCAGTGGTACAGGAATGGATCTTCGACTGTCAAGCGTTCACGCTGCGTCACTTCAGCGCCCCGTCAGAAGAACTCAAAGAGCTCGCCTCGGTTATTGAACAGGGGCTGACCGGCGAAGCCTTTGCCTTTTTTAAAGTCGAAGCCTTTGCACGATTGGGTGCAGGCCAGGAAGTCTTCCCGTCCCAGGAGCTGGTGCTCGATGGTGGCCGTGACAGCAAGAAAAGCAAGTATCTCTACCAGGTGAACGATGTTGCCGCGATGCACTCGCAAAAAGTAGGCAATGCGTTACGCACCATCGATACTTGGTATCCCGGAGCCGATGAGCTGGGTCCCATTGCGGCAGAGCCTTTTGGCTCGGTCACGAATCGAGGCAAAGCCTATCGCCAGCCCAAAGCAAAACTCGATTTCTACACCCTCTTGGACGGCTGGGTTATCAAGGATAGAGTCCCACCCGTTGAGCAGCAGCACTATGTGATGGCCACGCTGATTCGTGGTGGTGTCTTTGGTGAAAAGTCCGATTAAGGAGCCCTTATGGATCACTATATAGAGATACGTGTGCTGGCCGATCCGGAATTTTCGAATGCTGTATTGATGAATGCCCTGTTCGCCAAGTTGCATCGCGCCTTGGTTGAAGTAGGGCAAGGCGAACTGGGGATAAGCTTCCCAAAGGCGGGGACATCCCTGGGAGACAGGCTACGCATTCACGGCAAACAGGCGGCGCTGACGCGGCTCATGTCACTGCCATGGCTCAAAGGGTTAAGGGACTATACAGAAACTACCCCTTTGCTGGTGGTACCGGATGATTGCCAGTATCGAGTGGTGCAGCGGCGGCAAGTCAAGAGCAGTGCAGAGCGACTGCGCCGGCGCTCAGTAGCTAAGGGCTGGCTCACAGAAACCCAAGCTATCGAGCGTATCCCAGATAGCAAAGAGCAGCGCATCAAGAGCCCCTTTATTCAACTTAACAGCGCGAGTTCCGGGCAAACTTTTCGGTTATTTATTCACCAGAATAAACCACAAGAAGAACCGCAATCCGGCGTGTTTACGGCATACGGATTAAGCAACCAAGCGACTATTCCGTGGTTTTAACCCTAATTTTCAGACTACCTATAAGCCTCTGTTTTTAAAGGGGCCTATCTTATAGAAAAAGAAAGGGTTTGGTGGCAAAATAAGCCATAGTTCTTTAACAATCAGTGCTTTATGTATATTCTGCAACCGTTCACTGCCGCACAGGCAGCTTAGAAAACCGAGCGTGGATATTGCTTCCCGTTCGATGTGTTCACTGCCGCACAGGCAGCTTAGAAATCGAAGAAGAGGGCACGTTAAGGCAGAGCTTGGTTCACTGCCGCACAGGCAGCTTAGAAACGGACGCAATCAATGGCAGATACACCGACAACGTTCACTGCCGCACAGGCAGCTTAGAAAACTCAAAGAAAGTGCGATTTCAAGGACGGCAAGTTCACTGCCGCACAGGCAGCTTAGAAAAGGATGATGCCGATAGAGGATTGCCATCCATTGTTCACTGCCGCACAGGCAGCTTAGAAACAGCGTGAGGAAGGCGCGGCGGATGGCGGCTAGTTCACTGCCGCACAGGCAGCTTAGAAAATAGAGGTCGGCGTATTTGCTAAAGGCCTGAGGTTCACTGCCGCACAGGCAGCTTAGAAATTGGATGTTGAGCTGGAAGTGTAGTCCTATGTGTTCACTGCCGCACAGGCAGCTTAGAAATGTACCCGGTTACGGCCATCGATCTGCTCACGGTTCACTGCCGCACAGGCAGCTTAGAAAAGGTTAATGTGCGCAATACAAGACGGGCGCGCGTTCACTGCCGCACAGGCAGCTTAGAAATGGACCACAAAACTATCCATCTGCACATCGATGTTCACTGCCGCACAGGCCGCTTAAGCAGCTGATCCTTGTGGGTAATCAGGTAATCCTTACAGCAGGGCTTCACCAATAGCGCTCAACCGTCACCTGCCCCGGCTTGCGCCTCAGGTTTTTCGCTAAGCCCCGCTCTGTTAACAGCACCAGCGATTCCTTGACCATCTCCGGATTGCCGCAGATCATCACTTGAGAGTGTTCTGCACTCAGAGTGAGTCCTGCGCGTTGCTCTAATATGCCCTCCGCAATCGCCGCTGGAATGCGTCCGCTGATATCTCCCGCCTGCGGATCGCGGCTAACAGAGGGCAGCCACACAAACTGCTCGGGGTGTGCACGGGCAAACTGATCCAGCAGTGCCCGGTAACTAAGGTCTGCCTGGTAACTTACCCCATACACCAGCACGATACGCTCGAACCGTTGCCAGGGTTCGGCGGTGGCTAGGATCGACAGAAACGGTCCTATCGCAGTCCCTGTGGCCAGCAGCCACAGATCGCGACTCGAGGGGATCTCGTCGAGTACCAGAAATCCCGAGGGGGTGGATGAGACCTGGAGCTGATCACCCGGATTCAAGTTCAGCAAGCGATTGGAGAGGGGGCCGTCCGGCACCGTATTAACGTAAAATTCCAACAGCGGGTCAGACGGCGGATTAACGAAGGAGTATGGCCGAGCGATCAGGGTGCCCTCCATATCCAATCCCAGCCGGGTGTACTGCCCCGCCTTGAAGTCGATCCGGGCCGTGTCGACCCGCAGTGAATACAGCGTCTCACTCCAACGAATAGTCTCTCGTACCCGCCCGTTCTGCCACTGTGCCATGAACTTGCCCTCCAGTTATTGAACCCTCTTCGAAGATTCTTATCACTATGCCACTTCACTTTAGTGCTTACCCGGACAGGCTGCGCCGATCGGAGTCTGGCTGTGAGATAAATTTCGGTCTGGCCCTTCAATAATGGCGGCGTTGGCCTTATCCTCTGCACCTTGAACAAACGCTCACATTCAACCTTAGCTGTCGGAGACAGATCATGGATAACGCCCCAGATATCAACGCCTCTACCGGTGGCGATATTCCCCTGTATGGTTCGATCAGCACCTTCATGCAATTCCCCCCGCTGCGCGATCTGGCGGCCAGCACGGCGGAAGTCGTGGTCAGCGGCATCCCTTTCGATATGGCCACCTCGGGTCGTCCCGGAGCGCGATTCGGCCCTCAGGGGATTCGCAGAGCCTCTGCCAATCTGGTCTGGGAAGGCGCCCGCTGGCCCTGGGACTTTGCCCTCGATGACCGGCTGAGTGTCGCCGATATCGGCGATGTGCTGTTCAAGCACGGCGAACCCCAGACCCTGGTCGATAATCTCCAGGCGCATGCCACCAAGATCCTGGATGCGGGAAAAACCATGCTCTCGTTCGGGGGCGATCACTTCGTCACCCTGCCGATATTACGCGCCTATGCGGCCAAATTCGGCCCCGTCGCGCTGATCCATGTCGACGCCCATACCGATACCTATGCCGATGGTAATCGCTATGACCACGGCACCCTCTTCCACCACGCCGTCCTAGAGGGGTTGCTCGATACCGAACACTCGATCCAGATCGGCATCCGCACCACCTATAGCACGGAAAACCATCCGTTCGAGGTGCTGGATGCGGCCTGGGTCAACGATCACACCCCCGCCGAGGTGATCGAAAGGATCAAGGCCCGCGTCGGTGATAGGCAGGCCTACCTCAGCTTCGATATCGATGGCCTAGATCCCGCCTTTGCCCCCGGAACAGGCACCCCCGTCGCGGCAGGCATGAGCACCGATTGCGCGCTAAAGCTGGTTCGTGGCCTGGTCGGCACTAATCTTATAGGGATGGATGTGGTCGAAGTGGCACCCGCCTACGATCATGCCGAGATCACCTCATTAGCCGCAGCCACCCTGGCGTTGGAATATCTGTATGTGTTGGCGACTAACAAGGGCTGAGCACATAACCTACTCAGATAAGCCTATCGGCACCGGCATACCGCTTTACTTGACCAATATAGTATTAAGGTAATCTGACAATTCCGGGATGCGATAGCACCAGCGGAAAGAGGCGTACAGATGACCGTGGCAACGTGCCGCGGCCTTACTCAGTGCTTCAGAACCAAGCAGGCGTCTGAATACCCCATCCAAAGCACGCGTTTTCGTAGCCGATCCAGCGACGTGCCGGTGAGACCGTATAGATTTGGCGACACGCTTGATAGCGGTAACACTGCAGATCATGGAGATTGCCCAGCCATGAAGGTGATCCTGATTGCACTTAGGGCACCTAAGGTCAGGCTGAAGGTTCTGTTCCAGATATTCGATGAATGCAGGTGTAGCATCGTGATATGGCAATCGCTCTATGAGAAGGTGTCGTTTACCAGGCCTGAGCGAATCTATGGCTATAGCTAGTCGATTGAAATTTAATTATTTAATTATAAATATTCGATTATTTTGAGGCTTCCTGTAGCGTATCAGGGTCAACACATTATCAGAAAACACCCATAATATCCCTATTAAAAATAGCAGTTTATTTAAAACTATTAGAGTGTTACATTTTCTTAAAATAACTTATCAGCGTCTACAACCAGACTGATTTCGAAGTTTGGCTTTAGTCTGTGCTCAACACCATGGATGGATAGGTCAAGACGTAAATAATGAAATAAAAAATACGTTATAAATTAAACATATGGCGAGAGCAACATGAGCTTAACGATTAAGTTAAAACTAACAATTATGGCAGCAATCGCTATTGTAGTGGCGCTTGTAATTGGTGGTACTGGTTACTGGGGGGTTCAAAAAGTGAATCAGACGATGAACACCATTGTCACCAATTCACAGATCATTGCAAATCATCTGACGGCAGACATGATGCACGATGCGCTGAAATCAGATGTGCTTGCCGCCCTGGTAGCATCAGAGTCTGATGATAAAGAACGTCTCAATCTAATTAACGCTGAACATCAGGATCACTCTTCAAACTTCAAATCCATGCTGCTTGCTAATAAAAAACTTATAACCGACCCTGTAATAATGAAAGCGTTCGAAAAGGTAACACCTGCTCTTAATCAATACATTGACGCTTCTAGTCATGTTATTTCTATGGCTTCATCCGATCGACTTGAGGCGATTAAATTGATGATTGAATTTAATAAATCCTTTGATATATTGGCTGTTGAAATGGAAAGTTTGACTGATCTGTTGGGAAGTAAAACGCTTGAGGTCCAGGAAGGAGGCGATAGTGCGGTTACATTTTCTAAAACAGTGATCGTCGCCCTAATCGTTGCTGGCATAATTTCCTTAGCATTCGTATCTGTAATTATTCGTTCTTCGATTGTTAATGCATTAATGGTGCTGCTTAAATCTACAATTATAATTGCTAATGGTGATCTTACGCAGCCCCTTAATACGAAAGGCTCTGATGAAATAAATTCGCTAGCTAAGGCCATGGAAAATATGCGTTTTCAGATATTTGAAATGATTAAAAACATATCAAATACAACTCAGCAACTATCCACTGCATCTGAAGAAATTTCAACTGCCACCCTAAAAACCAGAAACAGCTTAGACAACCAACAAAAAGAAGTCATTCAGGTCGCCTCAGCGATGACTGAAATGACAGCCTCTGTGCATGATGTATCTAGCAATGTTGTTAATACAGCCTTATCCGCGGATAAGGCTCATCAGGCAACAGTATCAGGAAACGAGGTTGTTATTAATACCATCAAGGAAATCAATAATCTTTCTGCTCGCATTGAGGAAACCTCTATTTTAATTAATGAACTAGAGTCTAGTACCAACCAAATTAGCAAGGTGCTTGAAGTTATTAAGAGTATTGCAGATCAAACGAACCTGCTTGCCTTAAATGCGGCCATTGAGGCTGCTCGAGCAGGAGAACAGGGTCGTGGATTCGCGGTTGTAGCCGATGAAGTTCGCACCCTTGCTGGCCGCACACAAGAGTCAACACAAGAGATCAATCAAATGATTGCCGTGCTTCAGACCGGCTCAAAGAAAGCTGTTGAATCCATGTATCAAAGCAAAAGACAAACTAACATAGCGGTTACTCAAGCCACTGAAGCGGGTGAGATGCTTGGGGCCATTTTGACGGATGTCAACAATATTAACGCAATGAGCGCTCAAATCGCTAGCGCCGCCGAACAGCAAGGCGGAGTCTCTGACGAAATAAACAGCAACATTACTCGAATTAGTGGCATGTCCTCTGAAGCGGCACAGGGCGCTGAGCAAACCTCTGCAGCCACACTGGAACTGACTCGAATGGCAACCAGCCTACAAACGATGGTTTCTAAATTCAAAATATAATCCTAGTAACGTGGCAGTTACGCCAGCACGGCTTAGACCCGCGAAGTGACGTTGGGCATACAGCACCCTCTCTGTCGTCGGAACGGTTGCAAACAGGAGAAAAAGGTTGAAGCCACCTGCGGTGAACGAGTTACGCGGAACTCTCATCGTCAATCAGGCACCGACATAAGGAAGGCCCGAATACACACCTAATATAGGTTAAAATTGGCGATTTTAATTTTTGCATTCAAAGTCTCATCGTAGAAAACTAAACATCAACCCTGTGCTCACTCCAAGAATTAGTTTAAATACCTCTGGCAACAGAGCCGACACTCAACAACGGAAGCTGAAAGGACCGCGGCCAGATTTACTTGACCACTACAAATTTACCTTTATATTAAATAAATACTATCCATGAATTAGTTTTTTGCTCGACTATACTTAGAGCAGACCTCTCGCCATGGAAGGCTGTGCCATGAAAGAAAAATTTTTCCAGACCCCATTATTTTACTCCAATCAGTCTCTTTCAAGGTTGAACGTCTACTCAGACGTTATAGCAATACATTTTTGCACTGCAATAGAGCTCGATAAAATGAGCGACTGGCATGCTCGAATCGTACTCCGTAGTACTTAATACTTATGCTTGGGAGAATCTATAAGAATTATGATTAATAAAGCTGTCCTATTCGCAATTACCGCCTTACTGTTAACCTCATGCGCCACCTACTTTGGTCAGGGGGATCGTAGAGGCGTGTCTAGCAGTCTCGTGGATTACCTCTAGCCAGATGGTCAGGTTTCCCCTAAGCATGAAGAAACCACGCCACACCTCAGCCTTCCCCTCACCGTAGGTTTGGCATTTGTTCCGTCTCAGAAAAGCAGTTCTTTCTCACTGCCTGAAGCAAAAAAAACGCAATTACTTGAGAACGTAAAGAAGAATTTCGTTGGACTAGATTACGTGACGTAAATAGTCGTAGTTCCAGAGACCTATATGCGGTCTTCCAAAGGTTTTGAAGGGGTGAGTCAGATAGCGCGGCTGTACGGCCTGGATATTGTAGCCCTGGTATCCTATGACCAGGTTGCTGTTACCTCGGATACGAAAAGCTCAATACTGTACTGGACCATTGTTGGAGCATATTTTATAAAGGGTAATAAGAACCAGGCAACTACTTTTGTCGATACCGCTGTATTTGATGTCAATTCCAGAAAATGCTTTTTCGTGCACCCGGGGTGAGTGAGATCAAAAAGTCATCTACGTTGGTAGAAGTAAATCAAGAGGATAGAGAGGCCAGGGAGAAAGGGTTCGAATTAGCCATGGCTGACATGTCAAAAATTTTGATCGTAGAACTTGACCGATTCAAGGAAAAGATAAAAGAGGATAAGAGTGTTTAAATCACTCATCGGCAAGGATATGGTGGCGGTGGCGGTGGCGGTGGCGGTGGCGGTGGCGGCATTCAATGGCCTATTCTTATTATTTTGCCAGGATTATTAATCCTAAGGACGGCTAAGAGGTAACCGCGTTGTGGCAGGAATAACGGGCAAGGTCTTGTGCGCTGCTGTTTTTATTTTTTGTCTTTGCGCACTCCAGAATTTTTCAACGGCGCTCGAATTAGACCGACAGCAGGTATTGTCTGGAGAGATCTAGAGAATATGGACCGGCCATTTGGTACATATCAACACACTACACTTGTCGCTAAATATTTTAGCGGCCCTGACTCTCTACTACGGGTTCTTTACAAAGGTTAAAGTATCTGAGTGGCTGGCCTGTAGCTTTATTATTGCTCCTCTTATCAGTGTAACGCTACTGCTCAGCTACACCGACCTTTATTGGTATAACGGCCTATCAGGCTTGCTTCACGCATCAGTTGCCTATTTTTCCATCCGTATGATCAGGGATAAGGAATATATTTTTTGGGTGGGTCTGACGATTTTATGGCTGAAGGTTTTGGTCGAAACCCTGTCTGGATACCTAGGTCATGAAAAAATGCTTATCGAGATGATTATCATATTCGAAGCACATCTGGTGGGTGCGTCCATTGGCACTATAACAGCCATTATTGCATGACGCGTTGGCATGCAGTGCTGGCGTGGCACAGACCAACCGTAACGGATAAGAGTGAGGATACGAAAGATATAGGATGCGGGTCTCTGCTGGCGTTTTCCTAATCGGGAAGTCAAGAGCCCACAATTGAAAGACCTGCCACCCCCCTGCTTTGACCCCCTGCTTAGATCTTGCAGAGTATCTCTGCTGCTTTTTCCAGCGTTGCTGACTCCTTGGCAAAGCACAGACGTAGATAGGTTTGCTTAGGCGGGTTCTGGTAGAACACCGAGATGGGGATGGCTGCAACACCCTGGGTTTTGGTCAGCCATTCGGCCATGGAAAGATCGTCCTGATCGGAAATATTTCGATAATCGACAAGTTGAAAATAGGTGCCGGGCGTCGGGGTGAACTCAAACCGGGAACCCTCCAGCAGCTGACAAAAATAATCACGCTTTTGTTGATAAAAAGCGGGCAATTGAAGGTGATGTTGAGAATCCTGCTCCAGATAGTCGGCCAGCGCCATCTGGATAGGCGTGACGCCCACAAAGGTCACAAATTGATGCACTTTTCGAAACTCGGCGGTCAGCCCTGGTGGTGCAATGCAGTATCCGGTTTTCCATCCCGTCACGTGGTAAGTCTTGCCGAAAGAGAAGACGACAAAGGCCCGTTGGTAAAGCTCGGGATGCCCCAGCACGCTGGCGTGGATAGCACCATCGAAGATCAGGTGTTCATAGACCTCGTCGGACAAAATTAAAATTGGGGTATCGCGCACCAGCTCGGCCAGGATATCGAGATCCTCAGCTGAGATCACCGCCCCCGTCGGGTTGTGCGGTGAATTAATGATGATCATGCGGGTACGTGAATTGATGCTGTCCTTGACGCGCTGCCAGTCGATACTAAATTCAGGGGCCTGCAGTGGAATATGGATGGGGTTGCCGCCAGCCAGTTGAATCGAAGGGTCATAGCAGTCGTAGGCCGGATCAAATACGATGACCTCATCGCCCTTGCGGATGGTCGCCATGATGGCGCAATAGATCGCTTCAGTCGCGCCGGGGACAACGGTAATTTCCTGATCGGCATCCAACTCGATGTCGTAACTGCCAGCGACCTTGCGTTTTATCTGTTCCCTGAGTTTTGGGACACCGGTGAGTGGGCAGTACTGGTTGTGGCCGTTTTGGATATGCTCGCAGACCAGGTCGCGCAGCAGCTGGGGGCCATCGAAATCGGGGAACCCCTGCGAAAGATTAATGGCCTGATGCTTGAATGCCAGCTGTGACATGAGGGTAAAGATGGTCGTGCCTACCTGGGGTAACTTGCTGAGAGGGATAATAGACTGCATCGATCCAGTACCTTGAAAAAATCGCGTTGAAGAAAAAGCCATTGTGCGGGTTTCAGCCAGGTAGAATCAACCCTGGTTAACCTCTATCAGGGGGCGAGGCTTCCAGCATCTTAAGCAGCAACCGGCATGTCGCTAGACCTTGAGACACTCCTTGCGGGGCCTGAGCATCAGCACAAGGGCTTCTATATCGAAGGGGAGCAGTCAAAGGCAAGCACCGTTTCCCGAAGCAGGCTCGACTCCACCAGCAAGACCTCGCCTACCGCACTATCCTACCCCTCCATCCGCCCCCCCACTTCGCGTACAGCGCAAGATAGCGCATTCCGGTCAATTTAGATCAAAACGATCCAGCGTCATTACTTTGCTCCAGGCTGCGACAAAGTCGTTTACGAACATCTCTTTACCATCTTCAGAGGCATAGGCCTCTGCCACTGCACGCAACTCGGAGTTGGACCCAAAAATAAGATCCACAGGGGTCGCCGTCCATTTAACGTTGTCGGTGACGCGGTCCCGGCCCTCATAGGCACCCTCAGTCTCGGACAACTTGATCCATTTTGTGGACATCTCGAGCAGGTTCACAAAGAAGTCATTGGTCAACGTTCCCGGATTATCGGTAAACACCCCCTGTTTAGCCTGTCCGGCATTGGCATTCAAGACTCGCATACCGCCAACCAGTACGGTCATTTCCGGTACCGTTAAGGTTAACAGGTCAGCCTTTTCCACCAGCATAGCGGCAGGTGAACCGTAGCTGCTGTCATGGTAGTAGTTGCGAAAAGCGTCTGCCTTAGGCTCTAACCAAGCAAAAGACTTAATATCGGTCTGTTTTTGGGTCGCGTCAGCACGACCCGGCACGAACGGAATATCAACAGGGTAACCCGCTTTCTTGGCCGCCTCTTCAACAGCGGCATTGCCAGCGAGAACGATCACATCGGCCAGAGAGACTCGTTTACCCCCGGACAACGCTTGGTTGAAGTCCTGCTGCAGCTTTATAAGGGTCTTTAACACCTTGGCCAGTTCTTGCGGATTGTTGGCTTGCCAATCCTTCTGGGGGGCAAGCGCAATACGTGCACCATTGGCACCACCACGCATATCGGAACCACGGAAGGTTGAGGCGGATGCCCAAGCCGTTCTGACTAACTCAGGAATAGTTAAACCGGAATTAAGAATCTGGCTTTTGAGTTCTTCCGCGTCATCATCACTCATTAATGGGTGATCGATAGCCGGAAGCGGGTCTTGCCAAAGCTCTGGTTCCGCAGGAATCTCAGTACCCAGATAGCGCGCACGTGGCCCCAGATCACGATGGGTCAGCTTGAACCAGGCCTTGGCAAAGGCAAGATCAAACGCTTGCGGATTTTTCAGGAACCGCTCGGTAATCTTGCGAAATTCCGGATCTTTCTTTAGCGCCATGTCCGTCGTGAACATGATCGGCGCATGCCGCTTACCCTGGGTATGAGCATCCGGCACCAGGCCTGCCGCTGCTTCATCCGTTGGGATCCACTGGGTTGCACCGGCGGGACTCTGGGTTTTTTGCCACTCGAACCTCATCAGGTTGTCGAGGTAAAGTACAGACCATGCGGTTGGTGTCGAACTCCAGGCACCTTCCAGACCACTGGTCATGGCGTCGGCACCCTTGCCGCTACCGCAGCTGTTCTTCCAGCCAAAGCCTTGCTCTTCGATAGCGGCGGCTGCAGGCTCCACGCCCACACACTCGCCTTTGACCGCACCATGGGCCTTACCCAGCGTGTGTCCGCCAGCGACCAGGGCCACGATCTCTTCGTTGTTCATTGCCATGCGGCCGAAGGATTCACGCATGTCAGCGGCGGCAGAGAGCGGGTCATGATTGCCGCTGGGGCCTTCCGGGTTCACATAAATCAAGCCCATCTGCACGGCCGCCAGAGGATTTTGCAGTTCACCCTCTTTATAACGCTTATCGTTAGCAAGCATAACGGTCTCAGGTCCCCAGTAAACCAGATCAGGTTCCCAGTCGTCCATACGTCCTCCGGCGAAGCCCAGGGTTTCAAACCCCATAGATTCCAGAGAAACATTACCCGCCAGGATCATCAGGTCCCCCCAGGAGACAGTACGACCGTATTTTTGTTTGACCGGCCACAGTAAGCGGCGTGCCTTATCCAGGCTGGCATTATCTGGCCAGCTGTTGAGTGGTTCAAAGCGTTGTTGGCCACCATCAGCACCGCCGCGCCCGTCCGCCGTACGGTAGGTACCTGCGGCATGCCAGGCCATTCTTATCATCAAACCACCATAGTGCCCCCAGTCTGCCGGCCACCACTCTTGTGATGTTGTTAACGTCATCTCAATATCTTTCTTCAGAACCTTGAGATCCACGCTATTGAAGGCCTCGGCGTAATTGAAATCTTCAGCATAGGGATTAGATCTTGAGTCGTGTGCGCGCAGCGGCCCAAGGTTCAGTTTTTCAGGCCACCAGAATTGAGTAGATTTGGCCATACCAACCGTCCCGTCCATTGCAAGGGTACTGCCGGGTCCGAGTGCGGCCATGGTGACCGCCACAGCGATACTTAAAGGTATTGATCGTTTTAACATTGGAATCACCTTCCCTGGTTCGTTGATAACGTCCACAAGGGAGTATAGCGTTAGCCATGCTAAGCGGTGATTTGAGTTGCGTGGCAGTTCATGCTCAATTGTTGAAGCACTAGTTTAAAGAACAGCATCGCCAGCACTGCAGCCGTACTGACAACCGCACCGACGACGGGTTACTCCTGACTGAGCGTCATGGCAGGAACCTGAGCGTGAAACTGCAGAGGGTGACTCGGGAAATGATGTGCGGGGAATAAAAGCGCGGAATAATAAACGCCGACTCCCCTGTGCGCCTGTGTCGAGCGCGGAAGTCGGCGTGGGTCTTACATGAGAGTCTTAACTTAAATCCTTACTTGGCCGCGTTGCGGGCCGCATCAAGCCAAGTATCGACCTGGGTGCGGTGGGCTGCAATCCACTGATCGGCGTGGCGGGCGATATCTTTCTGGCTGTCTTCGCCATCGGCGATCATGCTGTTTTCCGCGCTGACATCGTTGATCGACAGTTTGGCCAGCTCAAACAGCTTGGCCGCAGCGGGATTCTGCTCGGCAAACTCTTTGTTGGCGACTACCCGCTCACTGTTGATCTGGAAGCCGTAGTTTTTGCCATTGGGTAGTTCGGTATCAGCGTCATTGGGATTAGCCGAAAATGGCACTTCCAGCCAGACGACGTCACTGCCAGGAACCAGCAGGCCAGAAACCCAGTATGGGGTCCACGTATAATAGAAGATCGGCTTTCCGGCGTTATAACGGGAGATGGTATCGGCCATGATAGCCGCGTACTGTCCCTGGTTATGATGCACCGCATCACGCAACTTGAAGGCATCCAGCTGATACTCGATCACTCCCTCGCAACCCCATCCCGCCTGACAACCGGTAAGGTCGGCCGTGCCGTCATCATTGGTATCGAACAACTTGGCGATCTCAGGCTTAGCGAAATCAGCGATGCTGGTGATGTTGTACTTATCGGCGGTCTTCTTGTCGATCAGGTAGCCCTGAGCCGCACCCTTAATATATTCCCCGGCGCGGTAAAACTTGTCATCGCCGCCGCCGTTGGCGTACATGCTGTTGTGCAACGGATCCCAGTTGGTGGCCATAAAGGTAGCGTCACCGTTGGCGATGGCGGTGTAACCGACGCTGTAGTCGACCTCCTGAATCGGCTTGACCTCGTAGCCCAGCTCGATCAGGGCCTTATTCAAGATCATCGTCTGAAAGGTCTCTTCGGCGATAGGGCTCTGCACCGGCTGTACGCTGACCCCCTGACCGGGCGTGTCGTTGGCGAGCACGGTTCCACTTAGGGTGAGTGCTGCGAGGGTACTGATTGCTATCTTCTTATTAAACATAGTTTATCCCTTGGTTAACGGTAAAGAATTGCGCTATTTGGTAAACAGACGTAAGACCAGAGCGGCAGGACCGCTGTCGTACCAGTTACGGGTGCCACGTTCACGGGCGTCACGCCCCAGTGACTGGCTCATACGGTCGAGGATGATGGCGAGAATAACGATGCCCAGGCCGCCCAGCGTCGCCAGGCCGATATCGAGCCGGCCGATACCGCGCATCACCATCAGGCCAAGACCACCGACGGCGATCATGGAGGCGATCACCACCATCGACAGCGCCAGCATCAGGGTCTGATTGACCCCGGCCATGATGGTCGGCATCGCCAGCGGCAGCTGCACCTTAAATAGCAGTTGCGAGGGGCTCGCGCCGAAGGAGTGGCCCGCCTCGATCAGGTTTTCCGGCACCTGGCGAATGCCCAGGTTGGTAAGCCGGATCACCGGAGGTACCGCGAAGATGATGGTGACCACCACCCCCGGCACATTGCCTATGCCGAACAGCATCACGATCGGCACCAGATAGACGAAGGCGGGCGTGGTCTGCATGGCATCCAACAGCGGCCGGACGATCCGGTTGGCGTTATCGTTGCGCGCGATCCAGATCCCCGTGGGAATGCCGATCAGGGCGCAAAAGAACACCGAGGTCAGTACCAGCGACAGAGTGACCATCGATTCCTCCCAGACCCCGATCGCCCCCAGTAGCCAGAAGCTGGCGGCGGTAGCGATGCCCAACCTACGGCCCGCCAGCTGCCACGCCAGCAACGCGATCAGGACGATAAAAATCAGCGGATGGACTGAAGACAAAGCCCCTTCAATGGCGGTCAACGTGGCGTCTATGGGGGTTTTGATGGCGGTAAAGAAGGGCC
>JBLHND010000067.1:0-16938 GCA_047622605.1 Motiliproteus sp. | reverse complement strand
CAGCAGCGCTCGTAACCACAGGCAGGAGACTGTCATCAAGGGGCTGAATGTGCCCCAGGCTAATCCGACCCCGCCCTTCGACATCACCATCAAACCGGTACTCGTGCAGCCCAACGTGCAAGGACTATTGATGATTACGTTTAAGGACGCCGTCGCGGAAGATGCTGAGACTGCCGTTGCGCCCCTAGTTAAAGAATCCCACGAGAACAGCAAGACCGAGCAGCAACTTCGCCAAGAGCTGCGCTATAGCCGAGAGAGCCTGCAGACCTCGATCGAGGAACTGGAGACCTCAAATGAAGAACTCAATTCGACTAACGAAGAGCTGCAGAGTACCAACGAGGAGCTGCAGAGTACCAACGAAGAGATGGAAACCTCAAAGGAAGAGCTGCAATCACTCAACGAAGAGTCATACACGGTCAATGCCGAGCTGCAGAGCCGCATCAATGACCTAGCCGCAGCCCATGATGATATAAAGAACCTGCTGGACAGCACCAATATTGCGACCCTGTTCCTGGATCTCAGGCTCTGTGTGCGACGTTTCACGCCTAAGGCTACCGATATCATCCCCTTGACCCCGACGGATGTCGGGCGACCCATACAGCATTTTGTCACCAACCTGATCGATGTGGATCTGACCCATACCGCCCAAAAGGCCCTGGGAGACTTGCGTATCAGTGAGCAGGAGGTTTGGAGTAAAGATCAGCGTTCATTCAACATGCGGGTAAGGCCGTATCGGACCCTAGTCAACGTGATCGACGGCGTAGTGCTGACTTTTGAAGATATCACCCAGCTAAAACGGGCGGAGGCTGCACTGAAGAAAATCAACGATGCCTTTTATACCCTCGGCAACCTTGCACCGGTTGCCATCTTCCATACCGATAGCAACGGCAAGTATTCCTATGCCAACGAACACTGGTGCCGGTTAGTCGGCATGACTCAGAGGCAAGCCAGGGGCACAGGGCTGTTTGATACGGCTTCCCCTGCAGAGAGGGAGCAACTGGAAAAGACCTGGTTCGAAGCCTGCAAAAAGCGACTACCCTTTAAACAAAAATACCGGTTACAAAAGCGCACCGCTGGCAGGGTCTGGGTGATGATCGAGGCCGTACCTGTAACCAAGGATCAGGGTGCAGAGGTCAACTATATAGGCACGCTGATCGAGATTCCGGACGATGCTCCAAATAACATAGCCGCGCAATAGCGGCTTGGCTGACGTTTCTGGAGTGATCGCTATCTTGATAGGCATCGAGGTTTAAGGATCATGGACATCAACAAACTGCGCCGTCTGGCTGAATCGAGTAAGGTGAAAAAAAAGGCCGCATTTGCTGCTGAAGTGGCCGCCCTCGACAAGGATGAGATCCTCAATCTGGTTCAGGAACTGCATACCCACCAGGTCGAACTTGAGCTGCAGAACGAAGAACTGCGCTGCGCCCAGTTGGAGTTGCTGGACTCACGTAACCGCTACAGCGAACTTTATGACTTTGCTCCCGTTGGCTATCTCACGCTTAGCCCCCAGGGACTGATCCTCGAAGCAAATCTGAGCAGCGCAGAGATGCTGGGGGTCGCGCGAAGCCAGTTGCTAAAGCAACGCTTGAGCGCATTTTTTCACTCGCAGGCACAGGATGAGATGTTCCTGTATCTATCGAGCATTCAGAAAACCCAGGTTCGCCAGCGCCGTGAGTTACGCCTACTTGATCACCCTGTGGCTAACAAGGATGCCGATGCGATTCTCTGGGTGCGTCTGGACGGCAAACCCAAGTTGAATGACGACGGTAAAATCGATTCTATCCATCTATCCATCAGTGATATTACCGAGCAGCGACGTGCCTATGCGTTGCTAGAACGACAGGCTCTCTACGATACGCTCACCGGACTGCCCAATCGACAGTTGCTAATCAACCGGTTAGACCTCAATTTAGCGCACTTGCGCAGAGGCTCCAACCACGGTGGTTTACTCTATATTGACATCGATAATTTTAAACAGATCAACGACTCGTTTGGACACGCCGCAGGCGATCTGGTGTTACAACATGTAGCTGAGGTATTGGGGAGCAGTCTGCGCGCCGAAGACACTGCCGCTCGACTGGGCGGTGACGAGTTTGTAGTGCTATTAACCGAACTGGATTCGGATACCAGCATTGCCGCCGTTGAGGCTGAGGCTATCGCTAATAAGATCAAAACCGCCTTGCTCGAAGCACTGTTATTGCAAGACTACCGCATCCAAACGGAGGTCAGCATTGGTATCGTCTTGTTCCCTAATGGCGCGAAAACCATCAATGAGATCTTCAGCCATGCCGACATCGCGATGTACCGGGCGAAAAGGAGCGGCGATAACGGCATTGGCTTTTACCATAAAGATATGCACGAAAAGTTCAGAAAGCGGATGGAAATTACCCAGAACTTACGCCACGCGTTGTCCAACCATGAGTTTGAACTCTTTTACCAGCCTCAGGTGGATCAATCCGAGCGCATACTAGGCGCAGAATGTTTGCTGCGCTGGCAGCATCCACAACGAGGCATGATCCTGCCCGGTGAATTTATTTCAATTATGGAAGATAGCAGTTTAATTATGGAGGTGGGCGCCTGGGTCCTGACGCACGCCTGCAAACAACTGGCGCTATGGGATGCGCTGGGAGCACCCTTTTCGCAGCTCAGTCTGGCCGTGAATGTCAGTCCTAAACAGTTCAACCAAGGCGATTTTTTTGACCGGGTAGAGACGCTGGTACAGCAAACCGGCGCCAATCCTAAGCGATTGGTCTTGGAAATTACCGAGAGTATGTTGCTGACCCATATCGAAACCACGATTGAGCGGATGAAACGGCTGCAGCACCTCGGTGTCATGTTTTCTATTGATGACTTCGGTACCGGGTATTCTTCGTTGAGTTACATTAAGCGGCTACCGCTCGACACCCTTAAAATAGATCAGTCTTTTGTGCGTCATATCGAACAGGATGCTGATAATGCAATTCTGGTCGATACCATCCTGTCGATGGCCGAGCACTTGAAGCTGAAAGTTATCGCCGAAGGGGTTGAAACTGCCGCAGAACAGCGTCTGCTGCTGGCCAAAGGCTGCCGCTATTTTCAGGGTTATCTGTTTTCCTATCCCGTACCCTGCAATGACTTTGAACGACTGGTCAAAAGATAAGGAGTAGAGGTAAAGGGTAAAGGGTCGTGTTGGGGCCAGTTTTTTCGAAATCACATGTCGGATTTAGCGATTGATGAATGCTGGGATATGGCTGCTGGGATATGGCTGCTGGGACTGCATCCCAGCCTACGGGCCTAAAAGTGGCAACAAAAGACCTAACCCCGCGGTTCTTAGCGAGGTAGGCTGCGGGATTGCTAGGATTGCATCCCAGCCTAGGGTCCTATGGAGACAGTCTACTGATACAGTCTACTGATAGTAGGCGTTCTCAGTCTGGGTATGATCGGTAACATCTCGAACCCCGACCAGGCCTGCAATCTTCTCTATCAGCGTCGCTTCAACACCCTGCTTAAGGGTCAGATCCACCGAACTGCAGCCCTGACAGCCACCACCAAACTTAAGGACCGCGACACTGCCCAGCTCTTCGCTGAGCACTTCAACCAAGGAAACATCGCCGCCATGCGACGCCAAACCTGGATTAATATCGTTATAGAGCAGGTAATTAATCTGGTCTTCTATAGGGCTGTCGGGGCTGATCTTAGGCGCTTTGGCATTAGGTGCCTTGATCGTCAACTGTCCGCCCATACGTTCCGAGGCATAATCGACCACGGCTTCTTCCAGATAAGGCAAACTATGCGGCTCCAGGTACACTTTAAATTGCTCGAGCGGCATGATCACATCGCTCTCCTGAATCTCATCAGGGCGGCAATAGGCCAAACAGGTCTCGGCATAAGGCGTCCCTGGCTGGGTAATAAAAATACGCACACTGATGTCAGCGACACCCTGCTTTTCTAACAGCTCAGCCAGATAGTCTTGAGCGCTATCGGTTATCGTAATATTGTAATCTTGCATCGCAATTAGCTACCCACTCGGTGACAAATAACTGCATTCTAAGCCATCAGCCCGCAATTATAAACCCTACTTTAAAGGTTGGTTATTATTGACCCTAGGAGGCTGACACCCCGCCTGGCTGTGTTCGCCGCCCTGATCCCCAAGTGCTCTGAACGCCTGAGACCCAGGGGGCTTATTCAGAGGCCCCCTAGGACCCTGAATCTGCTAGAATTGCGCTCCGGTTCATCTATCAAGCGGCTATCTACGTTGCTCTTACAGCTTAACAAACAACGCCTTCAAGCCATTTTATCGCTTGGATTACCGATCATCGGCGGCATGCTGTCGCAAAGCCTGCTGAACCTGGTCGACACCGCAATGGTCGGCGCCTTGGGGCGTAATGCGCTCGCTGGTGTTGGGATCGGGGGCTATGCTAATTTCATGGTTATCGCGTTGATCATCGGCCTCTCATCGGGCGTACAAACGCTGGTCGCTCGTCGCCATGGGCAAGGACGTATCGACGAGAAGGCCGCACCCCTGAACTGCGGCCTGTTAATCGCCCTGGTCTTTACCCTACCACTGACCGCACTCTGTCTGCATTACTCCAGCGCCATCGTCAGCGTGATCAGTGATGATCCTGCCGTCACCTCGATTGCCGAACCCTATTTTGAGTATCGGGTTCTGGCCCTGCTGGCCGTAGGCTTTAATCTCTCGTTTCGAGGCTATTGGAACGGGATCAACCAAGCGCTGGTCTATCTGCGGATACTGCTCCTGGTACAGCTGTTTAATGTGGTGATCAGCTACGGCCTGATTTACGGCACCCTGGGCCTTCCAGAGCTAGGCGCTCCGGGGGCGGGTCTGGGTACCAGTCTTGCGCTTTTTTTAGGCGCCATCCTCTATTCCGCCATCACCTTTAAGCGCGCCAGATCCCGCGGCTTCCTAAAACAACGTCCTGATCGTAAAACGTTTATCCGTTTGATACGCCTGTCGATACCGCATTCTCTACAGCAGTTTATGTTCGCGACCGGGATTACGCTGCTGTTCTGGATCATCGCCCAAATTGGCACTCAGGAATTAGCCATCGCCCATGTACTAACACTCCTGTCCCTGTTTCTGATACTGCCCGCTGTCGGCCTAGGCATGGCCGCCACCACGCTGGTCAGTAACGCCCTGGGGCGCAATGAGCCCGAACAGGCCTGCGAGTGGGGATGGGATACCGTTAAGGTCGCCGCCCTGATGCTGATACTGCTCAGCACCCCGCTCTGGCTGTTTCCCGAACAGATACTGTCGCTGTTTATCCACGAACAGAACCTGATTCAGCAAGCGATCATCCCCCTGCGGATTACCTGCCTGGCCATCTGCGTCGATGTCGTCGCCATCGTCTTTACCCAGGCGCTGCTCGGCGCAGGCGCAAACCGCACGGTGATGTGGGTTACCACCCTGGGACAATGGGGCTTTTATCTCCCCTTAGCCTGGCTGGTAGGCCCGACGCTTGGCGGTGGCCTGACCGCCATCTGGCTAGTGCAGCTGCTGCACCGAAGCCTGTCATCGATACTGTTCGGCTACCTCTGGTCAAAAAAACGCTGGGCCAGGATACGGCTATGATTCCGGCCCCAGCATCTAGCCGCTGTTTTCTATCGAACGCCCTGCTAAATACTGTATCGTCATCCATATCACCGACATAACAAGAACCAACCAGCCCCAGCCTAGGATCTGCTCTTAATGGAACACTCGATCGTTTTTTCATTCTTTCTTATCTTTACCGGTGCCGCTATTGTCGCCTCATTAGCACTCTATACCGGCCAACCCCTGTTGGTGGCTTACATCATCCTGGGCGCGCTACTCGGCCCCTATGGTGTGGAGATGGTCACTGATATGCGCCTGCTGTCGGATATCGCCGAGGTTGGCATCATCTTCTTGCTGTTTTTATTAGGACTGGACATGCAGCCCAGCCACCTCTATCGCATGTTAAAAAAGGCAACCCTGGTGGCGTTACTGAGCTCTGCCGTCTTTGCGGGCCTGGGCTACGGCACCGGAAAACTGTTCGGTTACACCGAGACCGAAAGCGTGCTCATCGGTATATCGCTGATGTTCTCCAGCACGATTATCGGCATCAAACTGCTGCCCACAACCGTGTTGCATCACAAGCATACCGGAGAGCTGGTCGTGGGGTTGCTGCTACTGCAAGACGTGATCGCTATCATCTCTCTGCTTGCGATCGACAGCTTCAGCTCCGGCGATGTCGGACCCGCCTCCTATATCAAGACATTACTGGCCTTCCCTCTGCTGATCGGCTCTGCGTTTTTGTTCGTGAAATTTATTCTGCTCAAGCTAATTCAGCGCTTCGACCGCTTCCATGAATATATATTCCTGGTCGCTATCGGTTGGTGCCTGGGGCTTGCCGAGGCGGCACAGGCGATGGGTTTGTCGGCCGAGATGGGCGCTTTTATTGCGGGTGTCAGCCTGGCAACCAGCCCTATCTCGCTCTATATCGCCGATAGCCTGAGGCCTCTGCGGGACTTCTTCCTGATCCTGTTTTTCTTCTCGATCGGCGCCAGCTTCAACCTGACCCTGTTGGATGATGTGATCCTGCCTGCCTTATTTCTGGCTACACTGGTGCTGGTTCTTAAGCCTGTCACCTTTAAAGTGCTGTTGCAGCGAATCAGTGAAAGCAGTCAGATGAGTTGGGAGGTGGGGTTTCGGCTGGGTCAAACCAGTGAGTTTTCGCTGTTGATCGCTTATCTGGCGACCAGTACCTTATTGATCGGCCAGGAAGCGTCGCATCTGATTCAGGCGACGACGATACTGACCTTCTTAGTGTCGTCTTATATCGTGATCTTCAACTTCCCCTCACCCATCGCCATGTCAGATCGATTACGACGGGATTGATCCCAGAAGATTGAGGAATTTTTTGTGGGTTAGGCTTTCTTTTATGGGTTAGCCGTTAAGCGCTCCTGCATGGACGGCACGCCCCACAGGGACGTGGGAAGTGCGGCTGTTGCAGGAGCCTTCAGCTGTCTAGCTACGTCCCTGTAGCGCGGGCTTCAGCCTGACAAGGGGTACAACGCCCCATTAAAGCTCCTCGATGCCGCCCATATAAGACTGCAGCACCTTGGGAATACGGATCTTACCGGCTGCGGTCTGATAATTCTCGAGGACAGCGACGAGTGTCCGCCCTACCGCCAGACCCGAGCCATTGAGGGTATGCAGCAGCTCGGGCTTGCCGGTTTCAGGGTTACGCCAGCGCGCTTGCATCCGTCGCGCCTGAAAATCACCCATACAGCTGCATGAAGAGATTTCACGGTATTTCTGCTGACCCGGCAACCAGACCTCCAGGTCATAGGTTTTAGTCGCAGAGAAACCCAGATCGCCGCCGCACAGCACGACGACACGATAGGGCAACTCCAGCTTCTGCAGAATTGCCTCGGCATGGCCGGTCAGTTCTTCCAACGCCTGAGCCGACTCTGTCGGCTTGACCATCTGCACCATCTCGACTTTTTCAAACTGGTGCTGACGAATCATACCGCGGGTATCACGGCCGTAACTGCCGGCCTCGCTCCGAAAACAGGGGGTATGGCTGGTCAGACGACAGGGTAACTCTTTGGCTTCAAAGATCCGATCACGGGCGATATTAGTGACGGGAACCTCGGCGGTAGGGATCAGGTAGAGGTCGTTATCGCCGGGCACTTTAAAGAGATCGGCCTCAAACTTGGGTAACTGACCGGTGCCACGCAAACTCTCGGCATTGACAAGATAAGGCACATAGACCTCTTCGTAGCCGTGCTCCCGAGTCTGTACATCGAGCATAAACTGGATCAGCGCTCGATGCAGCCGGGCCAGATTACCGCGCATCACCGCAAAGCGTGAGCCGGTGATCTTGGCTGCGGTCTCAAAATCTAGCTCGCCATTGGCCGTTCCCAGATCAACATGATCTTTGGCTTCGAAATCAAACTGGGTAGGCTCACCCCAGACCCGAACCTCGATATTATCCTCCTCAGAGGCACCTTCAGGAACCGCATCATCGGGAATATTAGGGATACCCATAAGCAGGACATCGAGCTGCTCCTGAACCTCCTTGTATTCCCCGGCAATACTCTCGAGTTGCTGCTTAATCTGCTCACCCGTGGTTTTTAACGGTGCGATATCCTCACCCGCCTTAGCCGCCATGCCAATCTTAGCGGCCAGCGATTTACGCTGAGACTGCAGCTGCTCAGTCGTCGACTGCAGATGCTTACGGGTATCATCAAGCCGGGTAAACAGACCTGTATCAAAGGTGTAGCCCTTCTTACTGAGTTTTTGGGCGACCGTATCGAGGTCACTACGGAGAAGTTTCGGATCGAGCATCGGTCAGCAGGGCCTTATCAAGAGAGTGAATCGAATTAAACCCATAAACGGGTTAGCCACAAACCCGCGGCGAGCGCGGCGAGGCAGCACAAAAGACTTAATACTATATAAATCACGGCGGACAAGATATGACCTTCCTGGATCAAGGTCAGCGTTTCCAGAGAGAAGGTCGAAAAGGTGGTGAACGCACCCAAAAAACCCACCATCAGCAACTGCCGTGAGGCGGGCGGTAGCTGGGCTTTTTCCATAATCAGCACGAAGCACACCCCCATCAGCAGCGACCCCAACACATTGACGACCAGGGTTCCCAGCGGCAGGTAATGCTGAGTATTATTCACCACGTAACCACTGACCCAATAGCGGGCGACAGCGCCGAGCGCCCCACCCATCGCGACCAACATCACTTGCAGCATCGTTGCCTCATGCATTCACTTGTAGCGTTGACGATCACTGAGTCGATCGAGTTCTCGCAGGTGGTTTAGTTTCTCACCCATTTTCTGCTCCAGCCCACGCGGCTCCGGCTCGTAATAGCGTCGCTGCCCGATCGCTTCGGGCAGATAGCTCTCGCCAGCGGCATAGCCACCAGGCTCGTTGTGAGCATAGCGATACTCGTCACCGTAACCCAGATCCTTCATCAGCGAGGTCGGTGCATTGCGCAGATGCACCGGCACCTCATAGGAGGGATCTTCGCGCACATCGGCCAGCACCTGATTAAAGGCGCGATAGACCGCGTTCGACTTAGGTGCGCAGGCACAGAACACAGCCGCCTGGGCGATCGCCCGGTTACCTTCTGCCGGCCCCAGACGTACAAAGGCATCCCAGGCATTGAGGGTTATCTGCAGCGCACGCGGGTCGGCATTGCCGATATCTTCCGAGGCGATCGCGACCAGGCGTCTTGCGACATACAGCGGATCACAGCCGCCATCGAGCATCCGCGCATACCAGTACAGGGCGCCATCGGGAGAGGAACCGCGTACCGACTTATGAAACGCCGAGATCTGATCGTAAAACAGATCCCCCTGCTTATCATAACGTCGCCCCGAGGCCTGCAGCACCTCCTCCATCACGCCGGCATCGACCACCAAGGTCTCGCCCTCGACCCGCGCCAGATCGGCGGCTATCTCGAGTAGATTAAGCGCCCGCCGGCCATCACCGTCCGCGGCTCGGGCCAGGCGCTCGATCAGCTCGGCATCAATTTGAATATTTTTGTCGCCCAGCCCACGCGGCTCATGCAATGCCTTGCCAATCAATTCGACCAGCACCCTTTCGTCGAGTGGACGCAACAAATAGACCCGCGCCCGTGACAGCAAGGCGCTATTGAGTTCGAAGGAAGGGTTTTCGGTCGTGGCACCGATAAAGATCAGCGTACCGTCTTCAACGAAGGGCAAGAAGGCATCCTGCTGGCTCTTATTAAAGCGGTGTACCTCATCGACAAACAGAATGGTCTTACGTTGCGATTGTGCCCGCTGCTGCTTGGCCTGCTCGATCGCCATGCGGATCTCTTTGACGCCGGAGAGCACCGCCGAGATCGATTCAAAATGGGCATCGGTTAACTCTGCAATCAGGCGTGCCAGGGTCGTCTTACCGACACCCGGGGGTCCCCAGAGGATCATCGAATGGGGGCAGCCCAGCTCAATCGCCGACCGTAAGGCCTTATTGGGACCGAGAATATGATGCTGACCGAGATAGTCATCCAGACAATGGGGACGCATCTTGGCCGCCAGGGGTTCATAGCCCTGTTGCTCCTGCTCTTGTTCCTGCTCTTGTTCTTGAAACAGATCCTGACTCATAAACCGGGCTACTCGGTAATCAGGTCGATGCCCGCAGGCACCTGGAATTCAAACTGGCTGTCATCGACCTCCGGGTTCAGCAGAATATCGCTGAAATTAATGCCCGTCTTCTGCCCAAGATTATCTTCAAGCTGCATCTCGGTCGGAACCCCTGCTGCAAATCCGATTCGCAATACCACAAAGAGTGCCTCTTCATTCTTGGGAAGGAGGCGAAACACCCCTGAGTCACCCTCGACAGGCCCCTGCACTCTGAAGGTGTTCTCCAGGTCATCCAGGTTACCGCTCAGCAACAGGGCCGGGGTGCTGCTTAAGCGATGATCAACCGGCCGCCGGGTAACCTGCTCCAGGTCCTGATCGTACAGCCACAGCGTCTGACCATTGGACACCAGCAGCTGCGGAAAAGGCTCCTCGGTACGCCAACGAAACTTTCCGGGGCGCGCCAGCACCATCTCGCCATAAACCTGCTGCAGTCGCCTGCCGCTGCCATCGAGTACCAATTGTTCGAAGGTCGCCGACAGGCTATTAATCTTATTAAGGAGCAGGCTTAGGTTTTGTGCCGGGGTATCCGCCGCATGAAGGCTGCTACTTAGCAGAATCGCCCCCAGCAACACCCCCAGCCGTCCCCTAAGTCTCGTCATAAACTGGATCCTGTTATTCATCACTTGACTCTCTAATTAACACGTTAATTAACACTTTAATTAACGCTAACCGGTGGTGGGGCTATGACTTCCCGACCGCCATTATGACCGGGCTCGCTGACAACCCCTGCCGCTTCCATCGACTCGACCATTCGGGCGGCACGGTTGTAACCAATCTTAAATTTACGCTGCACCGCCGATACCGACGCCCGTCGGCTCTGCGTCACCAACGCGACCGCCTGGTCATAGAGGGGATCCAGTTCATCCTCAAAGGATGAAGCGGAACCACCGCCATCCATCTCTACCGTCTCCGTCAGAATCTCGTCAACGAACTTAGCCGGCCCCCACTTCTTCCAGGCTTCGACACTACGATGCACCTCATCGTCACTGACAAAGGCCCCGTGCACCCGCACCGGCATGCTGCTGCCCGCAGGCAGATAGAGCATGTCGCCGTTACCCAACAGGTTCTCAGCACCGCCCTGATCCAGAATGGTGCGCGAGTCGATCCTGGATGAGACCTGAAACGCAATCCGGGTCGGTACGTTAGCCTTAATCAACCCGGTAATCACATCGACCGAGGGCCGCTGCGTCGCCAGGATCAGATGGATGCCGGCGGCCCGTGCTTTCTGGGCTATGCGGGCGATCAGCTCTTCTACTTTTTTGCCGACGATCATCATCATGTCGGCAAACTCATCGACCACCACCACGATATAGGGCAGCGTTTCTAATTCGGGCGCCGGGGCATGCTCATCAAAGCCGTGCTCAAGCGGCTTCCATAGCGGATCCAGTAACGGCTCACCCCGCGCCTGAGCTTCAAGAACCTTGTCGTTGAAACCGGCCAGATTGCGCACCCCCATCTTGGACAGTAACTTATAGCGCCGTTCCATCTCCGCCACACACCAGCGCAACCCGGTAGCCGCATCCTTCATATCGGTAATGACCGGCGTCAACAGGTGGGGAATACCGTCATAGATCGACAATTCCAACATCTTAGGGTCGACCATCATCAACCGCACTTCGTCAGGTGTCGCCTTGTACAGCAGACTCAGGATCATCGCATTAACACCCACCGACTTGCCCGACCCGGTGGTACCTGCCACCAGCAGGTGGGGCATCTTGGCCAGATTGACGACCACGGGATTGCCCGCGATATCGTTACCCAGCCCCATACTCAGCCGGGAAGAGGCCTGGGTATAGACGGGCGCATCAAGGACTTCCCTAAGCCTTACCATCTCTCTGATTTCATTAGGAATCTCAATCCCTACCACCGATTTACCGGCGATCACTTCCACGACTCGTACGCTCATCACCGCCATCGAGCGCGCCAAGTCTTTGGACAGGTTAGTTATCTTGCTGACCTTGGTGCCCGGGGCGGGACTGATCTCGAAACGGGTGATCACCGGCCCTGGATTCACCTCGACAACCTCGGCGATAACACCGAAGTCTTTCAGCTTAGCCTCCAGCAAGCGTGACATAGCTTCCAACTGCTCGGGGGTATAGCCCTGTGCCGTTTTCTCGGAGGGCGGATCGAGCAGGGTGACGCTGGGAATCTGCTTAGGCTCTACACCCGGCTTCGCTGGCCGGGTATCCTGATAACCGGCGTCGGAGTCGGAATAATCGACGGCCGCAATGGTCTCTGACAGCGGAACGATCTTCAGCTCTTTAACCTTGATGGCAGGCTCCGTACTAACGCCCGCATCAAGCGACGCTAACTCATCCAGTACCTGCGAGTCAGAGGGCGCTTGAGCAGCAGCGAACAGCAGCGGATCACCCTTAGCACTGTGCGGCTCTTTCGCGGCACTGTGCGGCTCATCTGCGGCCCTGCGCGGCTCATCCGCGGCCCTGTTCGCATCACCCGCGGCCCTGCGCGGCTTTTCTGCAACCCTGGCCGCAATCCTGTGCGGTTCATTCTCAGCACGGTACGACTCATCTGTCTCAGCACTGTGCGGCCCATCTGCCTCGGCACCGCGTGGCTTATCTGCAACCCGGGTCGCAGCACGATCACTCACCGCACTAGGCTTATCGACATTGAGCCCTGACTTCACTCTGACCTTGCCAACCAGACGCGAGATACTCTCACTAACCGCCGAGGTACTCGAGGCGATCGAGGGGGTGTCGGGCTCAATACCGGGGCTAGCACTGCCGTGGTAACGCTGATCGGTAGCACTATCGGCAGCACTATCGGCAGCCCCACCAAGACTCCTGCGCATACTCGCACCCCGGTCTCTGCCCATCAGAGACAGTCTCGCTATTCCTGCCAGCAGCGCAGCACCCGAGGCCTGTGTCAGACTAAGCCAGGACAGGTCGGTATACAGCGTAATGCCCAGCAGCAGGACACCCAGCAGCACCAACGTGGCGCCGACCAACCCCAGGGACAACAACCCGATCCTGGCTAAGGACAGCCCGGCCACTCCACCCGCCTCGAAAGGCAGATGCTGCCACTGATTATGCGAATGAATCGCTAGCAACGCGGCACCTGCGCCTATAATCAGTACACCCCCCAAGGTTCGGAGCAGCAAGTAAGGTAAGGCGACATGCCAGCGCTTGTGTGGCTGACGCAAGAACCGCCAGGCACGGTAGATCACCATCAACGGCAGCACGAAAGCCATATAGCCCAGCATCGAAAAGCTGAAATCGGCCAGCCAGGCACCGCCCACGCCCCCCGCGTTGCGAACAGAGCCGGTATACCCTAGGTGCGACCAGCCGGGATCCAGCGGATCAAAAGTACAGAGCGCCAGTAGCAAAAAGAGGCAGCCGACGACCACGACAATCAGGCCGCCTTCTTTGGTAACGCGGGAGATGAAATCCATAAATGCCTGACGCTCGGTCATTCTGCTATCACTACCCTTGCTTCAAAAACGGAAAAGTAACATATTTTGACGCTCTGATGACCGACATCCGCTCTAACCTTGCTATTTTCCTGCGGAAAAGCCCAGAGCCTCGGGTTATTGACGAATCTTAAGCCCGATTCTACAACAGCAAAAAATTCGATTAAGATGAGCGCCACTTTATCAACCCTCCCCGAAGACAGCCACAGAGAGAGCTCATGAGCGAAACCAAGCACGCCCGACTGATCATACTGGGATCAGGACCCGCCGGATATACCGCTGCGGTTTACGCAGCCCGTGCCAACCTTAAACCCCTGCTGATTACCGGCATGCAGGCAGGAGGCCAGCTAACGACCACCACAGACGTCGACAACTGGCCAGGCGACCCTGAAGGCGTACAGGGACCGGAACTGATGGTACGGATGCAAAAACATGCAGAGCGCTTTGATACCGAAATCCAGGTCGATCATATTAACAGCGTCGAGCTCGGCGAGCGTCCCTTTATCCTGGTTGGTGACAATGCGACCTACAGCTGCGATGCCCTGATTATAACCACGGGCGCTACAGCCATGTATCTGGGCCTGGATTCGGAAGAAAACTTCAAAGGCCGGGGCGTTAGCGCCTGCGCCACCTGCGATGGGTTCTTTTACCGCAATCAAAAAGTCGTCGTCGTGGGAGGGGGCAACACCGCCGTCGAAGAAGCACTTTATCTCTCGAATATCGCGTCCGAAGTCACCCTGATCCACCGCCGTGACAGCCTGCGTTCAGAGAAAATACTGCAGGATCATCTGATGGAGAAAGTCGCCAACGGCAACATCAACATCGAATGGAATCATAGCGTTGATGAGATTCTTGGTGATGCGATGGGCGTCACTGGCATACGCATCAAGGATGTAAACAGCGGTGAGACCAAGGTGCTCGAGACGATGGGCGCCTTTATCGCCATCGGCCACAGGCCCAACACCGAGATGTTTGTCGGCCAACTGGAGATGAATAACGGCTATCTGGCCATTCAGAGCGGACTTCAGGGTAATGCGACCCAGACCAGCATCCCCGGAGTCTTTGCCGCAGGCGATGTGGCCGACCAGGTCTACCGTCAGGCCGTCACGTCGGCAGGCTTTGGTTGCATGGCCGCACTCGATGCCGAGCGCTTCTTAGACAACCTCGATAAGTAGGGAGTTGCGGGCAGAGCCTCTCTGCCCGCATCCTCATCCATGACCCAGATCAGCTGGCTAGACCCCGACAACTTAGAGTTCCCACCCGTTGCGCAGGCTCTGGTCGAGCCCGATGGCCTGCTGGCTGCCGGGGGCGACCTTAGCCCTGCCCGCCTTATTCAGGCCTATCGCAACGGCATATTCCCCTGGTACGACGAATCCCAACCCATCCTCTGGTGGAGCCCAGATCCGCGCTGCATCCTCAAACCCGATCAACTCCATGTCTCACGTAGCCTGCGTAAACTGATACGCCAGCAGCGGCTCCGGGTCAGCATCGATCAAGACTTTAGCGCAATTATGTTAGCCTGCGCGGCACCCCGTAGCGACGCCGACGGCACCTGGATCTCCGCCGCCATGCAACAGGCCTATGGGCGTTTGCACCAACAAGGCGTGGCGCACTCGGTCGAAGTCTGGCAGCAGGACCAGCTGGTTGGAGGGCTATACGGCCTCGCCATCGGCAAGACCTTTTTTGGCGAGTCGATGTTCAGCCGGGTAAGCAACGCATCCAAGCTGGCGCTAGTGACTCTGGTCGAACAACTCCAGGAATGGGGCTATGCTTTCATTGATTGCCAGGTTCACAGTCAACACCTCAGGTCGCTGGGCGCCACCGAAGTGCCCAGATCCGAATTTATCAGATTGCTTAAAGACAACATCGACCGACCGCAGTCACATCCTTGGAAACTAAAGCCGCAACAACAGGATGAATAGATACCTTGACTGACTTACATCAACTGAAATTTTACGCCACGCCGGAACATAGCTGCAGCTATCTGGATGACCGCCAGGCCAAGACTATCTTCGTCGATCCCGAAGCCGATCTGGATAAACGTGATTACAGCACCCTGTCAGATATGGGTTTTAGGCGTAGTGGCAATCATATCTATCGTCCGCATTGCCAGAACTGCAGCGCCTGCATCTCCGCAAGAATCCCTGTCGAGTTATTCAGGCTGAGCAAGAGTCAGAAACGCGTGCTCAAACTCAACCAGGATCTTCAAATCAGCCCTCAAGCGCCCGCTTATAGCGACGAATACTACGCCCTATATGAGCGCTACATCAGGTTGCGTCACAGCGATGGGGATATGTACCCCACAAGCAAAGCGCAGTTCGAATCATTTCTGGTGCAGAGCCGGTACAACACTCACTTTGTTGAATTTAGAACCGGACAGACCCTGCTGGGCGTCGCTGTCGTCGATTACCTCGAGCATGGGATATCGGCTATCTACACTTTCTTTGATCCCGAACATCAGCACCGCAGCCTCGGAAAACTGGCCATCCTCAAGCTGATCCAACTGGCCCAAAGTAAGAAACTACCCTATCTTTACTTAGGGTATTGGGTCCAGGGCTGTCAGAAAATGACATACAAAACTGATTACCACCCTATCCAACTTCTGATCGCAGGACAGTGGGTTCATTTGCCCAAAGGGGACTATCCGACCTAAAACTCGAAAACATTTTGCGTCGGACCTGGAAATACGGCAGAATACGCCGCCTTAGCGCGCCCGTAGAAGATCTAACTAGGTAAGAGGTAAGTCCTATAATGGCCAAAGAAGAAAGTATAGAAATGGAAGGTACCATTATCGACACTCTGCCGAACACTATGTTCCGGGTAGAGTTAGAAAATGGACATGTAGTCACCGCTCATATCTCGGGAAAGATGCGCAAGCACTATATCCGAATCCTGACCGGCGATTCAGTCAAGGTAGAATTAACCCCCTACGACCTATCTAAGGGGCGTATTGTCTACCGTGCTCGCTAAATAGCGTCCAGCTAGACCGTTGACGAGGCCGCTTGCTTGGCGGCTTCGAAGACTACGCTTAACCGATCGTCTGCAACAGACCCCGCCTCTCGAACCATCAAGCTTCTGACCGAACCCCTCACGAACAACAGCTGCTTAGCTACCTAAGGGGCGCCTCATCTATTACGCCCTCTAAACAACGTCTAAGCATCAACTCCTGAGCATCAACTCCTGAGCATCAACTCCTGAGCATCAACCTCTAACGACAGGCTAACCGTGCAGATTGACGATACTGAACACCTAAAGGCTTCGCAGACAACGCTTAACCACTCGTCCACAGCCGGCTGTGCACACTATCCGCCAGCTCAGCCGACCTGCCCAGCCATCTAAGAAGCGCATCTCATACTGCGCCCTCAGATAGT
>JBLHND010000066.1:0-17011 GCA_047622605.1 Motiliproteus sp. | reverse complement strand
TGCTCAAAATATACATCTACGGCTACCTCAATCGCATCCAATCCAGTCGCCGCCTTGAACGAGAAACCCAGCGCAATGTGGAGTTGATGTGGTTAACCGGTCGACTGACGCCAGACTTCAAGACGATTGCTGACTTCAGAAAGGATCACAGCCAGGCTATCTGCACGGTATGTCGAGAATTTGTTGTCTTGTGCCGACAGCTCAATCTATTTTCCCAGGCGGTTGTGGCCATCGACGGCAGTAAATTCAAAGCCGTTAATAATCGTGAGAAGAATCTAACACGTGGAAAACTAAAGCGCAGGATGGAACGGATCGACAAGGCCATTGATCGATACTTCGCCCAGCTGGACTGCGCTGATGTAGATGAGCGGCCAGAAACGGAAGCCGACATTCCCAAGCTGCAGGAGAAGATCGCGGCGCTACAGAAAAAGATGCGAGAACTTAAAGAGCAGGAGATTCTGCTGGAGCAAACACCCGATAAACAGATCTCGATCACTGACCCTGATGCGCGTGCCATGTCGACTAACGGCAACCTTGCAGGGACTGTCGGCTACAACCTGCAAACGGCAGTGGATACCACCTGATCCTGGCCCATGAAGTCACGAACGTTGGGCATGACCGGCATCAGCTGGCGAATATGGCGGTTCAAGCCAAGAAGGTCATTCAAACTGATGACTTAACGGTTATAGCTGATCGAGGGTATTACAGCGGAACAGAGCTGCTAGCCTGCGCTGAAGCCGGTATCACAACCTATGTACCCAAGCCGAAAACCTCTAGCAGCCAAGCCGATGGACGCTTCGACAAGAAAGATTTTCACTATATACCCGAGCGTGATGAGTACCTCTGCCCCGCCAATGATCGACTGATATGGCGTATGACGACGGAGGAAAAAGGCAGAAAAATGCACCGTTACTGGAGTTCAAACTGCCAGACATGCCACCTGAAAGCGCAATGCACACCGAGTAAGCAACGGCGTGTCACACGCTGGGAGCACGAAGCCGTTTTGGAAGCTGCGGAGGAAAGGCTGAAGCGAAAGCCAGAGATGATGCTGATCCGTAAATCTACGGTAGAGCATCCGTTTGGCACCCTTAAATGCTGGATGGGATCGACTCACTTTCAGACACGAACGATTAAGAAAGTCAGTGCCGAGATGAGCTTGCACGTGTTGGCCTACAACATGAAAAGAGTTATCAACATCTTAGGGCTAAAGACCCTAATAGGAGCAATACAGGCCCGATAAGGGTCTTTTTAAGCGTCGAAAATCACCAGTCTACGTTATGAATGCTCTTAGGGCTGATTTTGACGCACTTGGAAAGACGTTATAGAGACGATTTGCCATGGCATCATGGAAATGATTTCGCTCCCTGCTGGCTGACATCCACCCTGTTTTTGTGTTTTCACACACCCTGGGCCGTACTTGGGCCCCCTAGTGCCGGAGGTCCCGGGGGGCGCTTGTCGACACTTTACTGACGCTTAGCTCTGGCCAGAGTGGTCTGTTGGTAAGGTTGTAGCGTTCCTGATAGCGGACGCCCAACGGAGCTAAAGCTCACGGCAGGTGTATCTACAAGCGGCCACACTGGCCGCTAGGTTTGTATAGCTAGCCGTTAGATGAAGAACGCCTGATATTGCTTAGGAGTCACTGCCAAGCGCTTTTTGAAATTGCGCTGAAAGTGACTTTGGTCAGCGAAACCTAGAAGAGTTGCCGTATCCACCAAGCTACTTCCTTGTCGGAGCAATAACCTCGCTTTTTTTATCCTTTGGTCAAGCTGAAAAGCATGAGGGGACTGCCCATACTTTACTTTAAAACTGCGAATCAGATGGTAACGGCTCAAGCCTGTGTGCTCGGCGAATTCGTCCAGCGAGATATTCGTATGTAGTTGGTCCATGATGAGCTCTTTGGCCCGCTGTACGCGATGAAAATCAGGCTTTATAGCATCCTTTGCTCTAGCGAAGCGCTTCAGAAATCTGCACTCTAAGAATTGAATCAGGTGACACTCTGCTACCAGTGAATTAGATTCGGTCATCAGGCATTCAAATAACTGGTCATAGGCCTGGTAGGTTTGAATATCACTTTCAAAAAGTTCAGGAAAGGGCAAATAGTCCGCCCCGTGAGAATTCAACATCTCCTGTTGTAACTGGCCAATCCAGTGAGTATCAACGAAAAGCATCCGATATGACCAGCTTCCAGCTTTGGGATTACAGGAGTGGGCATCATCAGGATTAATTGTGACGGTAGCGCCCCTACCAATAACGTTTCTATGACTCCTGTTGAGGTAATCAGCCTGCCCAATATCAATGACCCCAAAGGAAAACTCATCATGGGAATGTGTGTGATAACAGGCACTGGAATGATCCGCTCGGCGCATCTCAACAAAAGGAAGCGCCTCGCTTTTCTTGAAATAGAGAGTCTGGTCCTGCGTCACTGGCATTCACCTATCATTGATTCATAAAGATAGTGACTACAGTGCTGCTGAGTAGCAACCCCATCGCAATATTAAATGAAACCTGATGCCGCTCATTGGCCAATACTTTGCGAATCAAATGCCCTATTGCAGCCCAGGTTCCAACACCAACAAAACAGACGACAAAAGAGATCAGACAAAACATCAACAGGTAAAGTATCGCTGGTGAATTTGCTACAACAAACAGACTTACGCCAGACATAGAAACCAACCAGGCCTTGGGGTTCAGTCCCTGCGAAAGAGCGCCCTCTAAAAGGCTAGGTGGACTTGTTGCAGTAATCCCATCATTTTTAAGTGGCTTGGAGGTCGCTATCTTGTACGACATGTAGAGCAGAAAAGCACCGCCCAAATATTGCAAGCTAGAGGTTATCTGCGGGTAAGCGTTAAGCACTTCGTTCAGGCCGATACCCACGAGAAAAACAATCAGGGTATAAGCGAGTGTAGCGCCCAGAACATGAGGTATTGCCCGCACAAAACCAAAATTAGCACCTGCTCCTGTGGCAATAATGTTGACAGGTCCTGGTGAGATAGCCCCGATCAGAGCAAAGATAAACATCGAAACAAATACCGCCACAACATAGCTCCCAGAAGATACGTAGAAGACTCCAATATAGACTCATCTCGACGCTTGTTATTGAACAAAATTGCGGAAAACAACCCGATAGTTGATGTGTGCCAATCCGTTTAAACGTAGAGAGCCTGGGCCTGATCGGGCGACTACTGACGTTAGATAAGTTCTTTAAATGTCGGCTTAGGCCGATTGCTGTCGCCTGGGTGATAGCGGAGCGTATGGCCGCTCTGTCGCAGCTCTTTCCGTTACCGAACGCTCAGAACGTAAAATCAGCGTCCGCTTCAGTAACTCTCATGAGCAGGGCCTATCGCTGAGTTCGCTGCCACCAAGTGACGGCTTTGGGCCGACTTTAGCCGCCTGGCTCATCGAGCAGCATGTGGCTGCTCTGTCGCAGCCTTTGTTATTACCGAACACTCTGCACCGTGAAACTAGCGTCCGCTTCCATGTTTCTGGCTAGCAAGACGGTTGCCGTAGCCACAGACCCTGAGCGCCCTCTTTAGGACGACCTCCCCCCCTCGCTATAGACTCGGTAGTCCCCGTTTGAGCCGCTGCATTTGAATATGCCTGCCGCTGGGGCTAGACGGCCAACCCCCCAACAACCCGCAGCCACTTTCCTGAGCTGCTGCTCAGGCATAAACAATAACGTTCGGTTTATTGGTAACCCGGCTACGCCCGCGCGCCCTGCCGCGTCCTGCCCCAACCGATTCACCCCCAACCGGCTGATCCCTGACTACTTAATCCAGTGTTTTTTAGGTAATTGACCTAGATCATTCTCAATCCCTCTACTCGACTCTAACCTTGTATAAATCGCCTGGCTTGATCTTAAGGCAGCACCGCAGACACAGGGGCGACGACATTCAACCGTAATCGACGGTTCCCTGCGGCTTAATCCATGTTTTTTACAAGGAATTGATCTGCATCATTATCAATTTTGCGATTAGGCCATATGCTTGAAAAAACTACTTAACTGATAGCTACAACTCTTACACCGCTGATGCCAGGGCCTATGAATCACCTCAAAACGCTTATCACCCGCCTGCTGTACCTCTTGGTACTACTACCCGCGGTTAATACCTATGCGCTTGAAGTCAGTGCCGCTAAGCCTGCGCTGCCTTATATTCAGGCTGCCTTTCCCGCAGGAGCCTCTATCAGTGATAAGGCTCCGGCGAGCGTTGACGGGCCACTGATTCGCACCATCACTCAGGGTGATGAGGTGCTGGGGTATGCCTTCGAGACTGTGGATATTCTGGATATACCCGCCTACTCCGGGGAACCGGTGAATGTGTTGGCCGTCATGGATGCTCAGGGCAATTACCTCAGTGTCCAGGTGCTGGAACACCACGAGCCGATCCTGCTGGTGGGCATTCCCGAACAACAGCTGTTTGATTTTATCGGCCAGTATCAGGGGCTCAATATCACTAACCGGGTCCAGGTCGGCGGCGGTACCGACGCGGCGATCCTCAATGTCGATGCCATCACCGGTGCCACGGTGACGGTGATGGTGATCAACGAGGCGCTGACGCGTTCGGCACTCAAGGTCGGTCGTGCGCTGGAGATCGCCGGTCTCAGCGCCGTCGATACCACGCCACCCGCCACGATTAAAACCCTGCTGTATCAACCCGCAGACTGGGGGACACTCACCGGAGACGGCTCCATCCGCAGGCTGCTGCTCAGCCGTGGCCGGGTCGACGAGGCCTTCGCCAACACCCCGGCCGCCGACGTCGATGCGGCAAAGCCCGGACAGGAGAATGAGCTCTTTATCGAGCTGTTCTATGCCCCCCTTAACGCCCCCACCATCGGCCGCAACCTGCTGGGGGAGTCGGAGTTCAGCTGGCTGTTGGAGCAACTCCAGCCGGGTGATCAGGCGATCGCCCTGTTCGGCAAGGGCCGTTACTCCTTCAAGGGCAACGGCTATGTACGCGGCGGCATCTTCGATCGCACTCAGTTGCAACAGGACGGCAAGGCGATCATTTTCCACGACAGTGACTACTACCGGCTAAACGATGTCTATATCGATGGCTTCCCGGATTTCGACGAGATGGTGATCTTTATCGTTCGCGACAGTTACCAGTTCGACCCCGGCGCGCCCTGGCAGGTGCAGCTGCTGGTCCGTCGCCAGATCGGTGCCCTGGATAGCGCCTTTACCAGTTTCTACGGCGACTACCAGATTCCCGAGGCCTATATCGATCGGCCCGCTCCGATCATCGAGGCCGAACCTCAGCCGCTCTGGGTCTCGATCTGGCTGAACAAGCAGTTCCAGATTGCGGTACTGGTCACCAGCCTGCTGCTGCTGACCGTGATCATCTTTATGCAGGATTACCTGGTACGTTTTCCTCGGTTTCTTAACAACCTGCGCCATCTGTTCTTGATCTATACGGTCGGTTTTATCGGCTGGTATACCCTGGGGCAGCTGTCCATCGTTAACGTGTTTACCTTCGTGCATGCGCTGCTGGCAGACTTCCACTGGGAGCTGTTCCTGCTCGATCCGATCATCTTTATTCTCTGGGGCTATGTGGCCATGACGCTGCTGCTCTGGGGCCGTGGCATCTTCTGTGGCTGGCTGTGCCCGTTCGGCGCGCTGCAGGAGTTGATCAATGTGCTGGCCCGCAAGCTCAAGATCAAACAGTTCGAGCCCTCTTGGGCGGTTCATGAGCGGCTCTGGGCTCTCAAATACATCATCTTGCTGGCGCTGTTCGCGATCTCGCTCGACTCCCTTAACACCGCCGAGCGCTACGCCGAAGTCGAACCCTTCAAGACCGCGATCATGCTCAAGTTCCAGCGTGAATGGGGCTTTGTGCTCTACGCGGCGGTCTTACTGCTGATGTCCATCTTTACCCGCAAGGTGTACTGCCGCTATATCTGCCCCCTGGGTGCGGCGCTGGTGATCCCGTCCAAGTTCCGGATCTTCGACTGGCTCAAGCGCCGCAAAGAGTGTGGCCAGCCTTGCCGGGTCTGTGCCAATGAATGCGAGATCCAGGCGATCGAGCCCGATGGCCGGATCAATGCCAACGAATGCCATCACTGCCTCGACTGCCAGGTCACCTATCACAATGACGATAAGTGCCCACCGCTGGTGGTGAAGAAACGCAAGCAGGCCAAACGGGCAGGCACCCAGATTCCGGTGGTGCAAATCAGCCCGGCTGCGGACTGAAACACCGAAACACCGAAACACCGAAACACCGAAACACCGACACTCAGTACGATCTTCCCAACGTGATGGAGAACACCGAATGATTGATCCCAACGATAAAAACCTGCCGGTCATCGATGCAGAAGACGATCAGGCCAGCGACCATGTAAGACTCAGCCGGCGGCTGTTCCTGGGCTCATCGGCCGCTCTGGTCGGCGCGGGTGTGGCGGGCATGAGCGCCTCCCTGATGTCGACCACGGCCGCGGCATCCAGCGGTCAGGCCGGTGGCGTGGCACCCGGAGATCTGGATGAATACTACGGCTTCTGGAGTGGTGGTCAATCGGGCGAAGTTCGTATCCTCGGAATTCCATCGATGCGCGAACTGATGCGCATTCCGGTATTCAACTTCGACGGTGCCACCGGCTGGGGTCTGACCAACGAATCCAAAGAGGTCCTCGGCAAGGACAACGAGTTCCTGGTAGGCGACTCGCACCACCCGCACATGAGCATGGTCGACGGTCGCTACGACGGTAAATACCTCTTTATTAACGATAAGAGTAACAGCCGGGTCGCCCGGATCCGTTGCGATATCATGAAGACCGACAAGATCGTCAACGTCCCCAACGTCCAGGCGATCCATGGCCTGCGGGTGCAGAAGGTACCCTATACCCAGTATCTGTTCTGCAACGCCGAATTCCGCATCCCCCACCCCAACGATGGCAGCCTGGCCAGCATGAATGACGTCGAAGGCTACTACACGATGTTCAGCGCCATCGATGCCGAGACCATGACGGTCGCCTGGCAGGTGATCGTCGACGGTAACCTGGATAACACCGACGCCGACTACACCGGCAAATACGCCTTCTCTACCTGCTATAACTCCGAGAATGCCATCGACCTGGCCGGTAGCATGCGCAACGAACGCGATCACGTGGTGATTTTCAACATCGCCCGAATCGAAGCGGCGGTAGCCGCGGGCGATTTTATCACCCTGCCCGGTTCCGATGTGCCGGTGGTCAACGGTCGCAAGGGCACCCAACTGACCCGTTATGTGCCGGTACCCAAGAGCCCGCACGGCATCAATACCGCCCCGGGCGGTCACTACGCCGTCGCCAACGGCAAGCTGTCACCCACCGTAACGGTGCTGGATATCCACAAGTTCGATGCCCTGTTTGACGACCAGATCAAACCCCGTGATGTGGTCGCCGCCGAGCCAGAGCTGGGCCTCGGGCCGTTGCACACCGCCTTCGATGGCCGCGGCAACGCCTACACCACGGTATTTATCGACAGTCAGATCGTTAAGTGGGACCTGGAGAAGGCGATCCAGGCCTATCAGGGTAAGCAGGTTAACTACATCAAGCAGAAACTGGATGTCCAGTATCAACCCGGCCATAACCACAGCACCCTGGGTGAGACCCGTGATGCCGATGGCAAATGGCTGGTCGCGCTGTGCAAATTCTCCAAAGACCGCTTCCTCAATGTCGGCCCGCTGCATCCGGAGAACGATCAGCTGATCGATATCTCCGGCGATGAGATGAAGCTGGTCCACGACGGCCCCGCCTTCGCCGAACCGCACGACTGCATCATGGTCCACCGCAGCCTGGTTAAACCTTCCAAACTTTGGAAACGCGATGACCCCTTCTTCGCCGGGACGACGGCGATGGCCAAAGCAGACGGCATCACCCTGGAAACCGACAACAAGGTGATCCGCGACGGCAATAAGGTCCGGGTCTATATGACCTCGGTCGCACCTGTCTATGGCATCGGTGAGTTCAATGTCAAGCTGGGGGACGAGGTCACCGTCGTGATCACCAACCTCGACAGGGTCGAAGATGTCACCCACGGCTTCTGCATGATCAACCACGGGATACAGATGGAGATCGGACCTCAGGCAACCGCTTCAATCACCTTTATCGCCGACAAGCCCGGCGTCCAGTGGTACTACTGCAACTGGTTCTGCCATGCCCTGCATATGGAGATGCGTGGCCGGATGCTGGTAGAGGCGTAGTCCTGGACCAGGCCAGGGTGCGGTCAGGCGATACAGTCCTGTGCCTGACCGCCCCCTCTCGCTAGCCTAAACGGCACTCATTGGCTAAACGCCATGAGTGCTTTTTATCTGGGTTTTTCATTCGAGCTTTTCATTTTAGCTTTTCATTCGAGCTTTTCATTCGAGCTTTTCATTCGAGCTTTTCATTCGAGCTTTTCATTCGAGCAATGGTGAGACTATCTCCTTTATACCCTCTTCTATAAACAACCTGTGTACGATCAAATTCTGGACGATCCCGCGATGGAACAGCCAACAATGAAATACCCGCTGTTTGTGGTTGCGTTGCTGCTGGGATGGGCCGGCGTAAGCCTTAGCCCTACGGCCTGGGCCGCGCAGCTGCGCGTGAACCCAAAGCAAGCCCTGCAACAGGTCCTGGACCGCGCTCAGCCTGCCGATCAGCTGCTGCTCGAACCCGGGCTGTATCAGGGTAACTTCCATATCGACAAGGCCCTGACCCTGACCGGTCAGCCGGGCGTCATCCTCGATGGCGGCGGGGTCCACAGCACCCTGACCCTGAACGCGGCCAACATCCGTATCGAACGGCTGCGCATCAACAACTGGGGTGACAACCTTACCGACCTGGATGCCGGCATCTTCGTGACCCCCCAGGCCCGAGGGGCTGTTATTCGGCACAACCGCTTCCAGGGCATCACCTCAGGGATCTGGGTCGATGCCACCCAGGATGTGCAGATCCTCAGCAACCGGATCGAAGGCGATCTGGATACCCGTTCCCAGGACCGTGGTAACGGCATCCATCTGTTTAATGTCAGCGGCGCACTCGTGAAAGACAACGAGGTCTGGCATACCCGCGACGGCATCTACATAGATACCAGTAACGGCAACGAGTTAAACGGCAACTACCTGCACGACCTGCGTTATGGCGTGCACTATATGTATTCCTACCACAACAAGGTGATCAACAATCACACCCGCAACACCCGTACCGGCTACGCACTGATGCAATCTAAGTATCTAACGGTCCGCAACAACCGCTCCGAAGATGATCAGAACTACGGCATGCTGATCAACTTTATTACCCACTCGACGATCGACGGCAACCAGATCACCGGGGTACAGACCGGCCGCAATCCCCACCTGTTGGAGAACGCCAACAGGATCCTGGGCGCCGAGGGTAAGGCGCTGTTTATCTACAATTCGGTGTTTAACCGCATCACCCATAACCAGTTCGCTAACAGCGACCTGGGTATTCATATGACCGCCGGCTCCGAAGACAATGTCATCTTCGGCAACAGCTTTATCCGCAATAAGGAGCAGGTTAAATACGTCTCCAACCGCACGCAGGACTGGTCCGAAGCAGGCCGGGGCAACTATTGGAGCGATTATCTGGGCTGGGATATGAACGACGATGGGATCGGCGACACCCTGTACGAACCCAACGATGGCATCGACAAGCTGCTGTGGATATACCCGGCGGTCAGGGTGCTGCTCAACAGCCCGGCCGTCGAAACCCTGCGCTGGGTGCAGCGCCAGTTCCCGGTATTAAAATCGCCCGGGGTGATCGATTCGGCGCCGCTGATGCACGCCCCGCTCTCCATCCCACCCTCTATCCCACTATCCATCCCAGCCTCCACCCCATTTGCCGCCCCGGAGCCGGACGATACCCAGTCCCCGCCCGCGTCAGTCATACGAACAGCACAGAGTAAGCCCGAGGTACTGAGTCAACGATGAACATAGTAGCGCTTGAACAGGTCGAAAAAAGCTACCGAGGCGTCCATGCCCTCAAGGGCTTGAATCTGACTCTAAAACAGGGCGAAATTCTCGGCCTGTTTGGCCATAACGGTGCCGGTAAGACCACCACCATCAAGCTAATCCTGGGGCTGATCGAAGCCAGCCGAGGCAAGGTGCGGGTCTTCGGTACCGACCCCACCCGGTCAGATGCGCGCAATCAGCGGCGCCAGCTCGGGTTTCTGCAGGAGAACGTCAGTTTCTACGATCAGCTGACCGGACTCGAGGTGCTTAACTATTTTGCCCGCCTCAAACAGATCCCCCTGCAGCAGTGCCTGGCCCTGCTGGATCAGGTCGGACTACAACACGCCCAGAATCGCCGGGTAAAGACCTACTCCAAGGGGATGCGCCAGCGTCTGGGGCTGGCGCAGGCGCTGCTCGGCGAACCTAAGCTGCTGCTCCTGGATGAACCTACGGTAGGGCTGGATCCGCTGGCTACCCAGGATTTCTATCAGTGTTTGCAGCGGTTGCAGGAACAGGGTTGTAGCGTGATTATCTGCTCTCATGTGCTGCCCGGGGTGGAAAAATACATCGATCGCGCCCTGATTATGGGCCGTGGCGAGCTGCTGGCCACAGGTAATCTGCACGACCTGCGCCAGCAAGCCGACTTGCCGCTCAGCCTACAGCTGCAGGGTGATATAGAACTACCCGCGGCGCTGCAAGGGTACGTGATCCCCAATCCCCTGGGCGCAGGCTCCCGCCACCACGCGGTGGCAACTCACTCGGAGATCAACCTGCAGATCCCGATTCAACAGAAGATGCCGACACTCAGGACCCTGATGGCCCTGCCCGGACTGGATAATCTGGAGCTGCACCTGCCAACGCTCGAAGATCTCTACACCCACTTTACCGGGACCTTGCAGCTCGGCTCTCTGGCACCAGATCCCCAGAAACCAGGATCCCAGACACTACTGGAGGACACCACCGTATGAATGCCATCGTTACTGTCGCCGTCAAAGAGTTCCGCGATGGCCTGCGCAACCGCTGGATCGTCGCGATCAGCGTCATCTTCGCCATCCTGGCGATCGGCCTGGCCTACTTCGGCGCGGCTGCTGCCGGCCAGGTGGGCTTTACCTCGCTCTCCACCACCCTCGTCAGTCTCGCCAGCTTGGCGGTCTTTATTATCCCCCTGATCGCCCTGATGCTGGCCTACGACGGCATCGTCGGCGAGGATGAAAACGGCACCCTGCTGCTGTTGCTGACCTACCCGATCTCCCGCTGGCAACTGCTGCTGGGCAAGATGGCCGGCCACGGTGCCATCCTGGCCTTCTCTACCCTGATCGGCTTCGGTGCGGCGGCGCTGATGATGGGCAGCTTTTCCAGCACCCCCTGGCCCGAACTGCTCGCCGCCTTCGGCCTGTTTATCCTCTCCTCCGTGCTGCTGGGCTGGGTCTTTATCGCCTTCGCCTACATCATCAGCTGCTCGGTGACCGAAAAATCGAAAGCGGCTGGCATCGCGCTGATCGTCTGGTTCCTGTTTGTGTTGGTGTTCGATCTCGGGCTGCTGGGGCTGCTGGTCGGCACTCAGGGAGATATCGATGCCCGGCTGCTGCCCTATCTGCTGCTGCTCAACCCGACCGATATCTTTCGGCTGATCACGATCAGCTACTTTGCCAGCGAGCAGGTCAGCGGGTTGATGGCGATCGCCCAGCAGGTGCGCTTTGAAACCGCCACGCTGCTGTTCGCCCTGCTGATCTGGCTGGTGGTACCGATGGCCATCGCCCTACTGAGTTTTAACCGGAGAAAACTATGATCACTCGCGCACGTCGTTTTTTATGGGTCCCGATATTGCTGGCCACGCTACTGCTAGCGGCCTGCAGCGAAGACCGGCCGGCGACTCTGGCGGCCCAGCAGGCCGCCGCCATCGAGAGCGGGGATGAGTGCCACCTGTGCGGCATGTTGATCGGCAACTTTCCCGGCCCCAAGGGTCAGCTGTACCAACGGGGTCAGAGCCAGACCAAGAAGTTCTGCTCCACCCGTGATCTGTTTGCCTACCTGCTGGACCCCGAACATCAGCACAGCGTCCAGAGCGTGTTCGTCCATGATATGGCGATCACCCCCTGGGACCATTCGAATGATAAAACCTATATCGACGCCCGCGAGGCCTGGTATGTGGTCGGCAGCAGTCGCAACGGAGCGATGGGGCCGACGTTAGCCAGTTTCTCGGCCGAGACAGCAGCCACGGCCTTTGCCAAGGAATATGGCGGCGAACTCTACCGCTTCGAGCAACTCGACCTGAACCTAGTCTCACAGATGCACTTTTAGGGTAACCGCAAGGCGATGCCGGAGGCAGGAGCCTGCCCTGGGGGCAGCCTGCCACAGGGCGCCTGCCACAGGGCGCCTGCCACAGGGCGCTATGGCGTTCCGCGCTATAGCTCATTGGCCTTACGGTAGTTTCCCTCATAGTCGAACAGCTTCTCCTGAATGGACCAGTAATGTTTTTGCTTGCGCCCGACCACAAAATCCGGTGCCCGGAACAGTGCTGCCGCGGCGACCACCTGAGCGACGCTCTGGGGCTGGAATGTTGTGGCGGTATTACGCAGATGCTGCTTTAGAAAGTGGATAGCGAAGGCCCGCTTCTGAGCGGCGGTATCCAGGCTAAAATATTCCGCCAGCTCCGTGCCTTCTTCATCGTGGTAGATCACCTTGAGTTGCGTCCCTCCCGACTTGGCCTGTCGGGTCAGCAGGGTCATGCCTGCACAGCGCAGTACTAGAGCATTTTTCAATGCCAGGGCTTCGCGTAGCTTGGTATCCGGATCGATAATGACCGCCTGACAGGCGTGACAACGGCGGGCTGCGATATCGTTCTGAGCGTTGCATTGGCCGCATTCTTTGAACCTGAAGCGGTAATCACACTGCGTTCGCTGACCCTGGTCGCTCACCAGTCCATGGCAGCGCCGGCCGTAGTGCTCCAAGAGCTCGCCATCCTCATCCAGTTTGCCCCAGAAGGTGTTCGCAAAGTCACACTGGGGGCAGAAGATCATCACCGGTTCTGAGTCAGCCGCTGGCTTGCTGGATCCGATCTCGGGGGCATAGAGATCGTAACTGTTACCGGCATACTCCAGCACCAGACAATCGACCTTACCCGGGCTCAGGCGTAACCCCCGCCCGACGATCTGCTGATACAGGCTCACCGATTCGGTGGGGCGTAGTATGGCGATCAGATCCACATGGGGGGCATCAAATCCGGTAGTCAAGACGGCCACATTGACCAGATATTTGAACTGGCGTTGCTTAAACAGCGCGATAAGCCGATCCCGCTCCCGGCCGTCGGTCTCCCCCAGGATCAACGCCGCGGTGCCCTCGGGCAGATACCCCAGGATCTCCCGAGCATGATCGACGGTCGCTGCGAAGATCATCACGCCCTGGCGGTCTGCGGCCTGCGTTTGGATCTGCGCGATAATCTGGGCCGTGGCGCGCTTCGCAATGGCGATCACCCGATTAAGGTCGGCCTCCTGATAACGCCTGCCGTCACCGGGGGCACAGCCGCTGAAGTCATACTGAGCGATAGCGCCATCGACCGGCTTAGGGGGCGTCAGATAGCCCTGCTTGACCATCCAGCGCAGGGGCAGCTCGAAGATACAGTCGGTAAAGAAGCTCTCCGCCTCACCCCTGACGATGCCCTGATAATGATAACGGTAGATCCAGCCGAGCCCCAGCCGATACGGAGTCGCCGTCAAACCCAGCACCTTCAGGCCGGGATTGTGCTGGCGCAGGTGGGCGATAATGCGCCGATACTCGGAATCCGATTCCGGTGACAGCCGGTGGCATTCATCGATAACCAGCAGGGTGAAGCCCTGGATAAAGTGCTCCAGATTGCGGGCCACCGACTGCACACTACCAAACACCACCTGTTCTTCGGCTTCTTTACGTTTAAGACCGGCGGAGAAGATACTGGCCTTATTACCATAGGCTTCATATTTACCGTGGTTTTGCTGCACCAACTCTTTCACATGGGCCAGCACCAGCACCCGCCCCCGAGCCAGTTGCGCCAATTGCGCGATCACCAGGCTCTTACCGGCACCGGTAGGCAGCACCACCACGGCCGGATCGCTACCCCGACGAAAGTGCTCGATAACGGCGCGAACCGCATCCTTCTGGTAGGGGCGTAATTCAAACATCGATGTTCAGGTCTCAATACTACGGTTTGTGGGTGGGCATGCGGCGAAATATGAATGGCAGACGGTAACGAGTTGACCAGCAGAGCAGGAAACCTTCGAAGTCAACATGACTAACTCACTGAATCCCCTGGCTTGATACCGAAATTCGACACCCGATAGGATAGGGTCGAGGGTTTGATGCCAAGCAGTTCGGCGGCCCCACCCGCGCCGGAAATTTTCCAGCTGGCATGCCGTAACACCTTAACCAAATTGGCTCGCTCGAGCGAACGCACTTCGGCATCGGTAAGAAAGGAGACCCCTAGCTGAGGCTTAGCGTGGTGCTCAGCGAGGGGCCGAGCACTCGCCACGGGACTATCCGGCAACGCCAGATCCAGGCGTAGCTGATCTCCTTGGGTAAGAATCACTGCCCGCTCAATTACATTTTTTAACTCGCGAATATTCCCAGGCCAAGGGTGGGTGAGTAACCGTTCGGCCTGTGGACGGGTTAATTTGGGTAGCGGGCGAGCCAGTTGCTGGCAATGATGCTGCAGGAAAAACTGTGCTAGGGGAATGATATCGGCCTGCCGCTCTCTTAAGGCCGGCACCTCGATGGGGAACACGCTGAGGCGATAATAAAGGTCTTCACGAAAGTTGCCCTTTTTGACCTCTTCGGCCAGATCACGATTGGTAGCGGCCACAATACGCACATCCACTCGAATGGTTTTTTCATCCCCTACCCGTTCAAACTCGTGTTCCTGCAACGCCCGTAATAATTTGCCCTGCAGATCGAGAGGAATCTCTCCGACCTCATCGAGAAACAGGGTGCCATTATTAGCCAGTTGCATCCGTCCGATTCGATCCCGATGGGCCCCGGTAAAGGCACCGCGGATATGGCCAAAAAATTCACTTTCGAATAACTCTTTGGGAATCGAGGCGCAATTAACTTTCACCAACGGCTGTTCCGCGCGACCACTGTGAGCATGGATCGCGCGGGCGACCATCTCCTTGCCGACGCCTGATTCACCCAATACCAACACGCTGGCAGAGGTATCGGCTACCGCTTCGATCTGTGCCAGGGTACGTTTTAGCGCGGTGCTATCACCGATAATCTCGCCGAAGTTAGCGCTCAGATTAATCTCATCGCGGAGATAATCACGCTCCTGCTCCAGCTGTTCCTTAAGCTGACTGATCTCCTGATAAGCCTGTTGACGCTGGCGCTCCAGTGCTTTGCGCGCCGTGATATCCCGAAATACCACCACCGCACCCTTGAGCGCCCCGGCCTCCCAAATCGGGGTACTGGTGTACTCTATTGGCACACAGCTCCCATCGGCATGCCAAAACACCTCATGCTCCACTCGATGCACCTCACCGTCTTTCAGCGCCGCGTAGATCGGGCAATCCTCACGGGAATACAGAGAACCGTCAGCATAGGAGTGATGATGGACATCGTGCAGCGACTTGCCCAGTACGTCCTCCTCTTGCCAACCGAGAATAGCTGTAGCGGCCGCGTTCACGAAGGTCGTTTTGCCCTCGCAATCCAGGCCATAGATCCCCTCCCCGGCGGCATCCAGGATCAGCTGATGAGTATTTAATAAGCGCCGCAGCGCCTCTTCAGTCAGGTCGCAAGCGGTCAACTCGGGTGTGGGCATCGTCATCACTAAATTCTCAATATTTTGGGAATAGTCTCACAGCTTCTTGTGATTCACAACTTCCTGAGACCTCTTTAAAACACTAAGATATTGATATATATATAAAAACAATATTGGCACGGTTCCTGTAATAGACATTATCAATACCCGCACCCTGAGTTAAACCCAGGCCGCTAATCGGAGGCTAACATGACCCATACAACCCAGCTCAACCCAGTAGAGACTACCGTCTCACGACCACCGCTCCCGCCGTTCACCCTGGAGACCGCTATCGCCAAAGTACAGGCCGCCGAAGATGCCTGGAACTCGCGTGACCCGGAACGCGTCTCCCTGGCCTACACGCAAGATTCGCGCTGGCGTAACCGGGCAGAATTCATTAACGGTCGCGAACAGATACGTGAATTCCTGGCGCACAAGTGGGAGCGAGAACTCGATTACCGTCTGAAAAAAGAGCTCTGGAGCTTCTCAGACAACCGTATTGCGGTGACCTTTCAGTACGAATGGCGCGATACGGCCAACCACTGGTTTCGCTCTTATGGCAACGAATTATGGGAGTTTGCTGCCAACGGTCTGATGCAACGACGTATCGCCAGCATCAACGATCTGTCGATCAGTGAAACCCAGCGTGAGCTCGTCTAATTCACTATTCATCGTTAACGATGATTCACACAGCCAGCACCACCCAACAGAGGAGCAAGGGACTATGGCCAACATCGAAATCTATACCCGACCCGGCTGCCATTACGGTGCAGGCGCGCTGAAGCTGCTGCAATTCAACCAGCGGCCCTATCGTGAATATAACGTCTACGTGGGACCGCAACGACTCGCGGAGATGCGGGTGTACCCAAGGAATAACCTATCCACAGATCTTTATTAATGATGTCTCAGTAGGCGGCTTTGACGTGTTTTTAGCACTGAAACAACAAGCCAAATTACCTGAAACCCTTAGCTCGACCACAACCCACTAGGAAGCCAAAACCATGTCCAACATTAAACTCTACCGCCACCCGCTGTCTGGCCACGCCCATCGCGCCGAAGTACTGCTGTCGCTATTAGGGATCGACGCCGAAATCATCGACGTCGATCTGATGAAGGGCGAGCAGAAATCGCCAGAATTTTTAACCAAAAACCCTCTCGGCCAAGTGCCGGTGCTGGAGGACGGTGATATCACTATTTCCGATTCCAACGCCATCATTTACTACCTGGCGAGCACATACGATCCCGACCGGAGTTGGTTGCCCACCAACCCGGAAAAAGCTGCCGCCGTGCAAAGCTATCTGACGATCGCTGCAGGTGCACTGGCCTT
>JBLHND010000065.1:0-17402 GCA_047622605.1 Motiliproteus sp. | reverse complement strand
ATCGATAAAGGCCTGCGGACTTTCGTTTTCTACTTCGATGTCGATGGAATCCAGACCTGCGAAGCGCTTGAACAGCAGGGCCTTGCCTTCCATCACCGGCTTGGATGCCAGTGCGCCCAAGTTACCCAGGCCCAGGATCGCAGAGCCGTTAGAGATCACCGCAACCAGGTTGCCTTTACCGGTGTACTTGTAAGCATCGTCAGGATTTTCAGCGATAGCCAACACCGGCGCTGCCACACCTGGGCTGTAGGCCAGGCTCAGGTCATCAGCGGTGTTGGCGGGCTTGGTCAGTGCTATGCCGATTTTGCCGGGCTTGGGGAACTGATGATAGTCCAGAGCACGTTTTCTAAGGTCTTTATCGGGCATGATAGCATCCTGAAGTCATGTTGAAGGGCGTGCGAGCATAGTCCAAAGTCATAACTCACTCAAGCGGTGTCTGGCTGAGAACCTCGGCGTACAGGGGGGAAGGAGGGGCTTAAACCCGGTAAGAGAAGGTTGTTGTTAACAATCAGGATCGCAGAGGCTGAGGTTGTCCGCATGCTTTATGGTTAGCCTAAACGCCATGAATTTACGCTGTTGATTGTTTTTTCTAGGTTTTATGGCGATCAACCAGCCACGGACCTCTATCCTGCGTCCGAGCAGAGCGTCTGACGAAAACCGATCCAGTCCTGTAGGGGTGCCTGTTCGTATAGGGATGAATATTTTCCCGTTAAGCTCCAGGTAGTTGCCCTTGGCTGTTGTACCTGCGCGGCTGATCTCGCCTGTATAGCGGCCAAAACCACCACTCAGGCTATTCAGGCTGCTGGCATGCTGAGGTCGGTAGTAGGGTTCTGCCCAGACCCCCAGATTGGCTAAACGGGCGGCTTGCTCGGCCTGCCTGAGGCAGTCACGCAGGGCCAGGTTGGGCGGGATGCTGAGTGCAAATCCCAGCCCCTGTCTGAGTAGCTCCGCGGCGAGGCTGCGACCGTCTGCCAGGAAAATATGTCCGAGGGTGCGTCCGTAATGGTCCTGCGGTTGGGAGCCGAGCTGCAGCAACAGCGGTTGTTGCCCCTGCTTTTGTCCCTGCTGTTGTTTCTCAAGAAGGCGTCGGGTCGCGGCAGTGGCCTGCTGTGCCAGGGGTTGGTCCGACTGGCCATCGCGGCCGAGTTCCGGGGTATTAATGCCGATCAGGCGTATTTTACGACCGTCTTCCAGTTGCAGGGTGTCGCCGTCATAGACATAACGGCTAGCGACGGATTGGGGGTTAGCGGGGGGTGGGCAGGCACTGGCAAGGAGGTCGGCGCTGAAAACGGGGGCCGAGAGAATACTGAGGCTGAAAAAAACAAAGGCGCTCGAAAGCGCCTTTGAGAAGAACTGCATGCTGAGTCTGGAACTACTCGGGCTGTGGCGCCACCTTAGTAGGACGACCGACAAAACGCTTGTTGAAGCGCTCGATACGGCCTGCAGTATCAACAATTTTCTGCTTGCCGGTGTAGAACGGGTGACAAGCACCACAGACATCAAGGTGCATGTCGCTACCACGAGTTGAGTTGGTCTTGATCACATTACCGCAGCTGCAGGTAGCGGTAAATGGAGTGTACTTAGGATGGATATCGGACTGCATGGGATAAACCTCAGAGTTTTAAAGTGCCGCCATCCAGGTTTTTCACCGGACACCGCACGTTCTGTAGCAGTACGCTAAAAGTACACTACAACCAGGCGGCGGATTTTACACCTGTGACCGCGGGTGGCGCAAGCCAATGCGCTTATTTATCGGCTATTAGTCGAAGCAGGCAGGTCTTAGGAAGCTGCGCCCTGGACTTGGCTAGCCCGACAGAGTTGTTACACTAGCGGATCCTATCAGGAGAATCTTTGCATGACTCCATCCGGTCGACTGTTGCGGGTCGCGCTCCCCTCCCCATTGCGCCGTTTTTTCGACTACCTTCCGCCCAGCGGGGGTGCTGAATTAGTACCGGGCCAGCGCCTGTCCGTACCCTTTGGTAAGCGGGAGCTGGTAGGGATTTTGGTGCAGCGGGTCGATCAGAGCGCGGTGCCGGAGGCCAAACTCAAGAAAGCCCTGGCCTGTCTGGATGCGGAACCCCTGCTGCCGCTCCATCTGCTCGAGCTGGCCCTCTGGTCGGCGCGCTACTACCTACATCCTCCGGGCGAGGTGCTGGCCAGTTTTCTGCCGGTATTGTTGCGTCAAGGTGAGGCGGCAGAATTTCGCAGCGAGCATTGCTGGATGCTAAGCCCGGGTGCCGATCCCGAGGTCGTGCGGTCGGCTCCACGGCAGTATGCGTTAATGCAGATGCTTGGCAGTCATCCGCATGGCCTGGCCGACGAGGCCCTGCGGGCGCAGGGTTATTCCAGTGGGTTGGTGCGGGCGCTGCTGGAGCGTACGCTTATCCAAAAAGTAGTGCGCCAGCCGCACATGCCTAGCTATGCGACGGATGATCTGCTGCGAGAGAGCCCCCTGACGCTTAATGATGAGCAGCGCGTGGCGCTGGCGGCGATTACTCAAGACCTGGATGCTTATCACTGCCTGTTGCTGCAGGGGGTCACCGGCAGCGGCAAGACGGAGGTCTATCTGCAGGCGATAGAGGCGGTCCTCAAGGCTGGCAAGCAGGCGCTGGTGCTGGTGCCGGAGATCGGCTTAACCCCGCAGACGGTTAGCCGCTTCAAGCAGCGCTTTAAGGTGCCGGTGGTCGCGCTGCACTCGGGTCTCAATGATCGCGAACGTCTCGATGGTTGGTTGCAGGCCAGCCGGGGACTTGCGGGGATCGTAATAGGCACCCGCTCGGCGGTACTGACGCCCCTGGCGCGTCCGGGGATCATCGTCATCGATGAGGAGCATGATGGCTCGTTTAAGCAGCACGAGGGCTTTCGTTACTCGGCCAGGGATCTGGCGGTGATGCGGGCGCAGCGCGAAGCGATTCCCATTCTGCTGGGCAGTGCCACCCCCTCGCTCGAGACCCTGCATAACGCCCTGACGGATCGCTACCGCTGGCTGACACTGGAGCAACGCGCTGGCGGCGCCTTTGCGCCGGAGTTCGAACTGCTGGATATTCGCAATCTGCCGCTGACCGATGGCCTCTCAGCCCCGCTGATCGAACGTATAGGCCAGCATCTGCAGCGCGGGGAGCAGGTGCTGGTGTTTCTGAACCGGCGTGGTTTTTCACCCAGCCTGATGTGTCATGACTGCGGCTGGATCGCGGATTGCCCCCAGTGTGACGCCCATTTCACCCTGCACCGCTCGCCGCCCCGGCTGCATTGCCATCACTGTGAGTTTCAGGCGCCGGTGCAGCCACGTTGTGGCCAGTGCGGAAGTCGCAGTCTTAATCCGGTTGGGGCGGGCACGGAGCGCACCGAAGCGACTCTGCTGCGTCTGTTCGGCGATGTTCCCGTGCTCCGGGTGGATCGCGACAGCACCCAGCGTAAAAATGCATTGCAGCAGATTATCGATAAGGTCCACGAGGGAGGCCCCTGCATCCTGGTGGGCACCCAGATGCTGGCCAAGGGGCATCATTTCCCGCGGGTCACGCTGGTGGCGATCCTCGACGCCGATGGCGGCCTGTTCAGCGCCGATTTCCGCGGCATGGAAAAAACGGCCCAGCTGATTATTCAGGTAGCGGGGCGCTCAGGACGGGCCGAGCATCCGGGGCATGTGCTGATGCAGACCCATAATGGCGATCATCCGCGGTTGCGGAGTCTGATCGATAAGGGCTACAGCGACTTTGCGCGCGAGGAGCTGCTGGAGCGGCGTCATGGCGACTTGCCGCCGTTCAAGCACCTGGCGATGTTGCGTGCCGAAGCCCAGACCTCGGGTCGGGCCGAAGCCTTCTTGCAGCTGGTACGCGAATTGGTTGAACAGCACCCCTGGCCGCAGGTCAGCTGGCTGGGACCGCTACCCTCACCGATGGAGCGCCGAGCGGGACGCTTTCGAGCGCAGCTGCTGTTTGAAAGCAGTGAGCGTAAAGCGCTGCATCAGTTGCTGCAATGGCTGACCCAAGCGCTGGAAGGATTGCCGCAGGCCCGCAAGGTGCGCTGGTCGCTGGATGTCGATCCTCTGGATATGCATTAGGTGCGCAGGTTGCTGGCTCTTGATAGGCCTGTAGGCTGGGATGCAATCCCAGCAATCCCAGCAATCCCATCGCGAAATTAATGTGCTGAACAGGACCTCTGGATATGCATTAAGCCGGTTGGAAGTGAGCGCCTTTCGGTAGATAATAGCCGCCCTCGTATCAAGCATCGCTGTTGACCTATGGCTCAGGATTACGCAAAGCGCTCCACCGCTGCCCGACGCCCGGCAGCACGTAAAAACGCGACACCACCACCACCGCCACCGCCGCCCAAACGCCCGCTCTGGCTGGCATTGGTGGTGCTGGTGCTGGTCGGGGGGCTGGGCTGGGGACTCTATCTGCTCAGCAACGTGGAGGCCGATCCGCAAGTTACACAGCAGAGTGTGCAACAAAGTGTGCAGCAAGCGATTGTAACGCCGCCGGCCCCCGTAAAGCGCGCGCCCAAGGCGGTGAAAAAACTGGATCCGCAGTATGATTTTTACAAGCTGTTGCCCGACAGTGAAGTGACTCCGGCCGTCGTCGATGCTTATGTATCGACCCCCCGATCGGCTGCCGATTACAGCAACCATCTGCTTCAGGCTGGCTCCTTCCGGCATGCCGAGGATGCCGAGCGCCTGCGTGCCAGATTGTTGTTATCGGGGATGCCCAATGTCACTAAGAGCCGTGTGGTCTCCAGTAGTGGCACCGTCTGGTATAGGGTCAGAATCGGCCCCTTCCCTTCGCGCTCCAAACTAAGTAAGGCCTACGATCAGCTGGTGCGCATGAATCTGCAGCCGATGGAACTAACGCTCTAACCCGCCTGCGACGATTGCACGGTTGAAATTCCCAATTTTATAACCATATTGTTGTGATAACACATCTTGGCGCTGCAGTCTCAGGTCGCAGCGTCGCTATTAAGGCCCCAGTTATGACTACTATAGTATCCGTCCGTCGTGGCGATCAGGTGGCGCTCGGCGGAGACGGTCAGGTCTCGCTCGGCAATACAGTGATGAAGGGTAACGCACGCAAAGTCCGGCGCCTGTATAAAAATCAGGTGATCGCCGGTTTTGCCGGGGGCACCGCCGATGCCTTCACCCTGTTTGAACGCTTTGAGGCCCAACTGGATAAGTATCAGGGCAACCTGACCAAGGCCGCCGTAGAGATGGCCAAAGAGTGGCGCAGCGACCGTGCCCTGCGGCGACTCGAAGCGATGCTGGTCGTGGCCAATGCCCAGGCCTCGTTGATTATCACCGGTAATGGTGATGTGGTAGAGCCGGAGTATGGCCTGGTCGCCATCGGCTCCGGCGGAAATTTTGCCCATGCCGCGGCCCGTGCCCTATTGGAAAATACCGAGTTGAGTGCCCAGGAGATCGTCGAAAAGAGCCTCAGTATTGCCGCTGATATCTGCGTGTTTACCAACCATCAGCGTAACATCGAAACCATCGACGGCCTCGCTGCTGCTGATGCTGATGCTGCTGCCGCGAGTTAACGCCACCTACAATCGACACGCGAGATAATGCCATGTCCCAGATGACACCCCGAGAGATCGTTCACGAGCTCGATAAACACATCATCGGTCAGGCCGATGCCAAGCGTGCAGTCGCTATAGCCTTGCGTAACCGCTGGCGCCGAATGCAGTTGCCTGAGCCGCTGCGGGCCGAAATTTCACCCAAGAACATCCTGATGATAGGCCCTACCGGGGTCGGCAAAACCGAGATCGCACGGCGACTGGCCAGGCTTGCCAACGCGCCCTTTATTAAAATAGAGGCCACTAAATTTACCGAAGTGGGCTATGTGGGTCGCGATGTCGATTCGATCGTTCGGGATCTGGTGGATATGGCGGTCAAGATGTTGCGTGAGAGCGAGATCGCCAAGGTCGGCCATCGGGCCGACGATGCCGCCGAAGAGCGGATTCTGGACGCGCTGCTGCCTCCCGTTCGCGGCGATGACTCCAGCGAACGGGAGCCCAGCAGCACCCGTCAGCTGTTCCGCAAGAAGTTCCGCGAAGGCACTCTCGATGATAAAGAGATCGATATCGAGATCAGCGACAAGCCGATGGGGGTGGAGATCATGGCCCCCCCCGGGATGGAGGAGATGACGACTCAGCTGCAGGGAATGTTCTCCAATCTGGGCGGCGACAAGCGCAAGAGCCGACGTATGAAAGTGAAAGATGCCTTCAAGCTGCTGCGTGACGAGGAGGCGGCGGCGCTGGTTAAAGAGGACGATATCAAGCAGCGTGCGGTGGAGCTGGTCGAGCAGAACGGCATCGTATTTCTGGACGAGATCGATAAGGTCACCAAGCGTGCCGATAGCGGCGGTGGTGGTGATATCTCCCGTGAAGGGGTGCAGCGTGATCTGTTGCCGCTGATCGAAGGCTGCACCGTCAATACCAAATATGGCATGGTCAAGACCGACCATGTGCTCTTTATCGCCTCGGGTGCCTTCCATCTGACCAAGCCTTCGGATCTGATTCCCGAGTTGCAGGGCCGGTTGCCGATTCGGGTCGAGCTGGCGGCACTGACGCCGAATGACTTCAAACGCATCCTCACTGAACCCGATGCGTCCCTGACCGAGCAATACCAGGCGCTGTTGGGGACCGAAGGGGTTAAGCTGGAGTTCCGCGAAGACGGTATCGAGCGGATCGCACAGATGGCCTTCGATGTTAACGAGAACACCGAGAATATCGGGGCGCGGCGGTTGCACACGATGATGGAGCGGTTACTGGAGGAGGTCTCCTTCGGCGCCGGAGAAACACCGGGGCAGTCGGTGCTCGTCGATGCCGACTACGTCGAAAAGGCACTGGGTGCTCTGACGAAGGATGAAGATCTGAGTCAGTACATCTTATAATCCGCCCCTAGGAGACACCTATATGAGTGAACCTGAGCAACGTCCTGTAAAAATAGCGCTGCATCTGAAATCAAGGACGCTGGAGCTGGAGTACCCCGCAGGCGATAACCACCGGCTGAGTGCCGAATACCTGCGGATTAATTCCCCCTCGGCCGAGGTACGCGGGCACGGTAGCCCGATACTTCAGATCGGCAAGCGTGATGTGGCGCTGGTCGGCATCGAACCGAGCGGTCACTATGCCCTGAAATTGGTCTTCGATGATGGCCACGACACGGGCCTGTTTACCTGGGAGTATCTCTATAAGCTCTGTCAGAATGAAGCCGAAAACTGGCAGCGCTATCTGCAGCAGCTGGAAGAGGCCGGTGCTAGCCGTGAACCGGTGCCCAAGGGCCTGGCCGAGGAGGTCAAGGGTGGTAAAAGTGGTGGTTGCGGGAGTCGCTAGTTCCCTACCAGTAACTAGGAGTAAGGCGTGAGCAACGAGTGGCTAAGATCCGAACCCGGTATTCTGGTTGAACTGGCGATAAATAAAGCGCTGGCACGAGACCCCCTGGCTCAGCGCCGGTTGTCGCAACTGACAGGGCAGAGCCTGTTGCTGCGGCTGAGGTTTCCCGCAATGGCGCTCGGGGTCACCTTTGCCGCCGGGGAGATAACGCTGGTGCCCGCTGAGGCATTAACTGAGCCCAGCTGCGAGGTGGAGGGCGCGCCTTCGGATTTACTGGCGCTGCTACTCAACCCGCAGTTGGCCTTCGCGAACAGGGTGACGTTGAAAGGCAATACCCAACTGGCCACACAGCTGCGGGAGATGGCTCAGCAGCTGGATCTGGACTGGGGCGGATTGCTGGGGGATTGCCTCGGTGATCCTGTGGCACAGTGGCTGCTGAGTCTGCTGGCCAAGGGACGCGGTGTCACTTCTGAGGCGAGCCATAACCTGCTCGATGATCTCAATAACTGGCTTCACGAAGAGATTCGAGTGCAGCCCGGTGGTATCGAGTTGGAGGATCACTACGACCAGGTCGATCAGCTGCGCCTGGATGCCGATCGGCTTCAGGCGCGCATCGAACGCCTCGAGGCTGTTTACCCCTGCACCGAGGTTTCCAGCGACAGAACCTGATCCAGACGTAGCCTCAGCTGCATACCCGGTTTCAGCACCCCGACCCCGGCCGGGGTGCCGGTCAGCACCACATCTCCGGGGAGCAGGGTGAAATGCCCGCTGATGAAGGCGATTAATGCCAACACCGGTGTCAGCATCTGCGCGCTGGAGTCGTCCTGGCGTAGTACCTCATCGATCTCCAGCTGCAGGCGGCAATCGCCAAGATCGTCGATCGCCGCCAGAGGGACGAAGGGGCTCAGAGGACAGCTGCCATCAAATGCCTTGGCCACTTCCCAGGGCTGCCCCAGCTGTTTTAACTGGCTCTGGCGTTCCCTCAGGGTCAGGTCCAGTGCTAACCCCACCCCGGCTATTGCCGCCGCGACCTGATCGGGTTGCGCTCGGGTCAGCGGTTGGCCGATCAGAATGGCCAGCTCCGTCTCATAATGCACAGGCCCTCGATCGGCACGCAGTTGAATCGGCTGGCGCATATCCACCAGCGAAGTGCTGGGCTTAATAAAGAGTAGGGGTTCGTCGGGTATCGGGTTGTTCAGCTCTCGAGCGTGTTCGGCGTAGTTGCGGCCCACACAGACGACCTTGCCTACAGGCAGCGAGGAGGGGCTATTATCGAGTCGATGCTGGTATGTCATGGGAATGCCTCTAGGCTAAATTGGAGCTAAAGTGGCGTTCCTGCAGCTGCAGGTCTTTGAGAACGCCTTCTAGGCTAAATTGGAGCTAAAGTGGCGTTCCTGCAGCTGCAGGTCTTTGAGAACGCCTTCTAGGCTAAAGTGGCGTAGGGCTCCTTTAGATGCAGGTCTTTAAGCTTGACGTAGTTGCCGGCGGTGTAGCTAAAGTAGCTCAGCTCTTTCTCGGTCAGCGGTCGTACCTGCTTGGCCGGGCGCCCTACATAGAGGTAACCGCTGACTAAGCGCTTGCCGGGCGGGACCAGCGAGCCTGCGCCTAGGACGACATCGGATTCGATCACCGCGCCGTCCATCACCATCGAGCCCATACCGACCAGCACGCGATCGCCGATCGTGCAGCCATGCAGCATCGCCTGATGCCCCACGGTGACCTCGGACCCTATCAGCAGCGGGAAACCGTCCGGATTGTAGGGGCCGGCGTGGGTGATATGCAGTACCGAACCATCCTGGATGCTGCTGCGGGCACCGATTCGAATCCGATGCATATCGCCACGCAAGACCACCAGTGGCCAGATCGAGCTATCGGCGCCTATCTCGACATCGCCAAGCACCACGGCGGAGGGGTCGACCAGCACTCGTTCGCCTAAAACAGGGGTCATTCCTTGGTAGGAGCGGATTTTCATAGGGGGGGCCTCCATGTAAACTGTGTGAACTATTAGAGTGAGAGAGTAGAACCTTAGGGCCTAGCCGTCTGTCGGACTTGACCGGTCGTAGATCAGTGTTAAGCCCGACAGGCTGCCAGAATAACGTGACTATTCTACGCCACTCTGGCACTAACGTCTGACCGCGAATCTATCCTGAGAGCTATCTATGATCAACCCGCTGCTACAGCACCATGATTTTCCGCCCTTTGCGCAAATTGTTGCTGCCGATATCGAACCGGCGTTCGAGCAGTTGTTGAGCGATGCCAGAACCCAGCTGGAACAGCTGCTCGATAATCCTCCCGCTGGCTGGGCGCTGATACAGGCGCTGGAAACACTTGACGACCGTATCAATCAGGCCTGGTCACCGGTCAGCCATATGAACGCGGTGGTCAACACCGAGGAGCGGCGTCAGGCCTACAATGCGGTGCTGCCGAAACTGACCCAGTATTACACCGAGCAGGGCCAGAACGAGCGGCTTTATCAGGCGTATCAGCAGCTGGCCGACAGTCCCGGCTTTGCCGATCTGGATCAGGCGCAGCAGACCCTGGTCCAGCATGCCTTGCGTGATTTTCACCTCAGCGGTATCGATCTGCCGGTCGGGCAGCGCGCGCGCTACGGCGAGTTGAAGCAACGGCTATCATCGCTGTGCAGTCGTTTCTCAGAAAATGTCCTCGATGCGACCAACGCCTGGAGCAAGCAGCTTGAGAGTGCCGACGCCCTGGCCGGGTTGCCCGCTAGTGCTATCGCCGCCGCACGCCAGGCCAGTGTCGCCGAGGGGTTGCCGGGCTATCGGCTGACCCTGGATTTTCCGAGTTTTCAGGCGGTGATGACCTACGCCGATGATCGCGCCCTGCGTCGCGAAGTCTACGAGGCCTTTGTGACCCGGGCGTCCGATCAGGGCCCCAGTGCTGGGCAATGGGATAACAGCGGCTTGATCGATGAGATTCTGGCGCTGCGCCATGAGCTGGCGCAGCTGCTGGGTTATGCCAATTATGCCGAGTACTCGCTGGCGACTAAGATGGCCAGCAGCACCGAGCAGGTGGTCGATTTTCTGCGGGATCTGGCGCGCCAGAGTCTGCCGATGGCGCAGCAGGAGTTGCTCGAACTGACCGAGTTTGCACAGCAAAATGCGGGCCCGGAGATACTCTGCGCCTGGGATCTGGGGTACTACGGAGAACAACTGCGTGAGCAGCGCTATGCCCTGTCACAGGAGCAGCTGCGGCCCTATTTCCCGGCAGGGAAGGTCTTGCAGGGTCTGTTTGACATCAGCGCACAGCTGTTCGCGATCGAGATTCAGGCACAGCCGGCGACCGACTTATGGCACCCCGATGCGCAGCTGTTTCAGATTAGCCGCGCGGGTGAGACGATCGGTTATTTCTATCTCGATCTGTACGCCCGGGCGCACAAACGTGGCGGTGCCTGGATGGACGAATGCCGAGTACGGCGGCGTTTGTTCGATGGCTCGCTGCAGTTGCCGGTGGCTTATCTGGTCTGTAACTTTACCCCGCCGGTCGGCGAGCAGCCCGCCCTCTTGACCCACGATGAGGTGACGACCCTGTTTCATGAGTTTGGTCACGGCCTCAATCATCTGCTGACCCAGATTGAATGGGCAGGGGTGTCGGGGATTAATGGCGTGGCCTGGGATGCGGTCGAGCTGCCGAGTCAGTTCCTGGAGAATTGGTGCTGGGAGCCTGAGGCGCTGGCGCAGATCTCGGGACACCATCAGACGGGCGAGCCGCTACCCCAGCCGCTGCTGGAGGCGATGCTGGCCGCCAAAAACTTCCAGGCAGGGATGCAGATGGTGCGTCAGATCGAATTTTCGCTGTTCGACATGTCGCTGCATCGAGACTATGTTCCTGAATCCGCCGCAGGCGCTGCACCCGCCGCAGGCGCTGAGCCAGAGGCGGGGACTCAGGGGCCAACCGATGTGCAGGCCCTGCTAAACCAGATCCGTGCAGAGGTCTCGGTGGTTCCGGCAGCCGAGTTCAACCGCTTCCAGAACGGCTTTTCGCATATCTTTGCCGGCGGTTATGCGGCAGGCTACTACAGCTATAAGTGGGCCGAGGTCCTCTCGGCAGATGCGTTCAGCCGCTTTGAAGAGGAGGGGGTGTTTAACGCCGAGGTTGGCGCCTCCTTTATGCACGAGATTCTTGAGTGCGGTGGTTCGCGTGAACCGATGTCCTCATTCGTGGCCTTTAGGGGTCGTGAACCGCGGGTGGATGCGCTGTTGCGCCACTCGGGTATTGCCATCACCGGGGAGCCCTTATGAAGCCAATTAAACGTTTTGTCGCCGGCGCGGTCTGTCCGCGCTGTGGGGCCATGGATAAGCTGCGTGTCTGGCGCGACGAGACCAAAGAGTTCCGCGAGTGCGTTCAGTGCGAGTATCTGGATGCGATGCGCCTGGATGGCCGCACGGATCCCGAAGAGCTGGAGACCCGGGTTAATCAGGAAAAACCTGTACCCAAGGCGCCGGGCGAACAGGTACTGACTTTTATGCCGATGAAGTCCTCGGCAGCTAAGCCTAAAAAAACCGACTGAACCGTCCTCCTAAGGATGCACCCTGAGTTCTGCAAGCATTGTCGGAATACTTTCTGCCCACAAAACGCCGACCCACATCAATCTGTATTTCTTTTGTGGGTTAGGCTTCAGCCTGACATTGGCCACTTCTGGCTTAGCAAGGTTGTGAATTTAAGGATGTGCTATGAGCCCCGTGATCCCACGTTGTGATTGGTGTGCCTCGAGCACGTTGTATCAGCAGTATCACGACCAGGAGTGGGGCGTGCCGCTGCACGATGATCAGCGGCTGTTCGAGTTTCTGATCCTAGAAGGGGCTCAGGCCGGATTAAGCTGGCTTACGATTCTTAATAAGCGCGAGCACTACCGCAGGGTCTACGATAACTTCGATCCGGTCCTCGTTGCGGCCTATGATGTCGATAAGGTGGAGGCGCTGTTGGCCGATCCGGGCATCGTCCGCAATCGACTCAAGGTCCGATCATCCATCAGCAACGCCCAGGCTTTTCTGAGCGTCCAGGCCGAATTCGGCAGCTTCGACCATTATCTCTGGTCGTTTGTCGGCGGATCGCCGCGCATCAACGGCTGGAGATCGATGGCGGAGGTCCCCGTCTCCACGGCTGACTCTGAGGCGCTGAGTAAGGCGTTGAAAAAGCGCGGTTTCAAATTTGTCGGCCCCACGATCTGCTACGCCCTGATGCAGGCCACCGGGATGGTCAACGACCATCTGCTCGGCTGTCATCTGTACCCGCAGCAGCCGGAAGCCTAGCCTTATGCCTTCCTCCCCGCAGCGCCGTGCCGATCTGTTCGGCCTGAGCGCGGTGCTCTGCTGGTCCACGGTCGCCACGGCCTTCAAGCTCAGCCTGCAATATTTCAGTCCGGCGCAGCTGGTGCTCTGTGCCAGTGGGGTGTCCTGGTTGTTTCTGGGCGCGCTGCTGATTAAACGCGGTCAGCTGCGCACGACCCTGGGGTTATTCAGGGAGCATGCCAAGGCCTCGTTGCTGCTCGGGGCCCTTAATCCGACGCTCTATTATCTGTTGCTGTTCCACGCCTATGATCGCCTGCCAGCACAGGAAGCGCAGGCACTCAACTACACCTGGGCGCTGACCCTGACCCTGCTGGCCGTACCCCTGTTGGGGCATCGCCTAAAGCTGGCCGAAGCGCTGGCGGCGCTGGTCTGTTACGGCGGCGTGCTGGTGATCGCGACCCGTGGCGAGCTGCTGACGTTGCAGTTTGAGAGTCTCAGCGGGGTGTTATTGGCGTTGACGAGTACCCTGGTCTGGGCGTTGTATTGGATCTTCAATACCCGCGACAGCCGTGAGCCGGTGGCGAGCCTGTTTATGAATGTTAGCGTGGCGCTGGTGCTGCTGGTCATCTATTGCGCCGCGACCGGAGAACTCTCGCAATGGGATCTGCGCGGTCTCTGGGGTGCCGGCTATATAGGACTGTTCGAGATGGGGATCAGTTTTGTGTGCTGGTTGCTGGCGATGAAGCTGACCCTGAGCACTGCCCGCATCGCCAATCTGATCTTTATCGCTCCTCTGCTGTCGCTGGTGCTGATCAGTACGGTGCTCGACGAGCAGATTCTGCCCTCAACCCTCGTGGGTCTGGGATTGATTCTGGGTGGCCTGCTACTGCAGCAGCTGGGGCGGCGTTAACGTCGCCTCGAACCCTAACGCCCGAGCCGCTTAGAAGGCAGCAGCTGGATCAGTAGGAACAGCAGTGCCGCGCAGACCACCACCGAGGGACCGGCTGGCGTATCCCAGATATAAGAGGCGCCCAGCCCGAGGCAGACCGAGATCACCCCGATCATGCTGGCTAGCACCGCCATCTTCTCCGGTGTGTCGGACAGGCGCCGGGATGCGGCGGCCGGGATGATGAGCAGGGAGGTGATCAGCAGTACGCCTATCACCTTCATCGCGACCGCGATAACGATCCCGACCAGCAGCATCAGCGCCAGCCGCACTCGGGCGACAGGAACCCCCTCCACCTGAGCCAGCTCCTCGTCGATGGTGATCGCCAGCAGCGGATTCCATAGCCAGATCAACAGACCCAGTACCAGAATGCCGCCGCCATAGATCCACAACAGGTCATTCTGGCTGACCGCCAGCAAGTCGCCGAACAGGTAACCCATGAGGTCGACACGTACCTCGGGTAGGAAGCTCAGGGTTACCAGTCCCAGCGACAGGGTGCTGTGGGCCATGATGCCGAGCAGGGTGTCGGTAGCGATGAAGTTCCGGCGTTGCAGTGAGACCAGCAGTAGCGACAGCAGTACGCAACAGATAATCACCGCCAGGTTCAGATCGATATCGGCGAGGATGCCGAGTGAGATGCCCAGCAGTGCGGCATGAGCCAGGGTATCGCCGAAGTATGCCATCCGTCGCCATACGACAAAGGAACCCAGAGGGCCGGCAATAATAGCCACGCCTATCCCCCCCAGCAGTGCCCGGATCAGAAAGTCGGCCATCAGTGGTTACTCCCGCAGCAGTCATCATCGGGGATGTGCGGATGGTCGCTGATGATATTGCCGTGCACATCGTGCTGGTGGTTATGCTGGTGATTATACAACGCCAGGTTATCCGCGCCCTTGCGACCAAACAGGGCGATATAGGAAGGGTCGTTGCTGACCTGTTCCGGATGGCCCGAGCAGCAGATATGCTGGTTAAGGCAGATCACCGTATCGGTACTGGCCATCACCAGGTGCAGGTCGTGGGAGACCATCAGCACGCCGCAGCCGAGCCGTTGGCGCAGGTCGGCGATCAATGCGTAGAGCTCGACCTGACCGTTAACATCGACGCCCTGTGCCGGTTCATCAAGAATCAGCAGTTGGGGCTTTCTGAGCAGTGCCCGCGCCAGCAGCACGCGCTGGGTCTCGCCGCCAGAAAGCTGCTGCATCGGGCTGCCCAGCAGATGATCGGCACGAACCTGTACCAGCGCCTGCTGCAATACGTTGTCGGGGTAACGACCGGCCAGCTGCAGAAAGCGCTTGACGGTCAGGGGTAGGGTGGCATCGATATGCAGTTTCTGCGGCATATAGCCGATCCGCAGGCGTGGCTGGCGATGAACCAGGCCGCTATCGGGTTTGATCAGCCCGAGCAGCAGGCGCACCAGGGTTGATTTCCCCGAGCCGTTGGGGCCGATCAGGGTGATAATCTTGGCGGCTTCCAGCTGGAGGCTGATATTGCTTAGAACCGTACGGCCCCCCAGAGCCAGGTTGACCTGGCGGGTCTCGATCAAGGGGCTCATGGGTGCGACGCCTCAGGGGCTGTCTGGCAGCTCGGGCAGAGTCCACCGAGTTCGACAATCTGTGATTCGATAATAAAGTTCTCGGCGGCGGCGGCCTGTTTCAGATGCACGTCCAGAGTGTCTTGTTGCAGCTCCTGAGTGCTGCCGCAGCCGCGGCAGATCAGGAAGTAGCCCTGATGGCGGTGCTCGGGGTGGCTGCAGCCGATAAAGGCGTTCAGTGAGGTGATGCGATGTGCCAGTCCCTGTTCGAGCAGAAATTCGAGCGCACGGTATACGGTTGGCGGGGCGGAGTTAAAGCCCTCCCGGGATAGTTGCTCAAGAATCTGATAGGCCCCCAGCGGCCGGTGGCTCTGCCAGATTAGCTCCAGTACTCGCTGGCGGACGGGCGTCAGGCGGGCGCGTTGCTGCTTGCACAGCTGCTGGGCGCGGCTGAGCGCTTGGTCGATACAGTGGCGGTGATCGTGGCCGACACTAAAGGCAGGTAACGGATCGTTGCGGGAAATAGGGGTCATGGGACGATCAGAGGCTCTAGAACAATGTTATGTTATAACTCAAAGAGTGGCAATCGGCCAGCATGTTCTGGCGGAGAGGGATAAGCGAGCATCAGTCTGCGAGGCAAGAGTGCTTGCAAGGCCGCAGTTGAGTCTGGATGTAAAGCTATAGAGAGTGCCAAGGTAATCAGCAGGCCGCATAAGAGGGCCGAATGACCAATAAACGGGTCATAGAATCGAACGAGGATTGTACAATAATTGGTGCAGATGGGGAGACTCGAACTCCCACGTACATACGTACACTAGCACCTGAAGCTAGCGCGTCTACCAATTCCGCCACATCTGCATTGCCATCTCTGGCGTGGGGCGTATTAAGCAGCATCTCGTTGTTGAATGCAATAGCGGTATTGACGATAAGGTAAAACTTTCCCTTATCGCCAAGTCTCGGCATCCCCGCGGTTGTCTGTATACTGTCTCAATACTAACTTTGAGGTGATTAAAGATGACGCGTATAGCGATCACTGGTGCGGCCGGGCGTATGGGTAAGAATCTGGTACAGGCCGTACTTGATGCGCCCGAAACAACCCTGGGTGCGGCGATTATTAACCCCAATAGCTCACTGCTGGGTGCCGATATCGGCGAGCTGGTCGGTGCCGGTAACCTGGGCGTCACGGCAGTCGGTAGCCTGGCCGAGCGGGTGGATGATTTCGACCTGCTGATCGATTTCACCAGCATCGAGCTGACACTGGCTAACCTGGAATTCTGCCGTCAGCATGGCAAGTCGATCGTGATAGGGACCACCGGCTTTAATGAGGCGCAGAAGGCGCTGATTGCAGAGGCGGCGACCAGCATTGCGGTGGTGTTCGCTCCTAATATGAGTGTCGGCGTTAACCTCTGTTTTAAATTGCTGGAGTTGGCGGCCAAGGTCCTGGCCGAGGACTACGATATCGAAGTCATAGAGGCGCATCATCGCCACAAGGTCGACTCTCCGTCAGGCACGGCATTGCGGTTGGGAGAGGTGGTCGCAGATGCGCTGGGGCGCGATCTGTCCGAGTGCGCCGTTTATGGTCGAGAAGGCAAGACCGGGGCGCGTCCTGCCAAGGAGATTGGTTTTTCCACGGTGCGCGCCGGCGATATCGTCGGTGATCATACGGTGCTCTTTGCGACCGAAGGCGAGCGTGTTGAGATCACCCACAAGGCCAGCTCGCGAATGACCTTTGCCAAGGGTGCCGTGCGCGCCGCCAGCTGGCTACGCCTGCAAGATAAAGGCTTGTTTGACATGCAGGATGTGCTTGGGTTGCGATGATTGAACTATTGTTTTCTTTGGCTTGCTCTGTGTATTATGTTCGAGCTTATGAGCTGGAATTTTCGACTGACATCGAATGGCATATAGGTTCTCATCGGGCTATATGTTTGCGCTGACAGCTTTGGTGCTAGACTAAACACTGGATGCTAAGGGAAGCCTTGGTCGATCAAATACTTACAACCAGATTCTATAATTACAGGGCTGGCTGAGAAAGGGATAACGAATGAAAAAAATACTAGTGATTGCAGCGGTTTCATCTCTGCTGGCACTGCCTGCGACGGTTTTTGCTCACGAGTCGCCCTATGTGACTAGCGCGTCAGGCGGGTTTGTAAAAGACAGCTCGGGCCAGTGTGTGCGCTCTTCCAGCTGGTTCAAGGATTCCCAGGTCCCTGGCTGTGATGTCATCAAGGTGGCTGCGCCGGTGGTTATGGCGCCTGTCGATGCGGATGGCGATGGCGTTCCAGATAACAAGGATGCCTGCAAGGCTACCCCCCGGAATACTGCGGTCGATATGCGTGGCTGCCCACTG